>DATDQD010000063.1:0-4216 GCA_035292425.1 Bacteroidota bacterium
GGGTCGTGGATGTTTTTGGCGTCGGTGTAAAAGGTCGAGAGGGCGCCGATGGAGCTGATGAGCATCCCCATGGGGTGCGCGTCGTAGTGGAACCCGTCCACGAACTTCTTGATGTTCTCGTGCACGAGGGTGTGATGCATCACCTCGTCGACCCACGCCTCGGATTCGTTCTTCGCGGGCAGTTCCCCGTAAATGATCAGGTACGCCGTCTCGAGGTAGTTGCTCTTCTCGGCGAGCTGTTCGATCGGGTACCCCCGGTAGCGGAGGATGCCCTTGTCGCCGTCGATGTAGGTGATGGTGCTCTTGCACGCCGCCGTGTTCAGGAAGGCCGGGTCGTAGGTCATCATCCCGAAGTCGTCGTCCTTCGTCCTGATCTGGCGGAGGTCGGTGGCCCGGATGGTATCGTTCTCGATGGGGATTTCGTACCGCCTGCCCGTGCGATTGTCGACGACCGTGAGCGAGTTCTTACCGTCGGTCGGCATCGCCGGCCTGTCGTCCTTCGCGCCAACGGCCCGGGGTTTGGAGTTCGGCATGGGAGTATTCCTTTGTAGAGCTCGTTTCGAATCGGGGGATGAATTGAACGGGGGAATGTACGAAGATTTTTCGTAAAAAAACAGGATGCCGGGGAGGATATCCCGGCCGCTCAGCGCCGGAGGACGTCCTTCCGATCCCAGTGCGGACAGAGCGACGGGGTTACCGCCGGCAAGGTCCTTGTGCAGGCCCCCCTGCATGTCTCCGTGCCGGCAGGAGCGCCCCGGATCGCCGCGAGCGTCAGCTCCGCGAGGCAGGAAATGAACGTCGGGCTGGAATTCAGACCCGGGACCATGTCGAACCGGGTGACGCCGAGGCGATGCGCCTCTTCGCGGGCCTCGATGTCGATCTCGTGAAGGGTCTCGATGTGGTCCGTGACGAACGAGACCGGCACGATCAGAAGGTTTTTCCGGCCGGCCGCGGCCAAGCGGCGTATCGTCGCATCCAGGCCCGGTTTGAGCCATTCGGCGGGGCCGAACTTGCTCTGGTAGCAGAGGGCGCCCGGGGACGTCCACCCGCCCGATCCCCGGACCAGCCGCACCGTTTCTTCAATTTGCATCTTGTACGGATCGCCGGATTTCACCTGCGAGACCGGCACCCCATGCGCGCTGAAGACGAGGTCGATCTCATGAGCCGGTATCCCGTCGAACGTCCGCAGGGTCTTATCGATGTTTTCGACGAGGGCCCGGATATAGAGCGGGTGGTTGTAGAAACAGCAGACGGAATCCTCCCCGACGCCGGCGAGGCCCGCCCGCAGGGCTTCCCGGCGCCATTCCCTCATGCTCGAGAGCGTCGTCGCCTTCGAGTATTGGGGGTAGAGCGGGAGGAGGAGCACGCGGCCGAATCCTCCCTCGCCGATGCTCCGCGCCGCGTCCGCGGTGAAGGGTTTCCAGTAGCGCATCGCCACGAACACTTCCGCCTCGACGTGGGGGGCGAGGGCGGCTCTCAGCGCCGCCGCCTGGGCATTGGTGAGGTCCAGGATGGGGGACTTCCCGCCGATCTCGCGGTAGTGTTCGGCGACCCTCCCGGACCTTCGCGAGGCGATGAACCGCGCGAGCGGTTTCCTCGCCAGAAAGGCCCCGGGGAAGTCGATGATGTCCGGGTCGCAGAAAAGATTGTAGAGGAAGGGCTCCACCGCCTCCGTGGAGTCCGGGCCGCCCAGCTGGAAGAGGACGACCGCGACGCGTTCTGAGCTCACATCCCCTTCAGGATCCTCTGGATCTGTTCGGCGTGGCCGGTTTCGTCGAGGAGGAGTTCCTCGAGTTTGATCTTCAGCCCGATCTCGCCGGCTTCCTCGGCCTGGATCGCCCGGAGGCGGTAATTCTCGATCGCCTCGAGCTCCAGCCTGAGATCGTACTTGAGCATCTCCTTCACGCTCCTGGGGCATTTATGCTGTTTGGGGAGTGTCGTCGGCGTACCGCCGAGCGATGCGATCTTCTGGGCGAGGAAAATCGCATGGGTCATCTCGCCGGCGACCTCGGGTGAGAGGAATTCACGCAGTTCTTCGCCGTCCCATCCGGTGGCGACCGATGTCTGGTAGAGATACAGTATCGAGGCCCCGAGTTCGTTCGCCAGGTCCTTGTTGAGGCCGTCGATGAGCGCTTTCTTGCTTGCCATGTTGTTTCCTTTCATTGTGGTTGTGAATGATAGCGTCCGCTTTCCTGCTGCACGAAACGCACGAGCTCCCTGACGTGCCCGACCGGCGTGTCGGGAAGGATGCCGTGTCCCAGATTAAAAATGTGCCCCTCTCCCTTTCCGTATCCGGAGAGGATTTCCGCCGCCTTCTCCCGGAACACCTCCGGGCCGGACCGGAGCAGCGCCGGTTCGAGGTTCCCCTGGAGCGAGACCTGAGATCCGACCGCATTGCGCGCGGACCGGATGTCGGTCGCGGCGTCGAGCCCGACCGTCTGACAACCGGTCGCGGCGATCCGCTCCAGGGCGTGGCCGCAGTCCTTGCAGAACACGATCACGGGCACGCGGTCCGTCGGGAGGGCCTGGACGATCGCCCCGATGTACCGCAGCGAGAATTCCCCGAAAGCGGCCGGCGGGAGAATGCCTCCCCAGGTGTCGAAGATCTGGAGGACCTGCGCCCCCGCCTCGATCTGCGCCGCAAGGTACGACGTCACCGAGCGCGTGAGCTTTTCGAGAAGCCGGTGCATTTCCGCGGGGACGTCCTTCAGCATGCCGAGCGCGCGGGAAAAATCCTTCGATCCCGATCCCTCGACCATGTAGCAGGCGAGCGTCCAGGGGGAACCGGCGAACCCGATCAGCGGTACGCGGCCCCGGAGCTCCTTCCGCGTGAGGCTGAGGGCGTCCATCACGTACTTCAGCTCCTCGTTGGGGTTCGGCTCCGCCAGACGGTCGATGTCGGCCCGGCATCCGATTCTCCCGGAAAAGCGGGGGCCGCCCTTTCCCTCTTCGACGGTGAGCCGCATCCCCATCGCCTCCGGGACGACGAGAATATCGGAAAAAATTATGGCGGCGTCAACGCCGACGATGTCCACGGGCTGAATGGTGACCTCCGCGGCGAGTTCGGGGGTCCTGCAGAGCGTGAGGAAATCCACCTTCGAGCGGACCGCGCGGTACTCGGGGAGGTATCGGCCCGCCTGCCGCATGATCCAGACGGGGGTGCGGGGGGTCGCCTGACGGTAACAGGCCCTGATGAGATAGTCGTTCATGGAGGCGTAAATATTCCGTGCGTCATCGTACTGCCCTCGCCGGCGCGACCACCGCGCAGATCGCCTCGACAATGTCTTTCGCGCCCGACCGCGCTGCAACCGCTTCCGGCGGAAACCCCGCCTCCTCGGCCGCGCGCGCCGTGGTCGGGCCGATGACGGCGATGCGGGTCATCGACCTGATCGTTCCGGCCCTCGCGCCGGTAAAGAGCTGCGCGAAATTATTCACCGTGGACGGGCTGGTGAACGTGATCCAGCTGACGCGGCCGTCGCGGACCAGGCGGTAAAACTCGTCCACGTTTCGCGCGTCCGGCGCGCAGGTCCGGTAGACGATCAGCGTGTCCACCTTCGCCCCGAGAAGCCTGACGCTGTCGGCGAGGGCCGGGGACGAAAGGTTCCCCGTGGGGAAGAGGAACGCGAGGCCCTTCAGGTCTCCGCCGCTGATCGTCTTCGCCAGGTCGTCCGCGGTGAACCGCCCGGGCATGGCCGTCACGCCGAGCCCGTATCCCCCGAGCGTCCGCGCCGTCGTCTCGCCGACGGCGTAAATCCTTTTTCCCCGGAGGGAAGCCGGGTCGGCGCCGCGCGACGCGGCCCTGTCCAGGAAGCCGGTGACTCCGTTGGGACTCGTGAAAAGGAGGCCGTCGACCATGTGGAGCCCGTCGATCGCACGGTCGCATCCCGCCCAGTCCTCCGGCGGGAGAATTTCGATCGTCGGGAAGAGGACCGCGCGCCCGCCTTCTTTCTCCACCAGACGCTTCAGTTCGCCCGCCTGGTGCACCGGGCGCGTGATCGCGATCGAGATGCCGGTCAGTCGCATGGCGGGTTCCGCGGCGGGGTTCAACGTCGGATGCCTTCGAGCGCCTTTCCGGCGCCGCTTCTCAGCAGTGTCTCGGCCAGCCGGACGCCGAGCGCCGGCGCGTCGTCGGGATTCCCCCTCACCCTGCCGCGGTAGATCCGCGTGCCGTCGAGCGACGCGACCAGCCCTTCCAGGTGCAGCTCGCCCGATTCGA
>DATDQD010000064.1:0-8084 GCA_035292425.1 Bacteroidota bacterium
ATGAGATTCCAAAGAGCGAAATACCTGGTAATTGCCTTGGCGGCATCCCTGTTCCTGGCCCCGTTCCCGGCCCAGGCGAGCGCCGGGGTGAAATCGACCTTCCTGTACAGTCTTGCGAATTTCCACGGCAAATTGCCTTACAACGAGGTGCGGGTCCGCGTGGACCGTGCGCGGGATGAAGTTTACGTCGTGGAGAGGGGCATCGTCCGGGTCTTCAATGAAAGCGGTATGGAGTTCTTCTGGTTCGGGGATAACGCCGAGCTGGAATCGATCTACGACCTGGCGGTGGACGAAAAGGGGGATGTTTCCCTGCTGTCGTTCAATTTCAGCCACCCGGAAGACCCGAAATATTTCCTCATCCGGTGCAATTACCGGGGCGAAGTGAAGGAGAAACTGGCGGTGACGGGGCTGCCCATCGAATTTTCCGGGTTCTTCCCCAATTACATGTTTTACCGGGACGGCGAATACCTCTTACTGAGCAGCGGCAAGATGCAGGTCGTCATCACGGACCGGAACGGCGTGTACCGGAAAGGGTACGACCTTGCCGATATCCTCGAGATCCCCAAGAAGGATCGGCCAAATACCGAGATCTTCGGTTTCAACCTGGATTCCGATGGGAACATGCTTTTCACCGTCCCCGTGCTGTTCCAGGCGTACGTGGTTTCCCCGGACGGGAAGGTGGCGGGTTCTTTCGGAAAGGCCGGTTCCGCCCCCGGGATGTTCGGGGTGGTGTGCGGGATCGCGAAGGACGACCAGGGGAACTACCTCGTGGTGGAGCGGCTCCGCAGCGTGGTGATGGTCTTCGACAAGGAGTTCCGGTTCCTGCAGGAGTTCGGGTACGTGG
The DNA here is from genome assembly GCA_035292425.1 of Bacteroidota bacterium. GTDB lineage: Bacteria > Bacteroidota > Ignavibacteria > UBA10030 > SZUA-254 > SZUA-254. The sequence goes on from DATDQD010000064.1 coordinate 845, forward strand.
GCGGCAAGCCCGGGAACCTGATCCGGCCGAACGAGGTGGCGATGGGGAATGCCGGGAAACTCTACGTCACCCAGGTACGGAACCGGGGAGTGTCGGTTTTTTCCGTCACTTCCAACTGAACCGGAGGATGGGAGGTCAACTCATGAAGGAAAGGGGGTGTTCAGGGGATCGGGGGCGCCCGACCGAAAGCAATGAGGGACGAATAACGACTTTGCCGGAAGTTTGGTGGAAGCAGCCAACCCAACAGACTCCTCCGAAAAAGGCAAACCCATCGTAAGGTGGGGGCGCAAAGCCCAGGGGTCCTTCGAAAAGTGGAAGGACGGCCCGGCTGCCGGAGAAAACCAAGGAGGAGAGATGAAAGCCGCAAAGGTCACACTCTTTGTCGTACTGGCCGCCCTCGTGGCGGTCGGCATCAGCACTACGGCGTATTCCTTCCACTCGGGCGGCGTCGCCGAGTGCAACGGCTGCCACAGCATGCACAGCCCCGCCGCCGGCGGATCGTTCCTGATGGTCGGCACGGATCAGAGCTCGACCTGCCTCTCCTGCCACGAGCACGCAGGGGACACCGGCCCCTCCAGCTACCATGTCAGCACCGCGGAAGCCGATATGCCGGCGGGCACGGCTCCGCTGCAGCGGACCCCGGGCGGCGACTTCGGCTGGCTGAAGAAAACGTACACCTTCGTCGTGCGGGGCACCACGAACGTCGAGGACGGCGCGACCCATGGCCACAACATCGTGGCGGCGGACAAGGGGTACGCTGCGGACCCGCACAACACCACGGCGCCGGGCGGGACATTCTCGGCCTCGAACCTCGCATGCAACTCCTGCCATGATCCCCACGGCAAGTACCGCAGGCTGTCCGACGGGACCGTCGCAACGGCCGGCGCGCCGATCATCGGCTCCGGTTCGTATAACACCTCCGCAGTTCCCGCCGCCGGGCAGGCGGTAGGCGCCTACCGGCTCCTCGCGGGCGCGGGCTATTCGAAGGCTCCGTTCACAGGCGTTCCGGCCGCGAAGACTCCTTCCGCATACAACCGGACCGAGGCGGTGACCCAGACCCGCACGGCGTACGGCGTCGCCGCGACCGGCGGGCACTCGACGTGGGGTAACTGGTGCGGGGCCTGCCACGGCGATATGCACAGCACAGGCAATTACGTCCACCCGGTGGATGAGGGGCTCGGCTCCACGATCGCCGGCGTTTATGGCACGTACGTGAAATCCGGCGACATGACCGGTTCGGCAGCATCCTCGTTCACCTCCCTCGTTCCCTTCTCCGAGAACACCAATGACTATACGGTGCTTGCCAGTCATGCGCTGAATACCGATGCCCAGCTCGGCGGGCCCGGCTCGACCGACCAGGTCAACTGCATGTCCTGCCACCGGGCGCACGCTACCGGCTTCCCGGAAATGTTGCGGTGGAACATGGAGAACGAGTTCATGGTGAAGAACGGCGTCTACCAGACCACGGAACGTGGACGTTCGACAGCTGAGGCGGCGGCCGGATATTATGACCGCCCGGTCACCCAGTTCGCGTCTTACCAGCGGGTGCTCTGCAACAAGTGCCACGCGCAAGACTGATTCGAACCGGGTAGCCTTGCAACCGGAAGGGGGCCGAAAGGCCCCCTTCCTCGCAATTCGGGAGACGAGACCATGAGATCGTCTGTCCCCCTCATCTTCTTCTCCATGCTCCTCGGGTTTTTCCTTGTTCCTCCCGGATACGCGTTCCACTCGGGCGGGGTGGCCGAGTGCGGCGGCTGCCACAGCATGCACGGCCCGAATTCCTCCGGATCCTCCCTGCTGATCGGGAGCGACCAGAGCTCGACATGCCTGTCCTGCCACGAGCATGCCGGAGACGCGGGTCCTTCCGGCTACCACATCAGCACGGCGTCGGCGGACATGCCGGCAGGCGTGCCTCCATTGCAAAGGACTCCGGGCGGAGATTTCGGCTGGCTGAAAAAAAGCTACGCGTTCGCCGTCCGGGGCACCACGATTGCCGAAGACGGCGCGACGCACGGCCATAACATCGTCGCGGCCGATTTCGGATACGAGGTCGACCCGATCAACAGCGCGGCTCCGGGGGGGACGTTCCCGTCCGCACAGCTTGCATGCAACTCCTGCCACGATCCGCATGGGAAGTACCGTCGGACCAGCGCCGCCACGACGACCATCGTGACGGCCGGAGCGCCGATCATCTCCTCCGGTTCCTACAGCGACAGTCCCGTGCCGGCCGCCGGTCAGGCCGTAGGCGTCTACCGGCTTCTCGCGGGGGCCGGCTATATGAAGGGGGGTATCACATTTCCGGGCGCGCCCATGGCCGTCGCCCCTCCGGCATACAATCGGACCGAGGCGGCGACCCAGACCCGCGTGGCGTACGGCCACCAGATCACCAACGGGGTCAGGACCTGGGGGGACTGGTGCGGCGCGTGCCATCCGAACATGCATGCGCCGGGCGGGAGCCGGCCTTACCGGCATCCCGTGGACCGCACCATGGGTTCCGGGGGGATCGCCAATATCTATTACCAGTACAGGAAATCGGGCGATCTTACGGGAAACGGAGCGACATCCTATACGACGCTCGTGCCGTTCACCGAGGCGACGGCGAGTTTCACGGTGCTGCGCACGCATGCGCGGAGCGACGACACCTTCCTGAACGGCCCGGCCTCCTCCGACCGGGTGACCTGCATCTCCTGCCACCGGGCGCACGCTTCGGGCTTCCCGCAGATGTTGCGGTGGCAGATGGAGGGGGAATTCATCGTCTACGACGGTAACTATCCGGGGACCGACACCACCCCCACCGTGCCGCAGTTCGCGCGCGGGCGGACCGGACTGGAGACCCAGGCGGCCTACTACGACCGCCCGGTCACCGTATTCGCGTCGTACCAGCGGGTGCTCTGCAACAAGTGCCACGGCCAGGACTGATCGGGGGCGGATTGCCGGGATTCTCCTGATCCGGACGGGTCGGCAAGCGAGAGAAGGGGCCGTTGGGGATCCGGCCCTTTTTTATTTGTGCTAAACTTGCTCCCCGGAACGGCCGTTCGGGTATGTGGTTGTAACGGTTGATGATATCCACAGTCGGGAAAGGATCGCCGATGCCGAAACGGTTCGGGAAGCAATGATGGACGAGATCCGGCGTAGGGTCATGGCGACTCGCCTGGTCGCGTTTTTCGTCGCCTCCCTGCTGCTGTTCGCCTGCCAGGCCCGGCCCTCCCTTGTGAAGCCCCGCCTGGAGGAGGACGGGCAGGTGTTCGTCTACCTGCAGTCCATGACCCAGGAAGCCGACCGGTTGTCGTTCCGCCTCGAAGCGGTGTCCGCCGTCCGGGGGGACGGAAGCGCGGTACCCGCGACTCTCCACATGAAGGAAATCATCGGAAAGGACCTGAAGAGGGACCGTCTTCTGGCTTCCGGGAATCTCCCGCCGGGTCAGTACCAGGGATTCCTGTTCCGCGTGGGCGGCGCCACGTTGCAAGGAGAGGAGGGGATCACCGCGCTTCCCCCGGCCGACGAAAAACCGATGACGCCCATACCGTTCACGATCGCCAGGAAAAAGGCGCAGGTCGTATCGCTGACGTTCCGTTACAGGGAATCTTTGGCGGGAGGGATCCGGTTCACTCCATCGTTTGTCGGCGAAATTCCCGGGAAACTCGCCACCGGGCTGATCGGGCTGGTGACCAGCAGGGGGGGGAACACCGTCACCGTGTTCGACAAGGTCACCGGCAAGGTTGCCGCCGTCGTCCCGACCGGCACCTCTCCCGCGGGAATGGTCCTGAACCCGCCGTTGCGCAGGGCGTACGTGGCGATTTCCGGTGACGACGCCGTGGAGACGATCGACCTCCTTGGGACGGATGTGATCAGTCGGGGGCCGCTCACGGTAGGGGACCGTCCGGAGGAACTGGCGCTCACGCCGGACAGGAAAACCTTGCTTACGGCCAATGCCGGTTCGAACACGGTGAGCGTCGTCGATGCCGCCTCCCTCGTCGAAAAGAGGCGGATCCAGGTCGGCAATGGCCCACAGTCCATCCTGGTCGATCGCGCCGGGCGAAGGGCATACGTATTCAATACGCTGTCCAACACGGTTTCGGTCCTCGACCTGGGTTCCCTGGAGGTGATGGCGACCCTCTCCACGGATGCGGGGCCGGTGCGCGGTGAGTTCAACCGGGCGGGGAACCGGCTCTATGTCCTGCACAGGTACTCTCCATACCTCAATGTGTACGACGCGGCGACGCTATCCATCGTGCGCAGGGTGTATGTGGGAACCGGAGGGACGGCGTTGAAGGTGGATTCCCGATCCGACCTGATCTACCTGGCGCGGCGTGGGGCAAGGGAGATCGCGATCTACGACCCGTTCTCCTTCCTCCCCATCGACTCCTACCGGACCGGAGAGGATGCGTCGTACCTGACCATCGACGGGGAGGGGAACAACCTCTGCGCGGTTTTTCCGGGTTCGAACAACGTGAGGATGATCCACCTGATCGGGAAAGGAACGGCATCCGTGGCCGATGCCGGCGAGGATCCCTTCTGGGTGACGTTGATGGGGGAGAGGTAACCGCCCGGCCATGCGATGGGGAAACCTTTCGGGGGCACGTATCTGTTCCGTGGCGCTCCTGGTCCTTTCCTCCATCCTCCTCGCGTCGGCGATCCTCTCGACGGATTCCCGGGCGGAAGGGCTCTCCGGGTACCTTGAAATCGAATTCGGCAGGGCGGATACGGAACTCAGGAACTCCGGTGGACAGTCCATCGATACATCGTCCGATACCTTTACGCAGTTGTACAACCTCAACCTCGACAAGAAGATCTACCCCAACCTGGGTTTGCTCGCATCCGGCCTGTTCCAGAAGCGGGACATCTCATCCGATGTCGATGGGATGAAAAGCGACACGACCACGACCACCCTTCGACCCTACGTCCACCTGAACCTTCGCACCCCGTTATACTTCGCGGAGGCGGCCTACAGCCGGAACGAGGAAAAGCGGGAGAACTCCGGGTTTTCTCCCGTCACCACGGTTCGGGAGTCGTACGTCGCGACGCTCTACTGGAGGCCCGACCGGTTTCCCGATCTCAGGCTGCAATATTCCCGTGATCATTTGTACGACAAGGAGCGATCAAGCCTGGACACAATAACAGACCTGTACCAGGCCACGTCGAATTACCGGCCGACGGGGACCTTGTCGCTCTACTACCACGGGACGTTACGGAACACCGATTTGCGGTTGTCCGATACCACCACGAAAGAACTGAACAACAACGGGCGGGTGAACTATTCCAACAACTGGTGGCGTCGGCGGATCACCTTCGGGCTGGATTACAACGTTACCAACCAGGTGCTCGAAACGGAGACGTCGGGTGGCGGCGAAGTGGGGTTGCGGGTCTTCCCGTTCGCCGGGCTGTCGACGGCGAGCGACACTCCGGAAAACATCGTCCTCCTGTCGAACCCGGCCCTGATCGACGGAGACCTCACGGCGGGAACCGGCATCGACCTGGGGCTCCCGCCGCCCGGGGGGGACACGCGGATGAGGAACATGGGGCTGGACTTCCTCGTCGCCACGGAAATCAACACCCTGTACGTGTGGGTCGACCGGGATGCGATGCAGGTCGCCGACGCCTTTTCCTGGCGGGTGTACACGAGCGACGACGACCCGAGCGACGGCATACAGAGCTGGGTCCTTCGCCAGACCGTATTCCCCGCATTCTACAGCCCGACCTTCAACCGGTTCGAAATCCGTTTCGCGAATGTCAACGCCCGATTCGTCAAGGTGGCGACCAGCCCGCTTTCACCGGTGGTTCCCAATGCTCTCCTCTTCCCGACGATCCTGGTGACGGAGTTGCAGGCCGAGATCCGGCGGCCCGCCTCCGAGGTTTCCGGAAAACTGACGACGACTTCCCAGAACGGCACCCTGGATTTCCGCGCCGTCCTCCTGGAGCCCATCCACCTGACCTACGAATTCACGTATCTCTTCACGCACAGGGACCCCGGGGATCTGCGGTACACGGCGTCCAACGGATTGTCGTTTTTCCGGCAGTTCAACAAGGTGTTCTCCGGAAGGGGAAGAGTCGCTTTCGAAAACGGGGAGGAACAGGCCGGCTACCGCGAGGCGGTGGTGTACACCGCGTCGGTAGCGGCGGTTCCTTTCCAGACCTTGTTCCAATCGCTTACTCTCAGTGGGAAAGAGGAAACCGTCGCCGGGGGAAAAGACTCGAACATATCGATATTGCTGTATAATGTCGCCAAGTTGTACGAAGGGATCGACGCGAACCTCGGCGGCGGGATCAGTTTCCAGGAAGACCCCGCGGGGCGGAAGGTCCGGAACACCCAGGTGAACGCGGGGGCGACCTTCGTGCCGAACCGGAAGGTGAACCTGACCTTGCTGTATAACGGGACCAAAACGGTCTCCTCGGGAGGAGACTTGGCGGGGGAAGCAACGGATTCTACGCGCGCCGGAGAGGCCGACCTGGCGTTCACTCCCGTGCAGACCGTGTATCTGTTCGGCTCCTACCGGGTCGAGAGGTCCACCTCCGCTCCCAGCCGGAACATCCTGAACTACAGCCTCAACTGGTCCCCCTTCCCGGACGGGACGCTGCATATGACATTCTACTACAATGAAACCGTCCGTTCGGATGATTCGAAGGAACGGTCCATCGTCCCCAATCTGCGGTGGTACTTCACGCGGCGGTCGTACCTGAACCTTTCCTATCAGAACCTCAAATCGGAAACTCCTGCGCTGACGACCACTTCGAATGTGTACAGCGGAACGGTACGGGTTCCCTTCTGAAGGGACGGAAAGAGGGATGGCGATGCGAACGGAGGGATCGGAAGATGAGGGATAAGTCGATCAGACGTCTCGGGGCGGCGCTTCTCCTCATCCTGGTTTTCACTGGGTGCGCCACCACCAACTCCAAGGTCGTCTACCGGGATCCGAACATGGATTTCGGCGCGATCCAGACCGTGGCGGTGATGCCGTTCAACAACCTGACGAGGGAAAACATCGCCGGCGAACGGGTCCGGGACGTCTTCATGACGATGCTGCAGGCGACCGGGGGCGTGTACGTGATCCCTCCCGGCGAGGTGGCGCGCGGGATCACCCGACTCGGTCTGGAGCGCCCGCCATCGCCCACGCCGGAGGAAGTGATCAAGTTCGCCAAGATCGTGAGCACGGATGCCGTGTTCACCGGCACCGTCAATGAGTACGGGGAGGTCCGGTCCGGTACTGCCGCGGCGAACGTCGTCTCCGTGAGCCTGCAGATG
>DATDQD010000065.1:0-6990 GCA_035292425.1 Bacteroidota bacterium
ATCTATTTTTCCCCGTCCGCCCGCGCGGACCTGGATGCCTATGCCGGTCTCTATCTCCGGGAGGAAATCGTTGCCGAAGCCGTAACCCGGAACGTCCCCGCTTTCAGCAGATTCCTGAAAATCGCCGCGCAGTGCAACGGCATGATCGTAAATTACACCAACATCGGGAACGACGCGCAGGTCCCCCGGACCACGGTGTATGAATATTACGAGATTCTGAAAGACACGCTCATCATCCACGAACTGCCGGCCTGGAAACAATCAAGGAAGCGGAAACCGCTCGTCTCCTCGAAATACTACTTCTTCGATGTCGGCGTCGTTTCATCTCTGCAGGGACGGATCTTCGTCGCCGGGACGACGGAGTACGGGCAGGCGTTCGAGACGTACATCGCGCACGAACTTCGGGCCTATTCGGGCTACGTATCGGGAGAGCCTCTTAACTACTGGAAATCGATCACAGGCTTCGAGGTCGATTTCATCCTGGGAGAACATACGGCCGTCGAGCTGAAGGCAAAACGGACGGTAAGCGAACAGGATATCAGGTCGCTTATCGCGCTCAGCGAGGAAAACAGGATGAAGAGGTATCTCTGCGTATGTCTCGACTCGCGCCCCCGCACAATCGGAAAGGTCAGAGTGCTGCCGTACGGACACTTCCTCGACGAGCTGTGGGCAGGGGAGTACCGAGGCTGATTCACCCTTCCATCTCTACAAGAAAACTGCTATATTCCATCCGTTCCTCCAATAACCGGTGCATTCCTTGAATACGACCTGGCAGGGCATCTTTCCCGCGCTAACGACCAAGTTTAAACCCGACCTCTCGCTCGACCTCCCGGCCTTCGAACGCCACATCGGTATACAGATCGATGCCGGCGTGGACGGCCTCGTGGTCCTGGGATCTCTGGGCGAGAACGCGACGCTCTCTCCCGACGAAAAGACCGATGTGATCAAAGCCGCCGTCAGCGCGGCGGCGGGCCGCGTCCCCGTTCTCTCGTGCGTCTCGGAGCCCTCGACCGCGGCCGCGTGCAGGTTCGTCGAGAGGACGTCGGCGCTCGGGCTCGCGGGATACATGGTGTTGCCGGGGATGCAGTACCAGTCGGATCCGAGGGAGACCATCGCGCACTACAGGACGGTCGCGGAGGCGTCGAACCTTCCAATCATGGTGTACAACAACCCGCCCGCGTACCGCGTGGACATCACGCCGGAGATGTTCACCGAACTGGCGGGCGAACCGAAATTCACGGCCATCAAGGAATCGTCCGGCGACGTCCGGCGGATCACCGACATCCGGAACCGCTGCGGCGACCGGTACGCGATCTTCTCGGGCGTGGACGACCTGGCCTACGGCGGATTTCTCCTCGGCGCGGTGGGATGGGTGGCGGGGCTCGTCTGCGCGTTCCCCCGCGAGACCGTCGCCATCTACCGGCTCGTCAGGGAGGAGCGATACGAGGAGGCGCTCAGGATCTTCAACTGGTTCATGCCGGTGCTCCACCTCGACACGGACATCAAGTTCGTTCAATATATCAAGCTCGCCGAGGCGATGACCGGCCTCGGGACGGAGTGGGTGCGGCCGCCGCGGCTCATGCTCGCCGGCGAGGAACGGGATCGGGTCTCCGGTATCATCTCCGAGGCGATCCGGACACGGCCGATATTGCCGTTATGAAACCCAACTACATCGCCGGCGAGTGGAGAGTGTCCGATAAGGGCTACCGGAACATCAACCCGTCGGATACCGGCGACTGCATCGACACTTACGCCGTTGCGTCGAACGCCGACGTCGCGGCGGCCGTCGGGGCGGCGAAGCGGGCGCTCGGCGAGTGGTCACTCTCCACGCCCCAGCAAAAGTTTACCGCCCTCGACTTCGTCGGGACGGAAATCCTCGCGCGAAAAGACGAGCTGGGCCGGTTGCTCGCCCGCGAGGAAGGTAAAACGCTCCCCGAGGCGACAGGCGAAGTCGGCCGCGCAGGGCAGATCTTCAAATTTTTCGCGGGCGAGGCGGTTCGCCTCTCCGGCGAGCACATTCCATCTATCCGGCCGGGCGTTGAGATCGACACGATCCGGCAGCCGATCGGCGTGGTCGCACTCATCACCCCCTGGAATTTTCCGATCGCCATCCCGGCCTGGAAAACCGCGCCGGCGCTGGCGTTCGGCAACACCGTTGTGCTCAAGCCCGCAGAACTCACGCCCGGCTGCGCGTGGGAGCTCGCCGATATCATCTCGAGGTCGGGAGTGCCGAAAGGCGCGTTCAACCTGGTGATGGGGAAGGGATCGGTGATCGGGGAGGCGCTGGTCAATAATCCCGATGTCGTCGGCGTGAGTTTCACCGGATCGATTGGAGTGGGGCGGTCGATCGCCAAGACGTGCGCCGATCGGCTCGCGAAGGTCCAGCTGGAAATGGGCGGGAAGAACCCGCTCGTGGTCCTCGACGACGCCGACATCGATGTGGCGGTGAACGCCGCGATCAACGGGGCCTATTTTTCGACAGGACAAAGGTGCACCGCCTCGAGCAGGTTCGTCGTCACCGCAGGGATCCACGACCGGTTCGTCTCCGCGATGCTCGAAAGAATGAAGGCGCTCAAAGTGGACGACGCACTCGCGCCCGGGACCGACATCGGCCCGGTTGTGGACGAAACCCAGCTGCAGAAAAACATCGACTACATCGGGATCGGGAAAAAGGAAGGGGCGAAACTCGCATACGGTGGAGAACGGCTGAAGCGCACGAAGAACGGGTTTTACATGGCGCCGGCCCTTTTCACGGATACTGACAACACGATGAAAATCAACCGGGACGAAATCTTCGGACCGGTCGCGTCGGTGGTGCGCGTGCGCGATTACGACGAGGCGCTCGCCGTCGCCAATGACACCCCCTTCGGCCTGACGTCGGGCATCTGCACGACCTCGCTGAAATATTCAAGCCATTTCAAGACGCACGCACAGAGCGGTATGGTCATGGTGAACCTTCCGACTGCGGGGGTGGACTACCACGTGCCCTTCGGCGGCAGGAAGGGCTCGAGCTACGGGAGCCGGGAGCAGGGTAAAGCCGCAGTGGAGTTCTATACCACCGTAAAGACATGTTATATGGCGCCCTAAACAGCCATGGCCCGCCACACATTCGACTGCATCGACGCCCATACCTGCGGGAACCCCGTCAGGGTCGTTACCGCGGGCCGCCCGGAGCTCGCCGGCGCGACGATGAGCGAGAAGCGCCAGCACTTCCTGAAGGAGTACGACTGGATGCGCACCGGGCTGATGTTCGAGCCTCGGGGCCACGACATGATGTCGGGGACGTTCCTCTATCCGCCGCTGCGGGACGACACCGACATTTCGTTCTTATTCATCGAGACCAGCGGCTGTCTCCCGATGTGCGGGCACGGCACGATCGGCACCGTCACCGTCATCCTCCGGCAGGGGCTCGTTCAACCGCAAACACCGGGGAAGCTCCGGATCGAAGTACCCGCGGGCGTGATCGAGGCGTATTACACGATGAAAGGCCCCGACGTCGAATCTGTCAGGATCGTCAATGTACCGTCCTACCTCGACCGCGAGGGGATCGAGATCGATTGCCCCGGGATCGGGAGCCTGAAGCTCGACGTGGCCTATGGCGGCAATTTCTACGGGATCATCGACCCGCAGGAGAATTACCGCGACCTGGCCGATTTCAATGCAGGCGACATCCTCCGACTGAGCCCGGTCGTGAGGAAACTGGTGAACGAAAAATATTCCTTCGTCCATCCCGTGAACGACACGATCCGGGGGATGAGCCACGTCCAGTGGACTGGGAAAGCGAAACATCCCGACGCCGACGCGCGCAACGCGGTCTTCTACGGCGAAAAGGCGATCGACCGGTCGCCCTGCGGCACCGGCACCTCGGCGCGGATGGCGCAGTGGCACGCCAAGGGGAAGTTGAAGAAGGGCGACTCGTTCGTCCACGAGAGTTACATCGGCAGTCTCTTCCGGGGCAGGGTGGAGGAGGAGACGACCGTCGGCGGGAAGAAGGCGATCGTGCCCTCTATCGAGGGGTGGGCGAAGCTCACCGGCTTCAATACCATTTTCATCGACGACGACGACCCGTACGCGCACGGGTTCCAGGTGCTGTGACGGCGGCCGGCGGTCCGAACGTACGGCGCGCCTCACGCCGGGTATGCCTGGTATTCTGTGCGCTATCAGTTTTTCAACACTTTTTCACCATCGACGCCGAATTCCATGTCAAACGATACTGATGTCCTGATCATAGGCGCGGGGGCGGTGGGCCTCTCGATCGCGTACTACCTCCGGCAGGAGGGACTGAGCGTACGCATCGTCGAAAAGGATTTCCCCGGAGCCGGATCGTCGCTGAAAAACTGCGGCCTCATCTGCCCGAGCCATTACGTACCCCTGGCGCACCCCGGCGTCATCACCGCAGGCCTCAAGTGGATGCTCGACCCGGTCAGCCCATTCTACGTCAAACCCCGGATCGATATGGGGCTCATCTCCTGGTTGCTGAAGTTCCGCGAGGCGAGCAGGGTCGAACGGTCCAACCGGTCAATGCCGCTCCTTTTCATGCTGAACGACCTGAGCGCCAACCTCTACCGGGAGATCGCCGCCAGGAAAATCTTCACCTTTGAATATGACGAGAAGGGGCTCCTCCTCGTCTATAACACACCGGAGGGGAGGGAGGAGAATCTCAAAGAGGCCGAAGTGGGGCTCAAATTCGGCATACCTATCAAAGAAGTGAAGGCCGCCGACATCGGGGGCATCGACCCGAACCTTAAGCTGAAATCGGGGGGGGCGTTCCACTACGGCACCGACACGCATATGAGTCCGCAGAAATTCGTCGAGGGGATGGCCGCGCACGTCGTAAAAGACGGCGTGGAGATTGCCACCGGCGCCGGGGTCACCGGCATCGATGCGCGCGACGGGACAATTTCCGCCGTCAGGACAACGAAGGGTGAATTCCGCGCGAAGGAATACGTGCTCGCAGGGGGCGCGTGGTCGCAAAACCTCGTCCGCTCTCTCGGGCTGAAACTCCCGATCCAGCCGGCGAAGGGGTACAGCATCACGTTCCCGCGCACTCCCGACATGTTCTCCACGCCGATGATCCTCACCGAACGCAAGGTGGCCATCACCCCGCTCGGCGACCAGGTCCGGTACGGCGGGACGCTCGAACTCACCGGGTTCAATCTCTCTATTAATATGCGCCGGGTGCAGGCCATCGCGAATACCGTACCGGTCTACCTCGAGAACGTGCGGGTGCCGGCCTTTTCGGAAAGCGATGTCTGGTCGGGGTTGAGGCCCTGTTCTCCCGACGGGCTCCCGTATGTCGGGCGGACGCAGAAATTTAAAAACCTCGTCACGGCGGCGGGCCACGCGATGCTCGGCATCACGCTCTCCCCGGTGACCGGAAAACTTGTCTCCGAGATCGTGACCGGAAAGACCCCGTCGATCGACTGCACGCTGTTGCGCCCCGACCGGTTCGCCTGATTGCTCTCTCTTGAACATATCACGATGAGCCACGGCGAGCGCGTGTTGTTCGACGACGTCTCGCACACGATCGGTCCGCATGACAGGATCGGGCTGGTCGGCTCGAACGGATCGGGGAAATCCACGCTGCTCAAAATAATGGCCGCGCTGGGCGAACCGACCTCCGGCCGGATCAGCAAGGCACGGTACGTCACCGTCGGTTACCTACCGCAAGACGGGGTGATCGCCAGCGGCCGCACGCTCACCGGCGAGGTCGAGACGGCCTTCGAGGACGTGATGGAAGTACGCGCCGAGATGGACGAGGCGCAATTCAATTTAACCTCGCTCGACCACACGAGCGAGGAGTACGCCGACACACTCGAGGTCTTCGGCGAACTCCAGCACAAACTCGAGGACCTGGACGCCTTCAGGATGCAGTCGAAGGTCGAACGTGTGCTGATGGGCCTCGGATTCTCCACGGGGGACTTCGACCGGGATTGCGACGAGTTCTCCGGCGGCTGGCAGATGAGGATCGCCCTCGCCAAGCTCCTCCTGACGGAACCGTCACTGCTGCTTCTCGATGAACCCACCAACCATCTCGACCTCGACTCGCTCCGCTGGTTCGAGGAGTACCTGCGGTCGTACAACGGGGCGGTGATCCTCGTGTCGCACGACAGGGCCTTCCTCGACAACCTGACGAAAAAAACGCTTGCCATCGCGCTGGGCCGGCTCACCGTTTACGCGGGGAATTTTTCCTACTACGAGAGGGAACGGGAAGTCCGCAGAGAGCTGGCCGCCGGCACGCTGAAGAACCAGCAGAAGCAGGTCGAGCAGACGCAGAAATTCATCAACCGGTTCCGGTACAAGGCGACGAAGGCCCGTCAGGTCCAGAGCCGCATCAAGATGCTGGATAAAATCGAATTCGCGGAAGTGGAGGACGACGAGGAGGAGATCGCCTTCCATTTTCTGAAACCTTCCCCGAGCGGCGCCGTCGTCATCGAGCTGAAGAACGTCTCGAAGCGCTACGGGCCGCTGGTCGTTTTCGACGGGCTGGACTGCCGCATCGAGCGCGGGGAGAGGATCGCGATCGTGGGCCCGAACGGCGCGGGCAAGTCCACGTTCACACGGATCCTCGCCGGTATCGAGCCGGTCGACGGAGGCTCCCGCGTGGTCGGGTACAACGCCATCCTGTCGTATTTCGGCCAGCACCAGGCGGAAGAGCTCGATCAGAAACGCAAGGTCCTCGAAATCGTGGACGAAGTGGCGCACGGGGAGGTCCGCCCGAAGCTCCGCACCATCCTCGGCTCGTTCCTCTTCCACGGCGATGACGTCTTCAAGAAGGTCTCGATCCTCTCCGGCGGCGAGAAGAGCCGCCTCGCGCTGGCGAAGATGCTCCTGCGTCCGGCTAATTTACTCATCATGGACGAGCCGACCAACCACCTCGACATGCGTTCGATAAATGTTCTCCTGAACGCGCTGAAAGAATACGAGGGGACGATCGTTGTCGTGTCGCACGACCGAGCTTTCCTCGACCCGCTTGTCACCAAGGTCCTC
>DATDQD010000066.1:0-39535 GCA_035292425.1 Bacteroidota bacterium
GGCTCCTTGGCGATCAGCTTCACGATCATGGTGATCCCGCTCCCGACCGACACCGGCTCCGAGACCTGGCCGATGTCCATCCCCGCGAGCATCTTCGCCACGTCGTCCAGGTTCCCGGGCTGGGGATCGTTGAGGCCGCCCTTCGCCTTGAGCGAGTCGTCGTAGTTATGCACCCGGGCAAGGGCGTCGAAGTCGGCGCCGCGGATGAGCGAATCGTAGATCGTGAGGGCGAGCGTGTCGCTGTCGAAATTCATCTCCGCGAACGTCACTTTCGCCGGGAACGCGAAGTCCGCCTTGTGCTGGTCCCAGTAGGCCCTGAGCGCCGAGTCGGTGACCGTGACCCTGTTCCACACTTCGAGCTGCTCGGCCCTGTAGAGCACGATACCGTCCCGGTAATCCTTCATCAGCGACCCGAAGGCCGGCGACCGCTGCTCGAGCCCCGCCGACTTCGCTTCGAGGAGGATCGCCTCCGAGATCTTCCGGAATTGCCTCTCCAGATCGGACCTGCGCAGGAGCGTGTTCTGGAGTTCCGGCCGTTTCAGCAGCATGGTGAGGACCGTGTCCACGCCGTACACAACGCCGTTCGCCCTGATCAGGGGGGCGAGACGGATCGATTCGGTGATGGTGGCGTCCCATCCGCTGTCCTGCGTCGTCGTGTTCGAATCGAGGACGCTCAACAGCGAGGAGATCGTCCCCTCCTGGAACGAATAGTCGAACTCCTTCATCAGCCGGGCGACGTAGTCGTTGAAGTCGTCGGTGAAGCGGACCTGCTGGTACTGTCTCTTGAGCGGGTCGCCCTGCTGGGCGCGCATCTCGGCGTAGGACGCAATCGGCCTGAGGCTGTCGCATTTGAGCAGGTGGTAGCCGTATGGGGTCTTCACGACCGGCGAAACCTCTCCCGGCTTGAGGAGGAACGCGGCCTCGTCGAACTGCTGGACATAGCGTTTCCGTTCGAACCAGCCGAGGTCTCCCCCCCGGACGGCGCTGCCGGCGTCCTCGGACACCGATTTCGCCAGCTCCGCGAAATCGATCCCCTTCGCCAGGCTGTCCTGCCACGCGCGGATCCTGCCGAGCGCGGCGGCGGTGTCGCCGGTATCGGCCGGGGCCTGCTTCACGAGGGCCATGAGATGCCGCACCTTGATCGAGCCGCGGACCGGCTGGCGGGCCGTGATTTTCAGGATGTGGTAGCCGAAGGACGTGCGGATCGGGGCGTTCGGGGTTTCGTTCACCTTCATCGCGTACGCCCCGTTCTCGAACGGCATCACCATCTGTCCGCCCGTGAAGAAATAGAGGTCTCCCCGGTTCGATTTCACCGTGGGGTCTTCCGAATCCGCCATCGCGAGGGAATCGAAATCGGCGCCGGCCTTCAGCCTGCCGATCAGGTCCATCACTTTAGTGTACGCCTTGAGCGTTTCGGCGGGAGAAGCTTCGGGTTTCACCGCGACGAGGATGTGCTTTCCGCGGATCTCCTCGGTCTTGCGGTCGTAGAGAAGCCTTATCCCCGGCTCCGTGATTTCTTTTTCGATAATGTAGGTGGTCGCGAGGCTCGCGCGGTAGTCGCGCAGTTCGGTTTGCACCTCTGGGTCGGCGGCGAGGTTCCTGTCGGCGGCGTCCTGGAGCTTCAGTTTGTAGCGCGTCAGGAGGTCGAGGAAGCGTTCGCGTTCGGCGATCGGCGTCAGGGAGAGCGTATCCCCGGTCCCGCTGTTCCTGGCATAGAAATCCTCGAACTCCTCCAGGGTGACCTTTGAAGGCCCGACCTCGAGGACGACCGATTCGCCGGCTTTCGGAGAACAGGCCGCGAAGAGGAATGCAGACAGAAATGCCGCGACCAGTGCGGATTTTACAACCATGCGTGAAATTCCTTTCGTTTTACGGAGTAGGGGGTGAAATGTCCGGAAATAGAAACAAATAATACCAAAATATTGGAAAAAATACAAGATTTCGGGTTTGACGGTCTCTGAACGGAATCACAGGATCGCGCGATATCGACCGGTTGGAGGGCTGGGCGTCGGGCGCACGAAAAAAAGGCGGCCGCGCTGGATGCGGCCGCCCGTCGTCCGGGGAAAAATTCAGATCAGTGACACGGCTCTGCGGACCACGTCCCGCCCGGATCGCCCGCATACTCGCCGCTGGCCGTGTTGCTTACGGTGTTCAACATACCCGTCGCAATGACGAGGGAGGGAGCATCAGGGTTGAAAATCGTGATCACGTTTTCCGCGTTGATGGTGCCGGCCGCCATGAACGCCTGATCGGGCGCGCCGTCGGGATAGACGAGTACCACGATCGACGTCCCGCTGATCGTCATATTGAGATACCCCGCCTCGGTCCCCGGGGCGGCATCCTGGTACCTTCCGCAATAGGTCCTGACGTCCGCGGCGTTTCCTTCATCACAGTTGAAGATGCCCCCGCCGCCGGGATAGGTGAAGGTGCCGGTGATCGTACCCGCGCTGAAGACGCCCTCGAAGGCATAACCTCCCCCTGCGAGATACAATTCGCCCGTGGCGACGATGAAGTATCCGGTGAGCGGTATCGCGGCCCCGCCGTTGATTTTCAGCGTCGCGGTGACCTCGAGCGTATCGCCCGCCTCATTGGTCGCCGGATAGGCGCGCTTGCCCGTGGTGATGCTGATCGTGAGCGTCCCGGAGACGCCGGTGCCGGCCATGACCCCGACATAGTTTGTGGTGGTCGCGCCTGCGGCGGCCGGGTTATTCTCATCCTTGCAGGCTCCAAGGACGAAGGCGAAAACCGCCGGGACCAAGAACATGGATGTCCATCTCATGGATGACCCTTCCGCTGATGATGAATGAATGACCGATGGCGTTGAATTTACGATTACTCTAAGGAGTTGTCAAGAGTAGTCGTTATTCCCGTCATACCGTCCTCCCCGCCATTCTTGATTGAATCTCCCATTTTGGGTATATTTTCACAATCATCACCCCAGGAAAGCGCTCCATTGAGGAAATTCTTCAATTTTGTCAGGTTCGAGCATACCCTTTTTACCCTCCCGCTCATTTATTCGGGGGTCATTCTCGGGCTGAACGGACCCCCGGAGCCATCCCTGCTGGTTCTGGTGCTCCTGGCCGCAGTCGGGGCCCGCACCGCGGCGTTCGCGCTGAACAGAATCGTGGACAGGAAGATCGACGCCCGGAACCCCCGCACCGCGGGCCGGGAACTGCCGAGCGGCAGGATGTCGCTCGGGGAGGCGCTCCTGGTGCTGGGGCTCGGCTGCGCGATCTATTTCGCATCAGCGGCGGCGATCTCGCTGTTCTGCCTCGTCCTCTCCCCGATTCCCCTGGTCGTGTTCGTGGTCTATCCCTACATGAAGCGCTTTACGATACTCGCGCATTTCGGCGTCGGGATCGGGATGTCGATGGCGCCCCTCGGCGGGTACTTCGCGGCGGCGCAGTCGTTCGACAACATCATGCCCGCCGTCTGGCTCTGCCTTTTCACGGCCTTCTGGGGCGCGGGGTTCGACATCATCTACGCCACCCTCGACGAGGAGTTCGACAGGCGGTTCAACCTGAGGTCCTTCGTTTCACGTTTCGGTAGAGAGAAGGCGCTCGGGTGGTCGGCGGCGTTCCACATCGCCGCGTTCGTTTTTCTTTCGATGCTTTTCGCCACGACCATCCGCTCGTGGTACGCCTCGCCCTTCCTCGCCCTCACCGGCGTCCTGCTCTGGATCGAACAGCAGAGGGCGGCGGACGTCGAGCTGGCGTTCTTCAGGATCAACGCCTGGCTCGGGTTCGTCGTCTTCGGGATGATCATCACCGGGACGGTGATCCCTTGAGGATCGTTCTCGGCATCACCGGATCGTCGGGGGCGGTCTACGCGCAGGATTTCCTGAAGCGCTGTCCCGGCGACAAGTTTTTGATTGTGAGCAAGTGGGGGAAGGCTTTATTGAAAGACGAGCTGAAGATCACCGAAAGGGACCTCCAGCCGTTTATCAAAAAACAATTCGCCAACGACGACCTGACCGCCCCCCTCGCCTCGGGCACGAACAGGTTCGATGCCTTTGTGATTCTCCCCTGCTCGACCTCGACCCTCGGCAAAATCGCCTCCGGCATCGGGGATTCGCTCATCACCAGGACCGCCGCGGTGGCGCTCAAGGAGCGGTACAAGCTCGTCCTCTGCATCCGCGAAACTCCCCTTTCCACCATCTCCCTTGAGCAGTGCTCCGCCCTCTCGCGCTCCGGCGTCATCATCATGCCCGTCTCCCCCCCGCTCTATTATAAGCCGGACTCCGTCCGGGAGTACGTTGAAGGGTTCGTCGACAGGGTCCTTCACGTGATCGGCGCCGGCAAAGGCAAGGGCTGGCGCTCCGAAGAGCTGGAGTAACGGGCATGGCGCTGGGAGAATTCCTGCGGCTCCTCGAGTCGAAAGGCCAGCTCCACCGCACCGCCATTGACATAGACCCGGAGCTGGAGCTCACCGAAATCTCCACCCGGGCCCTGAAGGAAGGCAAACCCGCGCTCCTGGTCGAGCGTCCCGCCGGCTCTGGCTTTCCCCTCGCCGTCAACCATTTTTCCAACGAGGAACGGATCCGCCTCGCTCTCGGCGAGGACCCGGACCTCCTCGGCGAAGCGCTCATCCGTTTCGCGGAACGGATTTTCCCCCCGTCTTTCAAAAGCGTCCGCGAACAGTGGACGATGGTCCGACGGGCGCTGAACGCCAGGCCGGAGGCAGCCGCCGGACCCGCGCTCAGTCAGCAGAACGTCGTCGCCCCCGACCTCGGCATCCTTCCGATCCAGAAGTGCTGGCCCGGCGACGGCGGAAAATTCATCACGTACGGTCAGGTCCACACCGCCGACCCGGAAAACGGGAAGAGAAACATCGGTATATACCGAATGCACGTCTTCGACGGCGCCACGACGGGGATGCACTGGCAGATCCAGAAGGGCGGCGGTTTTCATTATTTCAAAAGCGAAAAGGCGGGGCGCGACCTCGAGGTCGCCGTCGCCCTGGGCACCGACCCGGCGCTCCTCTTCGCCGCGATCGCCGCTCTCCCCGAGGGGATCGACGAGGCGATGTTCGCAGGGTTCCTGATGAACCGCAGGATAGGGTTTACGCGGGGGAAGACCATCGGCCTCCCGGTGCCGGCGTCCGCCGAGTTCATACTGGAAGGCGTGGTGCCCGCCCGTGAACGGAGGTTGGAGGGCCCCTTCGGCGACCACTTCGGGCATTACTCGGCTGCGGCGGAATTCCCGGTGTTTCATTTGAAAACGATCACGCACCGCAACGACCCGGTCTATCCCGCGATCGTGGTGGGGAAACCTCCGATGGAAGACAAGTTCCTCGGCGACGCGACGCAGAAGATCCTCGGTCCGCTGATAAAACTCATTCACAAGGAAGTCGCCGGGCTCTGGGCGTACTACGAGGCGGGCTTTCATAACCTGCTCGTCGTCGCGATCGAACAGCGCTATCAAAAGGAGGCCCTCAAGGCGGCGCTCGGCATCATGGGCACCGACCAGCTCTCGCTCACGAAGTGCATCGTCACGGTTTCGGCCGGCGTCGACCCGCGCGACTGGGACGCCGTGCTCCGGGAGGTCCGCGATCACTTCGACGCGCACCACGATTTCGTGATGATCCCGAAGGTCCCGCTCGACACGCTCGACTTCACCAGCTTCAGAATGAACCTGGGGAGCAAGATGGTGATCGACGCGACGCGCAAGCCGGGAAGGGGCGCCGGCGATCCGATGGATTCATCGCGCGCAGACGCCATCGTCCGCAACGCCCGGTCGGCCGATTCGCGCATCCTCGGCGCCGCATTCCCCCAGGGGACGATGCTCCTCGTCAGGGTCTCATCCGGCGGACGGGAGATCACCGAAAAAATGGTGAAGGATCCGCGGTTCGCGTCGGTTCCCGTGGTCGCCGTGGTCAGCGACGACGTGGACATTCACGACCGGGAGAGTTATATTTGGGGAGTTTTCACGCGCTTCGACTGCGAAAGGGACGTCGTTTTCACGGAAAACCGCCTCATCGGCATCTCGCCGGTCTATAAAGGGGCGATGGGAATCGACGCCACCTGGAAACAGGGGTACCCCGGGCCCCTGGTGATGGACGACGAGGTCGTCCGGCGGGTGGACGAAA
This sequence comes from Bacteroidota bacterium, assembly GCA_035292425.1. GTDB lineage: Bacteria > Bacteroidota > Ignavibacteria > UBA10030 > SZUA-254 > SZUA-254. The sequence goes on from DATDQD010000066.1 coordinate 6,088, forward strand.
AGTGGGGAAAAATCTGGAAGTAGGAATGTATGACTTTTAACTTCCGCGACACGTCGCTCATCCCGGTTTGGGAGAAAGTGCAGAAGAGGGAACGCCTCTCGATGGCCGACGGCCTGGCGCTCTACGCAACGCCCGACCTGATCTCGCTCGGCAAGATGGCGAACTTCGTCCAGCAGCAGAAAAGCGGAGACGCCGTCTACTTCGTGCTCAATCAAAAAATCGAGCACACCAACATCTGCGTCCTGTCGTGCAAGTTCTGCGACTTCGCCGTGAAGAAGGGCGACCCCGAAGCCTACGAGATGACCACCGGGGATATTCTCTCCACGCTCACGCCCGATATCACCGAGGTGCACATCACCGGCGGCATGCCGGCCGACTGGCCCTGGGAGCGGTACCTCGACATCGTCCGCACCATCTGCAGGAAATATCCGAACATCGACGTCAAGGCGTTCACCGCCGTGGAGATCGACTTCTTCCACAAGAAATTCAAAATGCCGGTCGGGGAGGTCCTGCGGCAGCTGAAAGAGGCGGGGCTGAAAACAATGCCGGGCGGCGGGGCGGAGGTTTTCTCCGAGCGCGTGCGCCGTCTGCTTTTTAATCAGAAAATCGGAGCGAAGGGATGGTTCGGCGTGCACAAGGCGGCGCACCGGTTGGGCATTCCGACCAACAGCACGCTCCTCTACGGGCACATCGAGACGCTCGGGGAACGGCTCGACCACATGATCCAGCTGCGCGAGGCCCAGGACGAGACCGGCGGGTTTCTCACCTTTATCCCCCTCGCATTCCAGCCGGGTGATACCGGCATCAAACCGCGCGATCGGTTCACGTCGGCGATCGACGACCTGAAGACGATCGCGATTTCGCGGCTGATGCTCGACAACTTCCCGCATATCAAGGCCTACTGGGTGATGCTCACCGAAGAGGTCGCCTCCGTCGCGCTCAACTTCGGCGCCGACGACATGGACGGCACGGTGGGACAGGAGCGGATCGCCCATGACGCGGGAGCCACCAGCCCGATGAAGCTGGCGAAGGACCGGATCATTCGATTGATAAAGGACGCGGGAAAGATCCCCGTCGAGCGGGACGTCTATTATAACCCCCTGAAGGTGCACGCGGATAACGTCATCGGAAAGATTCCCTACCTCAATTCTTTGCCGTTCCACAGTGATTTCGAGAAGGGCCCCTTTAAAATCCTTCCGATCGTCCCGCGCAGGATGGGGTTGCTGGCGGCCGACGGCCAGCTGGTGGCGGGGCTCTTTTCCCTGATGGATTACTACCGGAACGAATCGACGCTCGAGCTCCTGGACTGGTGCATCGCCACTCGCGACCAGGTGAAGAGCGTGATGCTCTTCTCGAACCACGGCTGGGCCGACCTGGACGGGAAGCGCATCGGCGTCACCGACGAGACGGCGACATCCATCGGGCTCCTGCGCCTCCTGCTCCGGAAGAAGTACAACGTGAAGGCGGAGTTCGTCCGGCTGCACGCGGGCGTGAACAGCTACGCCGACTTCGACGCCGTACTGTTGATCGGCGACCAGGCGCTCTACCACAACAGGCACGGACTCGCGGGCTTCGAGCTGGTTTACGACCTGGCGGCCGAGTGGTACGACTGGAAGAAGATGCCGTTCGTCTTCGCGGTGTGGGCGGTGAAGAAAGATCTCCCCCGGGAAACGAAGAATGCGCTCTGCGCGACGATCGCGGAATCGCTCCGCAGGACGGAGGGACGTTACCGGGCGATCGGCGAACTCCACGGCAAAATGTTGCGCCTCGCACCCGCGGACGTGGAAGAATACCTCGAGGGTTTCAACTATACGCTGGGCGACAGGGAAAAGGAAGCGATGATGGAATTCAGAAAACTCACGGCCGAAGTGAACCCGGGGGTGACGATATGATCCAGCTCCCGGCGCTGTGCGACAAAGCCCGCAACGGCGGGCGGCTCGCACCGGAGGAGGGTGTGCTTCTCCTGAAACACGCCGAACTGCTGGAACTGGGCGACCTGGCGAACGGCGTCCGGGCCCGGAAAAACCCCGGGCCGAAGGTGACGTTCGTGGTGGACACCAACCCGAATTATACGAACGTCTGCAACATCGATTGCATTTTCTGCGCCTTCTACCGGCACCCGGGGGAAGAGGGCGAATACACGTACAGCGTCGATCACATGATCGGCGAATTCAGGCGGGCGGCCGCAAGCGGCGTCACCACCGTCCTCCTCCAGGGCGGCGTCAACCCGGCCCTGTCATTTTCGTACTATCTCGATATGGTGCGGCGCACAATCGCCGAGGTCCCGGAAATCCATCCCCATTTTTTCTCAACATCCGAAATCATCGGCATGGCCGGCGTCTCGGGGCTCACGGTACCGGAAGTCCTCAGGCAGTTGTGGGACGCGGGCTTGCGCACGATCCCCGGCGGCGGCGCAGAGATCCTCAACGACAGGGTGAAGAAGAAAATCAGCCATTTGAAGGGCAGTTCCGACGACTGGATGATGGTGATGCGCGAGGCGCACAGGATCGGCTACAGAACCACCGCGACGATGATGTACGGGCACCTCGAGACCGACGAAGAGATCGTCGAACACCTCGAGCGGATACGACGCCTGCAGGACGAGACAGGCGGGTTCACGGCGTTCATCCCCTGGAGCTTCAAGCCGGGGAACACGCCGCTCGAGAAGATCATCCCCCACTACGCCACGCCGGTGCGCTACCTCCAGGTGCTTGCCGTTTCACGGATCTATCTCGACAATTTCGACCACATCCAGGCGTCGTGGTTCTCGGAGGGGAAGAAGACGGGCCAGATCGCGCTCCACTTCGGGGCGGACGATTTCGGGGGGACGTTGTTCGAAGAGAACGTGCATGCGGCAGCCAACTTCGTCAACAGGAGCAGCGCCGACGAGGTCGTGAACCTCATTCGCGATTCGGGCTTCATTCCCGCCCAGCGGGACACCCTTTATAATATTCTCAGAGTGTTCGATCCCGCGGCGGCGGCGTAAGCGCTTGCGGCTTTATCCCCCTGTACTCACCCGCCAGATCACGGTCGAGGGTCTTCCCCAGCGATCGCAGCCATTTCTCCAGGTAGGCATCATCCGTTCGAGGCGAGCGGGCGAGGATACCCCGGACGTCTTCCAGGTCCCGCGGACGACCTGCGACGAGTTTATGGATGATGAGATCTTCGACCGAAACGAATCTCACCATCCTCTCGCCGAGGGGAACTGAAATGGCGCGTCGGAGGGCTTCCCGCTCATATTCGGAGAACGAGAAGATGAGGTCTACCCTGATGCCGCTCGCCTTCTCCACCAGCGGGAGAACGTGCGTTTCGAAGGTAAACCGTTCGATGTCGGATGCGGCCACGTCCAGGCCGGAGCCATCCAGGGACCTGAGGACGTCTTCCAACTTGTCAATGTCATTTCCGAGTGTGATGTCGATGTCACGCGTGAGCCTCGGTTCGCCGTGATACAGGACGGCCTGTCCGCCGATCACCATGTACGGGATCGAAGCCCTGTCCAGGAGGGATGCGAGTTTAACGAGGAGGGTTTGAAACATCGGAGTTAAGCATCGCCGCGAGTCGGATATCATCCTCGATGCCTTCCAGCAAATCGTCTCCCTTGAAGTGGCCGAAGTGTCTCGCCTCCTCATAGAGACTGTCCAGGATCCTGAACTTCATTTCGATGGTGAGATGGTCCGCGGCGCGGGACCATCGATCGAATTCCTCGTATTTATCAAGATTCGTAATCATAGATGAATATACGTATCTCCCGTCTGAAAATCACCGGGAGCCCGCCTGAGAAATTTCCGGCTCCCGTCAGACCAGCCTGAACTCCTTCACCGCCGGCAGCCCGACCTTCGGGCCGGCACGCCTGAAGAGCTCCTTCAGCCCCGCCTTGCCCCTCTCGCCCATGTCGATGGTCAGATCATTGACGTACATCTTCACAAACGTTTCGCCCTTCTTCGCGTCGATGCCGCGGCCCCACCCGAGGGCGTAGGGTATCGATTCATCCTGGTGTTTGTAGCCGTACTCGATGCTGTCGCGCAGGCCCAACGAGAGCTCGCGGGCCAGCTTTTCCCCGAGGTCCTTTCGGACCACGTCCAGGCCGAGCGGAAGGGGCAGCCCGCCCGTTTCGTCGCGCCAGAGTTCGCCGAAGTCCATTATTTTATGGTACCCCTGTTCCCGGTAGGTGATTTGCCCCTCATGGATCACCACGCCCGCGTCGATCCTCCCCTCGTCGATCATCGGCATGAGCCGGTCGAAGGGTCGGTCGATGTGCCCGATCCCCTCGGTGAATATCCGGAACAGGAGCGTCGCGGTGGTGAGGGGACCGGGGGTGCCGACGGTTTTCCCTTTCAGCTCGGCGAGCGTTGTATACTTTTTCGAGATGAGCACGGGGCCGTATCCGTCGCCCATGCTCGCCCCGGTCCGCATGATCCAGTACCGGTCCTGTACATAAGGAAAGGCGTGGGCCGAGATTGCCGTGACCTCCAGCTCGCCTTTCATCGCGCGCGCGTTTAATGATTGAATGTCCTCCAGCATGTGCTCGATCCTGATGCCGTCGAGCTTGACCTTCCCGCTCGCCAGCCCGTAAAACATGAATGCGTCGTCGGGGTCCGGGCTGTGCCCCACGCGGACGAGTTTTTCCATCGAATGGTCGGTTGAAGTGGTGATCGCGGCAACAATATAAAAAATCGGCGCGTGAATTCCATGCCGCGGCGAAATTGAAAATCTCGCGGGAAGTTTCTACTTTCCTGCACACGCGACAATCCGACAACCGAAAGCCCCTCCATGCCCATTCAGACCTGCAACCCCGCGACCGGAGAAGTGCTGAAATCGTTTCCCCCGATATCCGACAAGCACCTCGAGGAAAAGATCGAAAAGGCCCGCACCCGGTTCATCGCCCACCACAAGACCTCTTTCACCGAACGCTCGGCGTTGATGAGGAAAGCCGGTGAAATCCTTGAAGCCGGGAAGGAGGCCTTCGCGAGGATGATGACGCTCGAGATGGGAAAGCTCTATACGTCCGCCCTCGCCGAAGCGTCGAAATGCGCCTGGGTCTGCCGGTTCTATGCCGACGAGGCGGAGAAATTCCTGGCCGACGAGCTTGTGCAGACCAGCGCGACGAAAAGTTACGTGCGGTACGAACCGCTCGGGCCGGTGCTCGCGATCATGCCGTGGAATTTCCCCTTCTGGCAGGTGTTCCGCTTCGCCGCACCGGCGATCATGGCGGGGAACGTGGGTCTCCTGAAGCACGCCTCCAACGTCCCGCAATGCGCGCTCGCCATCGAGGATATCTTCCGGAGGGCGGGCTTCCCCGAAGGCGTGTTCCAGACGCTCCTGTTACCCTCCGCGGGGACCGCGAGGGTGATCGAGGACTTCAGGATCAAGGCTGTGACGCTGACCGGCAGCGACATGGCAGGGAGGGAGGTGGGCGGCGTCGCGGGTTCGTCGATCAAGACCTGCGTGATGGAGCTGGGCGGGAGCGATCCGTTCATCGTGATGCCGGGCGCCGACATGGATATGGCCGTCCCGACCGCCGTGAAGGCGCGCACGGTCAACAACGGTCAGTCGTGCATCGCGGCGAAGCGGTTCATCCTCCACCGCGACATCGCCTCCACGTTCACGGAACGGTTCGTGGCCGAAATGAAGGAACTTAAAACCGGCGACCCGATGGATCCGGCGACCGATGTCGGTCCCCTCGCCACGCCCGAAATCCTGGAAGACCTCGACCGGCAGGTGAGAAAATCGGTCCGGAAGGGGGCGCAGCTGCTGCTCGGCGGTGAGCGTTTACCCGGGAAGGGTAACTTCTATCCCCCGACCGTGCTCACGGATATTCCGAAGGACTCCCCGGCCTACAGGGAGGAATTCTTCGGGCCGGTGGCCCTGCTGTTCACTGTCGACAGTGCGGAGGATGCCGTTCAGCTCGCCAACGACTCGCCGTTCGGGCTCGGTTCGAGCGCGTGGACGAACGATGGGAGGGAAAAGGCGCTCTTCATCGAAAACCTGGAGGCGGGATCGGTCTTTGTCAACGAGATGGTGTCGTCGGACGTGCGCCTGCCGTTCGGCGGAGTGAAGAATTCAGGCTATGGGAGGGAGCTGAGCGTCCACGGCATCAGGGAGTTCGTGAACGTGAAGACGGTGTATGTGAAATAGGCGGGGGCCCGGCGAAACGGACACGCCGGCGCGGTCGCCGGGATTGTCAGGCCGGATTCGTCGTGGAGGGCAGATAGCTGTGGATCCTCTCTTCAACCTCCTTGAGACCCTCCTTCCGTCCTTCCTCGATTTCCCATATCGAGATCAGCGGGAACAGCTTTGCGAAGACCATGTATCCAAGGATGAACACCGCGATCCCTCCGGCAAAAAGGGCCCATTCTGTCATCGAGGGGATATAGATCCCCATCGGGACGTGCATTCTCGGATTGGCGAGCGACGGGACAACGATGATCAAACGCTCCAGCCACATTCCGATCACCACCGCGATGGAGGCGATTAAAATGCCGGCAATCGTTTTGAACCGTTTAAAACTGAGGAGTACCATCGGGATGACAAAATTACAGACGACCATTCCCCAGAAAAAGAAGGCAAACGGTCCGGTAAATTTATACATGATGATTTCCATTTCGTGCGGCTCGTCTCCGAAGACGCCGGTGAGATATTCGGAAAACGTGAAATAAAACCACACGATGGACATGATCAGGAGAAGCATGCTCAGGTACTGCAGATGGATCACCTTCAGGTACGCCTCGAGGCGGAACGCCTTTCTGAATATGATCATCACGATCAGCAGGGCGGCGATGCCTGAAAATATCGCGCCAACGACGAAATAGGGTCCGAAGATCGTGCTGTGCCAACCCGGCTGCAGCGTCATCGAGAAAATGTAGGAGATGACCGTATGCACGGATACGGCGATCGGAATGACCATCACCATCAGCAGGTTGATCGCACGGTTGAGTACGCGCTTCTGATGCTCCGTGCCCGTCCATCCCCACGCCATGAATGTGTACATCCAGGTGAGTTTTCCCCCCTGGTCCCTCAGGCGCGCGATGTCCGGGATCATCGGAATGTACAGGTAGACCGTGCTGGCTGTGAAGTACGCGGTTATGCTGGTCACGTCCCAGAGAAGGGGAGATTGCAGACGACCCGATTCGAGGAGGCTGAACATGCGGTCCGGCCTGCCGAGATCCAGGATCGGGTGAAGACCGCCGATCGCCAGGACGATGGCGGTGATGACCTCGGCCATCCGCGTGATCGGCCGCCGCCATTCCGCCTTCGAGAGGCGGAGGATCGCCGAAATGAGCGTTCCGGCGTGGCTGATCCCGATGAAGAAAACGAAGTTGACGATGTAGAAGCCCCAGGTAATCGGTTGTGCCATTCCGGTGACACCCAGGCCGGAACGCAGCTGCGTGACATACATATAGAGGGCCCACACGATCACCGCGACCAGGACGGCAAGCGACAGGTAGTAACCCCTGCCGGTGTGATAGATCGGCCGGTAGAGGGCGGCATCCAGATCGTTCTCGTACGGGAGATGTTTTTCTGTCATCGTGTCCTCTTCACGAGATAGTACACTTTCGGTTCGACTCCCAGGTCCTCCATGACGCGGGATGCCCGGTAATCCCCCGACATCTTATAGACGCTGCTCCCCTTGTCTTCGATGTCGCCGAAATAGATCGCGTCGGCGGGACAAATTTCGGCGCACGCCGGCACATATTCCCCGTCATTGATCGGCCTGTCCTCCTCATCCGCAGTTTCCTTCACTTTCATCAGACGGTGAGAGCAGAACGTGCACTTTTCCACCACCCCCACCATGCGCCTGGATACATCCGGGTTGAAGCAGGTCGACGCGCCTTCGATCCACGCGGGATCCTTCCAGTTGAATACCTTCGCCGTGAACGGGCATGCGACCATGCAATATCGGCAGCCGATGCATCGGTGGTACACCTGCGCAACGAGCCCCTCCTCGTTGCGGTAGGTCGCCCCCACGGGGCAGACCCGCGTGCAGGGGGGGTTATCGCAATGGAAACAGGGTTTCGGCATCCGTTTTATTTCAATGCCCGGATAGTCGCCCCCGTACTCGGTGATCATATCCATCCAGTGCATCACTCTCCCCTGCAGGGCTTCGTCCGGCTCGACAATCGGCACGTTGTTCTCCATTTTGCACGCCGCCATGCACGCCCCGCACCCGGTGCACCTGTCCAGATCAATCGCCATTGCCCATTTAGCCATTCGCATATCCTCGGGTTTACGACGTACGGGATATTCTCACTTTGGTCGCCTCGAGGGCGGGCTTCCCGCTCACGAGATCGTGGAGATTTCTCATGATGGTGTTCGGATTTACGCCGTGGCCTCGCGCGTAACGACCGTACGAGGTGTGTCCCATGCCGAAGGGAATCGCAACGACGTCGGGCATGATCCCGGGGGTGATTTTCGCTTTCACGCGGACATTCCCGATCGAGGACTCCACCCATACCCAGTCATCGTTCGAGACGCCCGCGGCCGCGGCCGTCTCCGGGTGAATCTCCGCCCACGACTCCCACGGCGAATGCACCGAGTATCCGAACAGTTCCTGCATCAGCGGAAGCGCGGCGCCCGCTCCGTCGCGGTTCGGCATCACCTGGAAGGTCACGAGGTACATCGGACGGTCGCCCTCGTACGGAACGGCTTCATGGTGCGGCATCATTGCATTGTCGCCGCGCGCGGAGATGTTCAGCCGGCTGAGCACGGATTCGAGATTGCGCGACGAACCGGTCTCGTCCAGCTTCAAGAGGAGCCGGTTGAATTCCGAGTTCAGCCTCTGTGAAAAAAATTCGAACTTTCCCGAGGGCGTCGTGAAAAGCTCGTCGAGGTTCTTCTTCTTCCGCGCCGGATTCCACCAGCCGCCATTGAGAAGGAGCTGCTCCCAGAATTCGTCAAAAGTGGCATAGCGCCCGGTCTGCCATCCCCGCCGCTGCAGGAATTCAATCCAGGGCTGTTTTTGTCCCTTCGCGACGACCGCGCCCTGCCCGGACCTGAAGAGCCCCTCCGCCGCGTAACGCACCTCTTCCCGGTAATCGGTAAAGGCCGCCGCGCTTTTCACCGTTCCGCCTACCCGGCGTGCCAGTTCGGTGAACACATCCCCGGTCCCCCGCGTATCGTGCAACGGCTCCACGACCGGCTGCTGTATGCCGAAATGGGAAAATCCCACGGTCGGGACATCGGAGATTTCACCCCAGCTTTCCAGGAACGTATGCTCGGGCAATATCAGGTGGGCGTACTCGCTCGTTTCGTTGATGATTGAATCGAAGCTCACGACGAGCGGTATCTTCTTCAGCGCGCCGGCGAAATCCAGGTGGTTCAGCGTCTGGAAGAGGGGATTCCCGTGGTATAAGAAGAGAACGCTCAACGGATACGGACTATCCGCGAGGATATTTTTAGCGAAGCTCTCGATCGAAAAGTCCGAGAGCGGGAACGGGACATCCCGCGAGCTCGTGAGGGGCTCCGACCGGCTCCCTGCCGCGGCGACCGCGTCGACCTCCACGTCGGGAAGGGGCCTGACGGGGGCCTGGTCGGTGAAGAAGACCCCTCCCTCTGCCTCGTAATTTCCCAGGAGCGCGTTGAGACTCTGAACCGCCATCTGGGCGAACGTGCCGTTGGTGTTGTCGACGGCCCCTCCGTCCCCCAGCACGAGGGATTTGGGCGTATTGCCGAGCAGGCGTCCGAGCTCGAGGATTGCAGCGGTCGGCACTCCTGTGATTTCGGACACCTTCTCCGGATAGTAGTTCCCGAGCACGATACTCCGGAATCCGAGATGCCTGCTCCCCGAACGGTCCGCCCAGTCCTCGAACCCGAACGTGCTGCCTCCGACGAATCGGGCGTCATACAGTTCCTCCCTGATGAGGACATAGGCGATCCCGAGCGCCAGCGCCCCGTATGTTCCCGGGCGTATCGGCACCCACTTGTCGGCGTTGGCGGCCGTCAGGCTCATCCGCGATTCCACCTGGATGTATTGCGTCTGCAGCTCACGGTGATGACTGTAGAGTTTCGTGTAATAGACGGGCGAATAACCCTCCCCGAGAAAATTCGACCCGAAGCTTACAATCAGCTTCGCGTTCAGAAAGTCATAGGCCGGTATCCTGGAATGACCGTGCAGCAGGGAGTGGGGGACCATGTCGTTCTGCGAGGGGGAAAACCGGAAGTAGTTCGGGGACCCGTACGCTTTCATGAAGCGGGCGATGTGCTGTTCCATCAGTCCCCGTTCGTCGTATCCGAGCACCGCGACCTGTCGGGATTTTTGTCCGCCGCGAAGTTCAGTGAGTCTTTCGGCGATGATCTTCAAGGCCTCGTCCCAGGTGATGGGTTCCCACCTCCCGCTCCCGGGGTTCGCCGTGCGCTTCATCGGGCCCTTCAACCGGTCCGGGTGATATAACATGTGAAGCGCGTTGAGCCCCAACGAACACATCCCGCCCAGGTTGACGGGATAATGAGGGTTGCCTCTGATGGAGACCGGGAGGCCGTCAACCATCCGGACGCTGATACCGCATCCGCCCGGACAGAGCCCGCAGATGGTGTTTTTCCAGGTTTCAATCCCCGGTCCGGTCCTGACACGGTGGATCAGCCGGTCCGGTATTTCCAGGACCTCGTCCATCGCGCAGCCACCCACGGCAAGCGAGACCGAGGTCCCCCCCACCAGTTTGATAAAATCCCGCCGTTTAATTTCCATTGTTCACTCCGGGATCAACGATGACAGGAGAGACAGTCATTCGATACATTTTTGCTCCTATGGCAATCCATGCAGTTTTCCATCGTCACCTCCAGGAACGCCGAAGTCACCGGCGCCGTCATGGCGCTGACCATTCCGTGACACGCGCTGCATTCCAGCTCGCCGCCGACGACATGCCTGCGGTGGGAGAAATAGACATGGTCGGGGACCTGATAGATGTTCACCCAGGGAATTTCCTTCTCTTCGGACACGTATTTCAACAGGGCGAGCTCCTCCTGGGATTCGGACAGCGGGGCAGTTTCATGACAGGTACGGCATATTTCGATCGATGGAAGTGTTGCCGAGGCCATGGTCTCGACGTAGAGATGACACTCCTGGCACTTGAGACCGGCATTTTCGATATGGACCCGGTGGTTGTAAGCGATCGGCTGCTTCACATCGTCGTCCGAGACAAACGCACACGATACCATAAACACCGGCATCACGAACAGGATGATGTTCACGGTGAAACGGGCAACCCGCGGCCAGTTCAACATCGGCATGGGTAGTCGCACGGATGAATGAAGGAGTTTACGGTTTTGTGGATTCCCTGAGATACGAATATAAATTCCGCATCTCATCGCTGGTGAGCGCCGGCCACTTCTTGTTCTGGGTGATCAGCATATCCTCCATACCGGCAGCGTGATTCCACATCAGCTGGATCATCCGGACCGGTGAATTGAAATGGGTGATACTCATGATGTCGGGACCCCTGCCGGATCCGCCCTTTTCGTGACAGTTGGAACAACCTTTTGACTGGAAGACGGCCCCCCCCTTTTTCCCGTCACCGGGCTTGTCCTCGAAGTCAAGGAAATACAGATACGCAATCATGTCCGCCATCTCATTCCCTTCGAACTTCGGCCATTCGATCGATTCGTCCTTCATTTTTTGCGCCATCATCGGACCGTGATTCCACATCAGGCTGGCCGTTTCGGTCACGCTTTTTTTCAACCGGATCTGGGAGAGGTTGGGGGCGAGTATTTTCTTGGCTTCCCCTTCGGCCACGTGGCATTGATTGCATCCCTTCGACTCGAAGACTTCCTTCCCGTTCTTGGGGTCACCCGGGCTTATTCCCGCCTCGACGCCGGTCAGCGCCGCCTGCCGGATGTAGACCGTGATGTCGGTGATATCCTGACCAGTCAACATGGGAAAATTCAAACCGGCTTTTTCAATCTGCTCTCTCATCCCGGGAACGTGGTTCCACATGGATTGCACAATATAGAGGGGAGAGGGGGTGGTCTTGATGGAGTCGAAGGCGTCGCCCACCGATCCGCCGCCGCCCCCGATCGAATGACAGGTTGTGCATCCTTTGCTCTCGAGGACTTTTTTTCCCTTTGCCACCCCGCCCGGTTCGCCGAGATACCGCAGATAGTAGAGGAATCCGAACAGGTCGAGCATTTCCTTCTCGCTGAATTGCGGCCTCTCCATGCGCATCTGCCTGAACTTGCGGTTCATCTGGGGGGTATGGTTCCAGATGATCGTCGCCAGTTCCAGCACGCTGCCGAAATAGAGGTCTGAACTCAGGGAGGGACCGGCCGTGCCTCCGTATCCGCCGATCGCATGGCATTCAATACAGCCTTTTTCCTCGAAGACCATCCTTCCCTGGAGGGGATTTTGGGGAAGGTCAATTTGCTGGGCGTACAGCGTACCCGCAAAAATAAAAACACAGAGCATCCAGCAGCGATGGAGTGCCATGGTATTCCTCCTCGGAGGTTGATTAATTCTTCTTTTTCCCTTTTTGTAAACCCACGAAAACGTACGTCAGGACGGATGCCAACGTCGTGAATATCGGTATGGCTACGATACTGATGCCGACGGACGCGCCCGGCATGTCTCGGAGTTCAATGGATAATGAAATGAGATTGATGATCCAGAGGGTAATGACGATCACGAAGAGCCATATCAGCGAGACACTGACGATCTGCGCTATGAAGATGATTTTATTCAGCATATGACTCTCTCGATCATCCTTTGTCGTCGTGGGGCTGTCTTGAGAGGAACTGAAATCTGAGCTTCAAAATTGATACCAACTTTCTTCATCCCGGGGAGCTCCCCCGGAGTTCAGAATACGGCCCTTATCGGATATTTTATCGCTCCGCGATGTTGGTGGAAGGCGACATTGTCAATTTTGAAATCCGTCCTCGGGTAAATTCTCATATTTAAGAATCAACCTGCCGGTGGCCCCCCGGGGGTTCCCCTCAGGTTTTATCGTACAGGACATCCTTCTTATCGGGGGGATGTTTTTCGAGCCGCTTTACGTAGACATAGACCAAAACAGAAAGCGCCGTCATGATGAATGTTGCTATCGCCAGGCCCCAGCGCCTGAAATAATATTCCTCGATCGCGATCCGGGCTTCGGTTGTGACCACCGCGGTCACGACGACTCCGTTGTCGATCACTTCCCGGAATTTCCCGATGTCGAACGAGTGAACCATCGTGCGCGACTCCAGCCTTGCCTGGCGGGCGTCGCGCAATTTAAACTTGGCGTCGGTGATTTCCATCCCTTTTTGTTCCGCTTCATTGACGAGCGCCGTCGCACCCTTTTCCGCCTGCTCGAGGCTGTCCGCGAGCGTGCGCATCGTCGACGCCACCTGATAGGCCTTCGATTCCGGTTCGCCCCCGTGGCACCAGCTGCAGACCGCCTCTTCGGAAACGCCCAGGAGCTTTTCCGAGGCGGCGAGAATTTCGTGGTTGCCATGGCACGTTTCGCATTCCGGCATGTTCGCGCTGTCGAAGGCTTTCTTGTGCGGGCTGGTTGCAAAGAGCTCGGCGTTGAGGGCGTGGCACGTGCCGCAGACATGGGACACGGATTCCACGCCCGGGGGAGCCGCAGCGTGATTTCCATGGCAGTCGTTGCAGGCCGGGGCGCCGATATCGCTTTTTTCGAGGAGGGCGACGCCATGGACGCTCTTGGAATACTCATCGAGCTGGTCCGATGCGATCCCGTATCCCTTCATGTAGCGGGCGTCGGCGTGACAGGTCCCGCATGTCGCGGGAATGTTCCACGGATAGACGCGGGATTTGACGTCCTTCGCCGACCGGATCTCGTGGCCCCCGTGGCAGCTGGCGCACTCCGCGACCTTCCGATCTCCCTTCGCGTTCCGTTTCCCGTGAACGCTGGTCCGGTATTTCTCGACCTGATCCACCGGCAATGCGGGATTATAGGTGCGCATGTACGACGGGTTGGAATGACACTTCCCGCACGTTTTCGTCACGTTCAACGGATACACCGGTGAACTGACATTGTCCACGGGGACCACCCCGTGAGCGTTGTGACAGGTCGCGCACTGTACGATGCTTTCCTTGCCGCTGACCGATCCCTTTCCGTGCACGCTGGCGGCCAGCAGCTCCTGCTGATCCCACGGGAGATCGGATTTATATTTATTCACCATGACCGCGGCGCTGGCGTGGCAGCCCGCGCACATGCGCGTCACGTCGTCTCCTTTCGGGACCCCCGCGAATCCCGCCGCGGGAGCCATCGCCTTCTCCATGTCGTCCGCGGTGCGATCGCCCCCGTGGCAGTCGGCGCACGAAACACCCTTCTCCCGATGGATGTCGTTCCTGAACAGTACGGCCGGCCCGTCGCCGAGGGTTTCATGGCACGTTAGGCACTGGTCCTGGGCGTTGCCGTCAGAGTGCGCTGAGCAGCAGATCGCGGCGAGAAAGAGGAGGCGAATAATCCGGAGATGACGTTTCATGAGAGCCATCCGAGAATAGTCAGGACGATGATGTACATGACGGCGACTATACCGATATAATTGATCAGTCGGTTTTTCTCTCTGCGGGAACTTTTTCTGTCCCAGAAAGGAACGATCGTCCACAGGAATCCGGCGAGCCCGAACATGAGGATGCCCAGGACTTCGCCGTCGATGATGACCACCTTCGCCGGGATGTATTTCAGCGTTTGAAACATGAACATGAAATACCACTCCGGCTTGATGCCGGCCGGGGCGGGGGCGAAGGCGTCGGCTTTCTGTCCCAGCTCCCACGGGAAGAAGACGGCGAGGATCGCGAGAAGATTCAGCACGATCAGCCACAGGAGCAGGTCCCGCAGCAGAAAATTCGGAAAGAAGGGCATCGTTTTTCCAACCCACTCCAGCTCGCCCTCGAGGGCCATGGGTTCGCTCATTCCCTGGCGTTGCACCAGAATGAGGTGGATTCCCAGGAGAACGGTGAAGATTCCCGGGAAAACGGCGACGTGGAAGCCGAACAGACGCGACAGCGTGGCGCCCGTGACGTCCTCGCCGCCCCGGAGAAAGATCATGATCGGCTTTCCGATGATCGGGACGACCCCGGCGATATCCGTACCCACTTTCGTCGCGAAGAAGGCGAGTTCATTCCACGGGAGCAGGTATCCGCTGAACCCGAATCCCAGCACGAGGAAAAACATCAGCATGCCGGTCAACCACGTCATCTCGCGGGGTTTCCGGTAGGCCTTGGTGAAGAAGACGCTGAACATGTGGATCATGGCGGCCAGGACGAAGAGGTTCGCCGCCCAGCTGTGTACCGACCGGATGAGCCAGCCGAACATCACCTTCGACATGATGAATTTAATGCTTTCGAAGGCGAGTTCTTCGCTGCCCTTATAGTAGAGCAGAAGGAGTATTCCCGTGACGACCTGGATGATGAACAGGAACAGCGATACCCCCCCGAAGTAGTACCAGACGGAGTGGCTGTGCACCGGCACGTACTTCTTGCCGAGGAACCCGACGAGGTCCTCCAGGTGGACCCTGTCATTCACCCAGTAGTACAATCGTTTGAGCTTCTTGTTCATGCCTTTTTCGATATTAAGACCTCCTCACCCTGCACGATCACGCGGAATTCGTCGAGCGGTCTGGGCGGCGGACCGGCGATGTTGCGGCCCGTCAGATCGTAGGTACCGTTATGACAGGCGCACCAGATCGTTCCTTTTTCACGGCGATACTGAACGGTGCAGTCCAGATGGGTGCAGACCGCCGAGAACGCCCTGAATTCCCCCTCCTGTGTGCGAACCAGCAGCACTGGTTTCGTTCCGAACTTGATGATCTGACCGCTGTCTCGGTCAAACTCATCCACCTTCCCCGCTTTTACTGTGGATACCTCGACCTCTCCCGATTTAGGCGGCTTCAGATACGCAACGATGGGATACAGGACCGAACCGGTGAGCGCGGCCAGGCTGCTCCCCAACATGACCTTAAGGAAATCCCTTTTACCCGGATTCCGAACTTTATTCTGTTCACTCACTGTCATTCGAAATAATCCTGTAATCGAATTGAAAATATTTTCTTGAATGCCGAAACGCCAGGGCTGGAATTGTCATCCCCGGTCAATCGCGACCGCGGATCCGCCATCCGGCGCAGTTTCTCTCCAGGGTGGGAATATCTTAAAAAGGATCGACAAAATCACGAAAGGAAGCACCAGCAGGAGGAGGGTCATCAATAAACCTTCGAGGCCCGTAATATCCATCTTGTAGGTCGTCAAACCCCGGAAACTCTTCGAAAACATCTGCCCTCCGATGACCACATTCCACCTGGTGGCAAAGATGCCGAGTTGAATGAGAATCACCGAAACGAAATACAATAATTTTCTCAGTTCATCCTCGAACCTGAATAATTTTATGCTGATCATGATCCCGAGCGGCAGCAGCATGCCGAGAAGAACCTGAATGATCCCCAGACTGATAAAGAGTTTGTTCATCACGAGTTCCGATAATATTTTTATGGACTCCTCGCTCTCGTACAACCGGTGGATAAAATCAAGAAGTTCAAGGGAGAAATCCACGATGACTGCATAAAACAGAAACGATGCCATCCGGTCGAGGCATTTCATGTCGATTTTTTCATTCCTGAACGGGAGGATGATCATATAGAGTGTAATGACCAGGGCGATCCCCGAGACGATCGCGGAAAAAAGGAACACAATCGGCATCAGAACGCTGCTCCACCATGGGTTCGCCTTGATCGATCCGAAAATGAATCCCACATACCCGTGAAGAAGGAACGCCGAAGGAATGCCGATGATCGTGATCGCCTTGACGACTTTCCTGTCGAAGTTGACCGCCCTCTCGCTGATATCGGTCGAAAAGAGCGCCGTGGCCCGGTGAATCCATTTCATGGGAAATTTCTCTGATGCCGACCAGACGATCAGGTCCCTCCGGTAGGTGAACCAGAGTTCGAGGAGCAGGACCACCATCAAATACCACGCATAGACGAATCCGAACATCGCCATGGCGGAGCTGAAGTTCGGGTTGAGGAATATTTCATAGGACCGGAAGGGATGACCCAGGTGAAAAAGAAGCGGAAGGGGGGCGATGAGAAGGAAGGCCAGAGCGGTCAGCAACGAGAGTTTATAGACCGACTGCAGTTCCTTCACGTTGAATACCTTGACGAGAGACGCAAGGATGAAGGCCCCGGCGACAAGCCCGGTGAGATAGGGATAGACCACGATCAGAATCGACCAGTGTACTTCAATCTCATTCGGATAAATATACCCGCTGACCTGACTGAGTAATTCCACAAGTTTGTCCGGGATTGGATTGATCATCGCACTTCTCCATCAAGTTCTGAGTAGGAGACTTTTGGCTCGGTGTTGAGTGACGGTTTCAACACGTGCAATTTATTCATCCGCTTGAACCTGGCAAGCGGGCTTGCCTTGCTCCGGACATCGCCGAATATCCTGGCCTGTGTCGGGCAGACTTCCACGCAGGCCGGCAGCATCTCCCTGGTGAGGCGGTGATAACAGAACGTGCATTTATCGGCAGTCATTGTCTCCGGGTGTATGTAGCGTGCCCCGAAGGGACAGGCCTGGATACAATACCGGCATCCGATGCACCTCTCGCTGTCGACCAGGATGACCCCGTCTTCCGTCATGAAGGTCGCCCCCACGGGGCACACCTGTACGCAGGGAGGATTATCGCACTGATTGCATAATTTCGGGACAAAAAAGCTCCTCATGATCTCCTTTTCATTGATTACATCCCGCGACCCTGCCAGCCTTTCGTCGATGTTCTGTACGGCGGCTTCGCCGTCCTTCCGGATAATGTAGCGTTCCACCCAGGTACGGAAGAAGAACGGTTCCCGGGGAACGTTGTTTTCGCTCTTGCAGGCCTCGACGCAGCTTCCGCACCCGATACACTTGTCTATCTGAATTCCCATCCCGTAGTAGTGGAGAGACGGATCGTATCCCTCAGGTGTTTTCGCCCTGGCTTTTTTCCACATGCCCGCCAGAAGACCGGTGGAGACAAGAACAGTTGTGGCCTTCCTAAAAAATTTTCTGCGCATCATGTCAGTCGAGCTCCGGCATATGAGGATAATGACATTGCCAGCAAACGTATTTTTCGTTGTGTGTCTTGAGATCTATCTTCGGCGCATCTTTGACTTTTGAATCATCCGAATGACACCCGCCGCAGAATTCCCTCCCCGCAGGAATCGTGGCATTTACCGCTCGCGGGGACGTTTTATGTCCCCGGGGAACAGTGTGGCACGTTGTACACGTGAGCATGACGTGCGGCGATACGGCCTTCGTCCTCGCAATTTCTTCATGGCACGCCCGGCACTCCTCGGGCACATTGGGGGGTTTCGGGTCATGGGGGTTGTGGCAGCTGATGCACGGTTTCAGCGGATTGTGAATCGCCGGATTGATCTGGGGAAAACCGGTCGGCCGGGATGGATCGTAGATGTGGCAGTGCGCACAAAATTCTCTCTTCCTGGGCGCCTCCGGCTTCACGGCTCCGGGGTCCTCCGTATGCATCACCGACGGACCGTGGCAGGTTTCGCATGAGAGATTTTGATGGTACCCTTTTTTCTTCAGCTCGAACTCTTCGTGGCAATCGGCGCAGATTGATGATCCGGCATAGCGAACGGGCTTTATCGTTTCTCTCTCCACCGTCGACGCGTAATGGATCGCACTATCCTTCATCGCCGGAGGAATCAGCATCCGGACGACGATCACTGCCCCGATGATGATGGCAAAGGCGACGATCAGCCTCCAGAGGGCGTCCGGGATCCAGGGCGGTTTGCTTTTCATGGGAGTTTGACGTTGGAAGTCGTTGGCATCGCTCATTAATCGTTGTAATGACAATCACTGCAGTTCATCTCCATCCAGGCATTCCCGATGTCGATCGGGTGCCGGTAGGAAATCCCCCCGAGGGAAATCCTGACGGTGTCGGCTACAAATTGCTGCGCCAGGATTGTGTGGCACAGGTTGCAATCCTTGGAGAGGACTTTCCCGTCTTCACTCCGATGTTTGCCGTCGTGACACCGGAAACACCCCGGGTAATAGAGGTGACCGATGTTATCGGTGAACCTTTTCCAGTCTGTCTTCATCTCGGGGAAATAATTGCGGGCGTAGAGCAACTGGACCTGCCCGACGGCACTGTCGAGCGCGGATTTCATCGTGGTCAAAACATCGGGATAATGATTACGGTAATAATTCTCCATCGTGATCCGGATCGTGTCCAGCCCGCCCTGTTTCGTGGAATACTCCCCCTCCAGGGCCTCCACCGATATGGCCTTTACCGACGGAAGGGCAGGATCGATCCAGCCCAGCGACATGATGTGATTCACCGAACGCGCCGGCGGATGGTAGATGTGCGTCGGTCGGTTATGGCAGTCGATGCAGTCCATGCGGCGCGTGAATGCCGCCTCGAGCGAATCTTCCGGGACCTCGATTTCCGCGCTGCGGTAAATCACCTCGGCTCCGTCCGGTGTGCGCGACCGGATCCACGGGATGATCTGGCGTTCCCGGTCAAGGGCCCTGTACGTGACCTCGTGCGCGATGTTCATGTGCCAGTGGATTCCGGAGGTCGGGCCCGCCTCGATATTTCCACCCCCGATTTTCATCAGCAGGTTGATGCTCCACCGGGAATTCCGCTCATCGGCGAGATAGTACGTGTTCACCTTCTGCTTCTCGCTGAAAAAATGCCTGGGCCAGTGACACTGCTCGCACGTTTCCTGCGCCGGCCGCAGGTTCTCGATGGGGGTGGGAATGGGCGTGGGATATTTATTGAATGCCACCGCGTACATCTGGTAGCTTCCCGAGATTTTGGAACGGACGAACCAGTCGGCTCCCGACCCGATGTGGCACTTTACGCAGCCCACCTTCGCGTGCGGCGAGAACTGGTACGCGGTGTATTCCGGTTCCATCACATTGTGGCATGTTTCACCGCAGAACTGGTCTGAATCCGTATATTCATACGCCTTAAAACTGCCGAACGCCGAGAAGAGCAGGAGCAGGACGCCGCCGATCGACGTAAACACGAATGCCGCGCGGTGACGGGGATTGTTCAGGTCTATCTTGGGGAGGTGGAGGCCGTGCGGCTTGCCGATCCGCTCGCGGTAGTACTCCCGCACCAAACCAAAGATCATCACGGCGATCCCGAGGAGCAGGAACACCGGCAGGATGACAAACGTGATGATGCCCATGTAGGGCTTTTGCTGCTCGGCCATCGTCTCTATCAGGATCAGGAAGAGGATCAGCCCGAAGCTGACGCCGGCGATCGCCGTGCCGAGAAGAGTGATGAGATTATAGAATGAAGGGGGAAATATGCGCTTCATAGGCCGGAGTCGTCAAGAACAGGCGGTAATGTAATGATTGCCGCGCATAAAGGAAATAGCCCGGACGGAGCGGATGAGATGAAATATTCCGATTTTTCCGGATTCTTCTTCACGACTCATCGATAGGCAAAGAGCATCGCGTAAATGATCCAGAGCACCACGCTGAAGCCGATGGTCAGCGCCGTCCAGCCGAACGCCTTGACGGCCCGTGTGACGATCGGCTGGTAGGGTTCGACGAGGCGGGATTCGAGCCGGCCGCTTTTGACGAGTTCCTCGTATTCCGCCGGCTTGTCCAGCGCGAATTCGTCAACGTCCATACGCCCCGTGAAGATGACGATGTCCATCGGGAATTTTTCCGGGCGGAGATGGGTGTTGAAGAAGTGCACGGTGAAGATAAACCCCACGGCGAGCAGGGCCTCGTCGCTGTGGATGATGGTGGCCACGTTGAGCAGCGAGCCGGGCATGAAGTTGGTGAAGAGTTCCGGGAACCAGAGCATCAGGCCGGTCGAACCGATGACCGCCACGCCCCAGAAGACGGCGAAATAATCGAACTTCTCCCAGTAGGTCCACCGGCCGAACCGCGGGCGCGGTCCCCTGCCGACGAACCACTTCACAGAGCCGATGAAATCGGAAAGGTCCTTCCCGTTGAACATCATCGAGTCGGGGCTGAAGATCATCGACTTCCACGTCCGTCCATCCCGCTTCTTCATCCTCAGGACGTCGATGACATGGATGAAGAAAACGGCGAACATGATGACCGCGGCGAACCTGTGGAGGGATCCCGCGCTCTCGAACCCGCCGAGGAGGTGCGAGAGCAGAACCGCCCAGCCGGTGTATGAAAACTTGAGCGTCAGGCCGGTGAGCGCGAGCGTCAGAAAGCTGATGATGAGGAAAATGTGCAGTGCCCTGTTGAGCCTGCTGAAACGGAGGAATTGACGTTCTCCCGCGGGAGAGCTTTCCTCCGCAGGAAAGTACGATGACCCTGCCTCCGTGGCCGTCGGCGTGGAAGGGGACGGGGATGGGGACGGCGCCGGTGCGGAACCGCCGGAGGAGTCCTTCTGCGCACTGTCGTTCCGGTTATCCATCCTGTCCGTCTTTCGGGCCGCCCGCACTCCCGGGTTCATCGTCCGCGGCGCCCGGCGGCTGCGCGCCGTTCTTCTCTTCCAGATGTTTCGCTTTCAGCAATCGACGGTACTGGAACGCCCGGGGGAGCCAGAGGAGCGTGTGGACGCCGCCGAGAAGGAACGTTCCGATCAGGAGCGACGTCATCCCCCAGAACGTCCAGAAGAGGAAGGGATATTTTTCCGGGTCGTGGTGCGTCGCGTGGGTCAGGTACCCGGCGAACCGCCTCGACGCCCCTTCGTGGCACTTCTGGCAGGTGCCGACGACGTTGTCGTGGCTCAGGTGCGAGCGGGGATCGGCCACGGGGAGGATGTCGTGGGCGCCGTGGCAGTCGTAGCACTTCGCCGTCTTCGTGTAGCCGAGCTGGGACACCTTCCCGTGGTAGGTATCGAAGTAGGTCTCGGCGATCTTCTCGTGGCACCGCCCGCACTGCTGCATGATTTCAAGCTTGAAGCCCTGGGAGTCCGCCCGCCTGATCTTGTGCGCGGTATGGCAGTCGTCGCAGACCGGGAGATCTTTTCCGGACTTCGAGACGAGTTTCGAATGGATGCTCTTTTGGAACTGCTCTTCGATGCCGTGGTGACACTTGCCGCACGTCTTCGGGAGGTTCCGGGGATTGACGCTGGAGAGGCTGTCGCTCCGCGGGAGCACGCTGTGCGGCGTGTGGCAGTTGCTGCACATCGCGGTCACGGTGAGCCCGCTCTTCATCAGTCCCTTGCCGTGAATGCTCTCGGTGTACAGCTCGATGATCTGGTGCTCGATCCCCGTGTAGCGGACGGCGGCTTTCTGGCCCTCCCGGTGGCACCGTGCGCAAAGGAGGGGAACGTTTGTCGGGAACGTCGGCGACGAAGGATCCAGTTTCCCCTTCACGCCGTGCTGCCCGTGGCACTCCTTGCAGGCCGGACCGTTCGGGTCGTTGTTGGTGACGAGTTTTCCGTGGAGACTGACGGTAAATTGCTGGCCCACCTCGGCATGGCACGACGAGCAATCCACTTTTTTTGTGATCGCATCGCAGGGACGCACATTCGATGCGTTCACATCCGAGTGGCACTGGCTGCACGATATCTTCTGGTGCCTCGACACACCGAGCTCCTGTGCCCGCACGAAGAGCGGCCTTCCGTCCCGGGAGGACTTCAGATCCGGTCTCTCGTGGCAGGTGAGGCAGTCCCTGTCGGCCATTCCCTGCGTGTAATAAACTTTCCGGACCTTGTGCGGCTGGTGGCAGTCCACGCATGCCGGGAGGACGTGCTGTTCCTTCTCCCACAATTCGCCCTTGATCACCTTGCGGTGGACCGTTTCGATCTCGGCGTGGCACTTCGCGCAGGTCGAGGCGATGTTCTTCCGGGCGATCGATGACGCCGGGTTTGTGTGGGGCAGGATCGAGTGCCCGGTATGGCACGAGGCGCAGTTCGGCGCGACGATGAGCCCCTTTCTCAGGAGCCCCTCGCCGTGGATGCTCTCCGAAAAATTCTCCAGAATGTTGTCCTGGTGGATCACCCGCTGCCGCTGGACCGGGGATCCCTCCTGGTGACACTTTCCGCAGAGGAACGGGATTTTCAGAGGCGAAATGGCGGAATTACGATCCGATTTCGGCAGGATATTGTGTGTGCCGTGGCAGTCGTTGCAGCGCGGGGCGAGCCTGTCCCCCCGTGCCGCGGCCTGGCCATGGAGGGACTTCGATTCTTCGGCCTGTTCGGCCGAATGGCAGCCGCCGCAGTCCACCGGCGCGACGTCCTCCTCGTGGGGGAACTGCTTCCCGGCCAGGCCGGCGTGGCAGGAGACGCAGCCGTTCGACCCGTGGACCGAGCCTGCGTGGGTGTTCGCGTTGACGTACACCGAAATCTTTTTCCCGCCGCGTCTCCCCTCGAGCGATTTATCCTCGTGGCAGGAGAGGCAGTCGGCGTCCTCCTGCGCGAACGCGGGAATCGCAAGGAGAAGCAGGAGCGCCGGCGTTATAAAAATCCGCCGGATCATTTTTTCTCCCCTTCGCGGCCTTCGGGCTTTGCCCCGGTGGCGGGTTTTCCGCCAGGCGTTCCCGTTCCGGGTTTGCCCTCCAGCTTCTCCCCCATCATTTCATCCGCGGGAAGTTCTTTCCTGATCCGCCCCGCGACGATCCGCCGCAGTTCGAGCGGATGGTCTTCCTCCATCTCCTCCTCCGTCAGCGTGCCTTTCCAGAACGCCACGTTGAGGGGGTAGACGTCGGGGTTGAAGATCACAAAATAGAAGTGCCACACGATGACGGCCAGCGTGGCCAGCCACGCCTCGTAGTAGTGGATGGTGCGCGCCACGTCGTATCCCAGCTTCGTGAGCAGGCCGATGAAGGTATTGTCGAACCACATGATGAGCCCGGTGACGCCCATGACGGAGGTCCCCCAGAGGAGGGCCCAGTATTCCGCCTTCTCGATGTAGCAGAACCGGTCGAAGAGCGGGCGGGTGCCGGACAATCCGAGGTTGTATTTCATCATCGCGATGGCGTCCTTCGCGTCCTGGCGGCGCGGGAGCATGTCGAAAATCAGCCGGCGCCCGGGGACCGTGAAGAATACGTACCAGACGTGGTAGAAGCTCGCGGCCAGCATGACCACCCCGGCGACGCGGTGGATCAGGCTCCTGGTGTCGAAGACGGAATCGCTCAGCGCCCGTATCCACTGCACCCACCAGACCTCGGGGAACCTGAGCATGAACCCGGTAACGACCAGCGTCATGAAGCTCAGCAGGAGAGCGGCATGCTGGACGCGCTCGTTCTTGCTCATCCTCGGGTAGAGTTCGTGGCTCGTATAGGGATGGGGGATGAGCCCGCGGCGGATCATCAGCTTCCGGCGGGACTTCTTTACGAAATCGAGCGCATTGTGCGCCAGCATCCCGCCGATGGTGAGCACGATCAGGAGGATGTAGGCCGTCGCGATCCAGTAGAGCATCGGCTCCTCCGTCCGCGACGACTCGTCCACGTGGACCCGGCCGATGGTGAAGCGCTCGTTGGCCCCGGGGTGGCAGCTTCCACAGGTCCCGGCAAGGTTGGCCTTGCTGATCATGGATGTGGAATCGGCCGACGACTTGATATTATGCGTCCCGTGGCAGCTGGCGCAGTTGGCGACTTCGACCGAACCGCCGCGGATGGCAAGGCCGTGGTAACTGTCGGAGAAGGTCTTGAACCGGTCGCTCTCGATGCCGTACTTGGTCGAGAGGGCGACGGAACTGTGGCAGGGCGAGCAGACCTGCGCCGAGAGGTTCTGCCTGGCGACGGGCGATTTCGGGTCGGTGTGCTTGAGGATCGTGTGCTCACCGTGGCAGTCCGTGCAGGTCGGCGCGTCGACCACGCCCTTCTGCACCGCGACTCCGTGCGCGCTCTGGTTGTACACGTCCGCGATCTCGCCGTGGCACTTCGAGCAGGTCCCGGCGATATTCAGCTTGCTGACCTTCGCCGCCGGATCGTATCCCTTCGCCATCTGGTGGCTGCCGTGGCAGTCGACGCAGTTCGGCGCCCTGTCATTCCCGTTCATGAGGGCGCGGCCGTGGACGCTCTGTTCGTAGGCCGCGATGAAACCCGCCGACGGCGATGTCCGCGCCCGGACGTCGGGATTGTCCAGGTGGCAGGTAAGGCAGAGCCGTTCCTGCGCGAGTTTCATACCGACGCCGTTATCCGGGTGGCTCGCCGGAGTGATGTCGTGGCCGTGGCAGCCGAGGCATTCCGGCGCGCCCTTCACGCCGGCGGCGAACGCCCCGCCGTGCGCGGAGGCCGCGAACTGTTCCACCACGTCGCCGTGGCACTGGCCGCAGCCCTCGGATATGTTCGCGCGGTTGAACGGCGACTCTTTCTCTTTCGGCGAGATGACATTATGGGTCCCGTGGCAGTCCTTGCACGACACCGAAGGCTCCTCTTTCCGGGCGATGGCCTGTGCCAGCTGGGGATGGAACCTGTGCTTCAGCTCGGCGCCCTTGTGGCAGGTGAGGCACTCCACCGGCCGGATGTTTTTCCTGTGAGGCATTTCCGCGGGATCGAAACCGGGGTGGCAGGCGGTGCAGACGAGCTTCTTATGCGGCGAACGGCCGAGCACGGCGGCGTCGACGAAGAGCGGCACCTGCGCCCCGTTTCTTTCGGTTGTGAGCGACGTGTCCGAGTGGCAGGCCAGGCAGTCGTCCCTCGACTGCGCCCTCGCCGGTCCGCTCAGGATCCAGAACGCGGCGAAGAGCAATGCGGCCGCCGCGAAGACGACCGTGATCAGGAGGCGGACGCAGAGGCGCCGGAAGGCGTCTCCCGGTGTTGGAGTGTCCGTGTTCACCGGGGCATTCATCTTACGTGGTGCACTTCCTGTATCGCCTCGATGACGAGGGGGAAATACCGGTCGAGGGCGCACTCGACGTCGTCGCGCATGTCACAGTGCCCGTCCGGCGACTGGTGCTGGCAGACGGAGCAGACCTTCTCCCTCAGTCTGGCGACATACGCGTCGAGGTTGTCGCCCGGGGTGGTGAGAACGATATCGATGATCTCCGGCAGGTAGCGGTTGATGGCGCAGGAGTCGTATGTGGACGCGACGCAGAGTCCCGATGGGGTGCGATCGATGCACTTCATGCAGACCCTCTGCCGTATTTCCTCGAGGTAGCGTTCTTCGTAAGGCATGATGGTCCTCTCTTCTGTGTTCCATGGTAGCGGATCGGTGAATTTCCTGGCGGGCGACCCGGGCTTGACGATCATGACCGGAACCGCGGCGTTTCTGACGATCTGGTCGGCAATCCCCCCGGCGCGGACAGGATCCCCCGGCGAATCGGCCCGGACAGGGAGCACGATGACGTCCACGCCTTCCTCGCGCGCGAACCTCAGGATTTCCCGGGCCGGGACCCCGTTCCGGACGATGCAGGCGAATCGTGATTGCGGCCTGATTTTTTTCAGGAAGAAATCCTCCATCGCGCGATACTTCTTCCGCATCTCCGCGTCCCCCTCCGCCGATTCGCCCGGTCCCGGGGCGATCCGGTCGGGCGTCCGGGTGATGACGTGGATCAGGTAGATCTGGGATTTCTTCTCCCTGGAAAGCGTCAATGCGGCTTCGACGGCACAGAGCGACGCGTCCGTTAAATCCACGGGGACGAGTATCCTGTTCATATTTGTCAGTTTTTTCGACATCCCTGTATAAAATATAATCAATCCCCGGTTCCGCGGGTATGATATGGAAAAGGTCGAAACATGATTTTTATCATGTATCACCCCGGAAGCGCCTAAAGTGTTGAAAATTTCGGGGAGGACGGTTGAGGGATCAGGGATGACGGAAATCGTGAAACGGGTGGTGTTTAAGCGGTGCCGCGCCTGATATGGAGCGGCGCAGGACGGGGGTGGAGCCGGGAACGGGGACGGTTCGGCGGCGAGTTGCCCGGTCAATCCGGAAGCCGGGCCGCGTCGCGCAGGGCGGGCAGGTTCACGATCTTGATCTTCTTCCCCTCGAGGAGGAGGATCCCCTCCTTCGAGAATTCGGAGAGGAGGCGGATGACCGTTTCTGTCGCGGTGCCGATGTAATTGGCGATGTCTTCCCTTGAGAGTTTGCTTCGAAGGGTATGGTGGTCGTCCTCGGTGCCGTAAAACTCCGTCAGCATCAGGAGCGTTTCCGCCAGGCGTTCCCGCACCTGTTTCTGCGAGAGCGACACCTGCTTCTGTTCGGCCTTGGCCAGGTCCTGCGTGAGCTGGCGGATGATTCTGCCGGTGAGCGCGGGATTTTCGTTCATGAGCGAGTGGAACGTCTGGCGGGGGACGAAACAGATCGATGCGTCCTCGATGACGGTGGCGGAGAGCTCGTAGGGCGTCCCGCTCACGAGCGCCCTGTATCCGACGACGTCCCCCTCGCGGGCCAGGCGGACGATCTGTTCGCGGCCGGCCTCGCCCACCTTCGTCAGCTTGACCTTGCCCCGGTTGATGCAGTAGAGGCCCGAGGGATAGTCGCCCTCGTAGAACAGCACCTGGCCGCTCCGGTGGAAATTACATCCCTTGTGGAGCTGGAGCCTCCCGAGTTCGTCCTGCGAGAGTACGCCGAACATGGAATGGAGGCGCGGCAGGCACGTTTCGCAGTGGGGTATTTCGAATGTGTTTTTCATCGCCCGGGGGTACCATGAAACATAAGATTTTCCCCCTTCACGGTCAACAGGCGGCGGCGGACAGGTCACCGCCGCAGCGGGACGGGCCTGTCGTTGAACGTGACCCGGGCCGGCATCTCCGATCTGTCGAATTCCAGCCGCAGTACGAACGGTATGTCCCGTTCACCGAGGCCAACGGCTTTCGCGATGCGCGGGTCCACCGAGAACTGGAGGTCGCGGAATTCGACCGTATGGAAATCGCCCACGGTCCGGGTCTCCAGGGTCGGAAAGCGGGCGAAGCGGAGGTATTCCCCCGCGAACTCCGTTCGGGACGCTTTGGAGGCGAACCGATCGGTGTCATTGGGGAAGTACTCCGGTTCCGAAACGCCGCCGTCCGACAGGAGTTCGATGTATTGCCGCACCACCCCGGAATCGGTCGTGGCCAGCCCGACCCACTTCAGGATGCTGAGCGGCTGCGGGAGCACGGAAACTGTGAGTGTTTCCCTCCCCGATTTCCGGAGTTCGTCCCGGAAGATGCCGAGAGCAACGGATTGAAACCGGTATTCCGCGCCGAGATAGAGCAGGGCGAAGGCGACAGAAAGGTATCCCAGGACCGCGCGTCTCCGGGGGAAGATTTTCCCTGCGGCGAGAAGCAGCGTGAGGATACCCGTAAACCACGGATCGATGATGAACATCCAGTCGAGCGAGAACCTCGTCTCCGAGAACGGAAAGAGGATCTGCGTGCCGTAAGGCGTGATGAGGTCGATGAAGATATGGAAGAGGATGCCCGCCATCGAACAGATCCAGAGCCGCCGGAACCCGGCGCGCGCCGTGGCGAGGTGGACGACGAACGCCGGGACTAGCGCCAGCAGCGGGATCCCGGGAAGCGAATGGGTGAAGCTCCGGTGGTACTGCAATGCCGTGAGCGGCTCGACGAAGAAATTCGCCACCACGTCGATGTCCGGGATGTTCGACGAGAGGAGCAGCGCCCAGAACACTGCGCGCCCGGTTTTCGGGCGGTGCGCACGGCTCCCGCTCCCTGCAGGCTCGGCAGAAGCGGCGGAATCGTCCGGGAGCACACGCCCGGCGAGGACGCCGACGAGCGAATGCGTGATGTTGTCCATCGGTTGCAGGCGGCTGCAGGCGGTTACAGGATCTCGGAGATCTCGTGGAGGGTGAAGCGCGAGCGTTTCCCCTTGAGGGCGACGTCGCTGAACGTCTCGCGGATGCGGACCCGGCCGAAGACCTCACGGACCGCCGTGTCGGAAACCAGCATGGAGGTCCCGGTCTGCTTGTTGGCGTCCTCGATCCTCTCGGCCACGTTCACGGCATCGCCGATGACCGCCATCTTTTCCATGTCGGCCATGCCGATCGTCCCGACCACCACCGGCCCGTAATGGATGCCGATGCGGATGCGGAATTTCCTCCGGTACATGGCCTGCAGGTAAGGGTTGAGGGAATCGACCTCCCAGAGCATCTCGAGCCCCGCGCGGACCGCGCTGTAGACCGGGTCGGGACGGTCGTCAATTCCAAAAAGGGCCATGATCCCGTCCCCGACGTAATCATTGATCCGGCCCCCGTGGGCGTCGATCACCCTGCCCATCGTGATGAAGTACCGGCGGAGCGCGTGGATCACGTCGTAGGCGGGAAGCGACTCGGCGAAGGAAGTGTAGTCGCCGATGTCCGCGAAGAGAATGGCGAGGTTCTTCTCCTCCCCGACCGACCCGAGCTTGAGGCCCGGGCCGATCTGGTTCGAGAGTTGTATGTCGAGGGTGTCCAGGACCATCCTGCGCACCGTGACGTCGCCGCTCACGGTGGTCTGGCAGGCGAGCCTCACGTGCGGCCCGAAGTTGAGTTTGTCGGCGATTTTTTCTTCGGCCCCCTGGCGCATCGAGCATCTGTCCAGTCCTGAAACCACCACGACGCGGCAGGTGGAACAGCGGGCCTTCCCGCCGCAGACGTGGACGTGGGGTATGCCGGAGTCGAGCGAGGCTTCGAGGATGGTGGTCTTCCCCCCCGCCTTCATCTCCTTCTCGTCCGGGAGCATGAAGATCGTATTGACGCTATCGCCGGCCATGCGTCCGTCCCCGGGTGAAGTCGTCCCGACTATTCTTTCTTCCCGGGCTGGGCCTTCTTCATCTCCAGCCTGATGGTGAGTTTGACGTCCTTCGAGACCACGAGCCCGCCGGCCTCGAGGGCCCTGTTCCAGGCGACGCCGTAGTCGAAACGGTTGATGGTGGTTTCAGCCTTCCATCCCGTCCTGACGCCGCCTTTCGGGTCGGTGATGCTGCCGAAGTAGGTCGCATCCAGAACGACTGGTTTTGTCGTGTCGCGAATCGTGAGTTCCCCCGTGATCCTGTACTTGTTTTCGCCCGCTTTCTCGAGCTTCGTACTCTTGAACGTGGCGAGGGGGTATTTCGCCGCGTCGAAGAAATCGGCGCCGAGCAGGTCGTTGTCGCGGTATTCGTTGTCGGTCGCGATGCTCGCGGTCTTGATCGCGGCCTCGATGGCCATCGCCGAAAAATCGTCCCCCTTCGACGTCATCGTCACGTCGAAATCCCTGAAGCGGCCGGTCGCTTCCGAGATCAGCATGTGGGTGACGGCGAATTCGATCGAGCTGTGCGCCCTGTCGAGCTGCCACGTGTCCTGGGCAGCTACCGGTCCCGCGGCGAGAAGCGCGAGTCCCAGAAGAACTGAGAGTTTGGTCATGATGGTGTTCCCTGTGTGGATGTGTATGAATTGGTGTTTGTGAATTGTTGCCGTTCCATGAAATCTACCGGTCGCCGTTCATGCGGTCCCGGCCGTACGTTTCAGCGAGGCCCAGCCCCAGCTTCCTGAGGAGCCGGGAGAGGTCCTCCTGCTCCTTCGCGTCGAGCACCGACGCCATCGCTCCGACGAATGCCGCGTGTTTCCTGAACGTCGAGGAGAAGAGCCGGCTCCCCTTCGTTGTGAGTTTTGCGACCACCCTGCGCCTGTCGTGCTTCGCGTGGACGCGTTCCACCAGTCCGTCCCGCTCGAGGTGATCCACCACGCAGGTGATGTTCCCGCTGCTCACCAGCCGCTTGCGCGAGAGTTCTCCCAGGGTCAGCGGCCCCAGGTGGCCCAGGCATTCCAGGACGCCGAACTGCGGTTCGGTCAGGCCGCCGAACGAGTTGATGTGTTTCCCGGCGAGCCGGCCGAACGTGGAAGATGCCCGGGCCAGCTTGATCCACAGCGCGAGGGCGCGGTCGGCCTTTTCCCCGTATGTGCGCCTCGGATTCAATGTTTTAAACTTAAAGGAATGGGACGCAAGATAAGAACGGCCGGGGAAATATACAAGTTCCCCGATATTGCGAATACCCCCCGCGAAAGAGGTTCATCCTCCGGATCTCTTCGATGCCGCCACTCCGCACTCCATAATTGTCGATGCCCCCCCCGGGGGGGGTCTGGAATCATCATCAAAATTCATTAAAAAATGGACTATACGAAGATAACCTCTTCCGCCCCCTTTACCTTCACCCCGGCCCTGGCTATATTGGGGGGTCTTCAATCGTACACAACATCCGAAAGGGTTCGTCCATGAAAAAAATCGTGCTCGCGGGGATCGTTGGGGGCCTTATTCTCTGGATATGGGGGTTCATCTCGTGGGTCGTTCTGCCGCTTCATACCGCCGCCGAACGTCCGATACCGAACGAATCAGAAATTGCGGAAACGCTTGCGCGCGCGCTTCCGGAAAAGGGGGTATATCTGTTCCCCATGATGCCGCAGGAAACAGCCGACATGTCCCCGGCCGGGCAGGAGGCCGCTATGACCGCCTACGTGGCGAAATTCCAGGCGGGGCCGCACGGGAGGATCTTCTTCGATCCGGCCGGCGGGGACCCCTTCATGGTCAACCAGATGATTTCCGGGCTGTTGATCTTCATGCTCTCGGCTTCGATCGTGGCGTGGCTCCTGTCGAGGAGCACCGCCGCCGGGGAATCGTTCCTCTCGAGGGTCGTCTACTGCGGGATGATCGGTACGCTCATCGCGGTCGGATGTTACCTCTCGGAATGGAACTGGATGGGGTATTCGTTCGACTGGACCCGGGCGCTCATGTTCGACAGCATCGTGGCCTGGCTGCTCGCCGGTATTGGTATTTCGGCGATTGTCAAACAGAAAGCGACAGCGGCAATGTAAGTCAATCATGCCGCCGGATTGATGCTGCCCCGGAACCATCCCCGGGGCAGTTTTTATTTTGTACCTTGTCCCCGATGAACGCTCCCACAAAACCGCTCTTGATCTTCGACGGCCAGTGCGCATTCTGCCGCATGTGGATCGAACGGTGGAAGACCATCACGGGCGATACCGTGGACTATGTGACCGCGGTGGATTATGAGACCTCGCCCGATCCTCCCGCCGCGTCGCACCCGGCCATACCGGCGGGGGAATACAAAAAAAGCGTCATCCTCGTCCTGCCGGACGGGTCCTGCCTGACCGGGGCACGGGCTGTCTTCACCGCCCTCGGGAAAACCTCCTCGGGACGGTTCTGGCTTTCCCTCTATAATAAGGTCCCCGGATTCGGTGCAACGACCGAGAGTCTTTACCGTTCAGTCGCGACGCACCGCGACGAAATGCATCTCCTGACGCGGGCGCTCTGGGGATCGTCCGTCATCTCCCCCGGTTATTCGGCCACGCGATGGGTCTTCCTCAGGGGAATGGCCGTTGTCTACGGCATTGCGTTCGCGTCCCTCTTCCCGCAGATCCTCGGGCTTGTCGGCTCGAATGGGATTTCTCCGGCGGAAATGTTCCTCGAAGCTGTCCACGCGCAGATGGGCGGCGCGGGCGTCCTGTACTATCCCACCCTGGCATGGCTCAATCCCGGCGACGGGTTCCTCACCGGGCTCTGCATCGCGGGAATGGTTTCATCGGGCATGCTCCTGTTCGGGATCATACCGCGGGTTTCGGCATTCCTCTGCTGGCTCCTCTATTTTTCCCTCGTCGTCGCGGGCCAGGTCTTCCTCCAGTTCCAGTGGGACATACTATTATTGGAGGCGGGATTTCTGACCATTTTTTTCGCTCCCCCCGGCCTGTTTCGGTTTCTCCCCGACGCTCTCGAATCACAGCGGGCGGTCCGGTGGCTCCTCTGGCTCCTGGTGTTCCGGCTCATCTTCATGTCGGGCGTGGTGAAGCTTTCGGCGGGCGACCCGAACTGGTGGAACCTCTCCGCGCTCTCCTTCCATTACCAGACGCAATGCCTCCCGAGCCCGGTGGCGTGGTACGCACACGCTCTGCCGCTCTGGTTTCACCAGGCTTCGGCGTTTTTCATGTTTACGATTGAGATCGGCGCGCCGTTTTTGATTATCACGCCGAGGCGCCTGCGCCACCTCGGCGCATTCCTGCTGATCGGGTTGCAGGTCCTCATCCTCCTCACGGGCAATTTCGCCTTCTTCAACTGGCTGTCGATCGTGCTCTGCCTTACGCTCATCGACGACGGCGTGGTGAAAAAACTCATCCCGGCGTTTCCGCTCAAACGCACTCCGACGACGACGATCGTCACCCCTCTCGCCGGGCGGACGGCCGTCACCGCCGACGCGGCGTTTTCTCCCCGACGGCGTATGGGCATCATCGGCCGGGCGCTCATGTCCCTCATGCTTCTTCTCAACTTCAACCAGCTCGCCGGACTCGCGATCCCGCGCTTCTGGTGGCCCTCCCCGGTGGCGATGTTTTCCGGATGGGCGGCGCATTTTTACGTCGTGAACGGTTACGGCCTCTTCCGCGTGATGACAACAAAACGCCCCGAGATCGTCCTCGAGGGGAGTTACGACCGAACGAACTGGAAACCGTACGGGTTCCGGTACAAGCCTGGGGATGTTTCGAAACCGCTCCCCTGGGTGGCGCCCCACCAGCCCCGCCTCGACTGGCAGATGTGGTTCGCCGCCCTCGGGGACTACCGGAGCAACGGGTGGGTCGTCAACCTCGCGATACGACTGCTGGAGGGTTCGCCAGACGTCCTTGCGCTTATGGGCGACAATCCATTCCCGGAGCGCCCGCCGGCGTACAT
>DATDQD010000067.1:0-5408 GCA_035292425.1 Bacteroidota bacterium
GCTCATGCGGACCTCGAGGGGACCGCCGGAGACGCCCGTGAATCGCGCCGTGACTGCCGCTTCGTGGTGCGCGGCGTTGTCGAACGAAACGGTGTACGTCACGGGGTCCTGCGCGTACAGCGGCGTGGAACCGAGCGCGGCGAGCGCCAGGGCGAGTACAGCTGTTTGCGGGATGAGGTTCCGTTCCATCGATGTGGTACTCGATCCGGTGATTATTCCGATAATCGGGCGTTATCGGCGTGTTATTGTCGCAACCCCGGCGGCTTACCGCCGGGTCAGCCGCTTCAGGAGTTGTACCTGGCCCGCGTGATAGATGTCGTGCGCGGCGATGCCCATGATGATCGCGGCGTTGCTCACCTTGCTCCCCGGGGGTCGCTTCCCGAGGTCGGCGTCCTTCAGGGATGCGACGGCGCGGCGCATACTGTGATGAATATCATCGAGCATCCGCAGGTCGCTTTTCCAGTCGGCGCCCGGCGCGGGACGGCGGATCCAGTTGCTTCCCGCCAAGGGAAACGATCCGCGCTTCTCACCCGTGATCCTCCGGCGCACGATGTATTTCCAGTAGGCGGCGTGGACGGCGATCTCCCAGATGTTGTGACGTCCCGGGGCCGGCCGCCCGGCCGCCTGCAACGCGGTGATCCCGCGCAGGGAACCCCTGAGGTTGGGCCCGTGCCAGGTCTTTACCTCGTACCCCTCGTCGATGAGGCGGAGGAGGAGCGCCATCCGGGTTGTTGTTGGTTTTCCGGCCATGGGATTTCCCCGATAAAAAAAAGAGGCGGGGTTTGGCCCCGCCCTGCGAAGAGGGGTGACCCTTACGGCCCGCTGGAGGCTACTTACCCTTCAAAGCCTCGGCTTCTTTCGCCTGCTGCTCTGTGGTCCACGGCGGGACGATGCCGTTCATCCTGGCGTAGGCGATCGACTGACCGAGATGTTCGTGGAGGTGGCTGAGCGCGCTCATGAGCGCCGAGCGCTTGGTCATCTGGGTCCCGAAGAAGTCGATCTTTCCGGCGAGATCCGCCTCGGTCATCTTCCCGGCGGCCGTTTTGAGGTGGTCGAAGGACGCCTTCAGTCCGGAGGCGAGCTTCGACTTGTCGGTGACCCCGGCGTCCCACTTTTTGATGTCCATGGTGAAGTTGACATCGGCGGGCGGCTGGACACCCATCAGCGAGAGCAGTGCGTAGTTGCCGAACTCGATGTGGCGGTAGACTTCGGCGATCGAGCGGACCCCTTCGCCGGGCTTCCAGGAGTATTTTTCCGCGGGGACTGCCCCCTCGAGGGACATGATCTGTCCCTGGACGTATTCCACCTGCCCGAGGAAATCGTCGATAAATGCCGGCTTGTTTTGCGCGCCGAGCGGCAGGGCCGCCAGGGCAAGCAGCGCCGCGGCGAAAAGAACGAGTGTGTATCTGTTCATGATATTGGACTCCCCAGATATATGTGATGCATAAATGGTGAATTATTGGTGAAATTCGAATCAGTTGGCCGGTTCGGCCCGTTAATGTAGGAAGAGTGACGGTGGAATACAAATGTGATGGCGTCGGGGATTATCGCTTGTCAGGCTCCCTTCCCTCGTAGAGACTGGCGTACGCCCTGGCGCTTTCCTCCCACCCGAACCTCGCCTCACGCGCTGAGGCGACGATGTCCCGCCACCGGGCGGGCTCCTTCGCGTGGATGTCGAGGGCGCGGCGCGCACCCCGGACGAAGTTGTCCACCTTCTCCCGGAGAGTGGCCCCCGAGAAGGTGAAGCCGTTCACGCCGTCGGAGACGGTGTCCTTCAGCCCGCCGACCGCGTGGACGAGGCAGGGCTGGCCCTCCCGCATCGCCTGCATCTGGGTGATCCCGCACGGTTCATAGGAGCTCGGCATCACGAAGAGGTTCCCCCGCCTGAACAGCGCCGCGGCCGAGTGCTGGTAGAACCCGTTCAGAAAAATGAACGGCTCGTACCGGAGGAACGCTCTTTTCAGGGACTCCTCGTAGCCGTCCGACCCGGAGCCGATGAAAATGTAGGCCGCGTTCGACCGCAGAAGCAGTTCCAGGATGCTTTCGAGGGCCGTCAACCCGTCGCTCCCCTTCTCGAACATCAGTCTCACCTTCTGTTCGGTGATGCGGGTGATGCTCGACAGCAGAAATTTCCCTTTCCCGTCCAGCACGCGGGCGAGCCTCTCGGGGATCTCGTCGCGGAATGGCGCGACCCCGCCGTTCTTGTCGAGGGCGATCTCCCCCGTCACGGTTTCGATGAGCCGGCGGTCGTCGACCGCGTCGCGGCCCGCATTCGGCGGATACTCCACCCCGTTCAGGATGCCGAAGAGGCGGCTTTCGTCGCGGGCGGCACGGAGAGCGTTCTCGAGCCCCTCCCCGCCGTAGACCGCGTTCGCGTGGTCGCCCGGGCCCGTGATCTCGCGAGCGTACGTCGGGGAGACCGTCGTGACGACCGACGCGTGCCGGATCCCGGCGAGCATCGGCGTGAAGGTCGGGACCTTGTACCGGGGATCTTCCCACTCCCTGATCCAGCGCGTCTTCCTGAACAGCTCGGGGAACCAGTCTTCGACCGAAGGGGCGTATTTCCGCATCGGGCGGGTGCCCTGGTATCCGATGTTGTGGATGGTGAAGATTTTTCTGACCGGCCGCAGGTGGGCGAAGGCGCCATGGAGTTCCGAGAGGAGGAAAATATAACCGGTGTGCCAGTCGTGGAGATGGAGGACGTACGGGCTCTCCATGGCCCGGAGGTACTGCCCCGCGGCCGAACAGAAGAGGGCGAACTTCGTCGCGTCGCGGGCAAAGACATTCTCTTTGGGGTCGTCGTAATAGATCGGGTCGCCGCCGATCGCCGGATGATGGAGGATGAGCTGCTCGGCGCCCCGCGACGATGCCGGACGGTGCGACGGGCCTCCGCCCTTCAGATTCACCCGCCAGAGTTCGCAATATTCCTCCCTCCCTGCGAACGGGAAGGTGACGTCGGCGATTTTCTCCGAGGGATTGACGCTGTGCAGAAAGCCGTAGGAGGGGACGATGACGGTCGTCTCCCAGCCGAGGGGCCCGAGTTCCCCCGGCAGGTCGCGGATGACGTCGCCGATGCCGCCCACCTTCGCGCCCTTCAGGGCGTCGTTCTCGGTGGCGACCATGACGACGCGCGACCGCGCGCGTTTACCTGCGGAAGTGTGCATGTCCGGTACGGGAGAGATTCAGATCGACGTGCCGTCGGGAATGATCGCCCCCTTGAGGGCGACGACGATCCCGTTGCGGATCCAGTATCCGCCCTTCTCGTTCTCGGCGTGGTCGATGTTGTCCTTGTTGACGATCGAAACGTTCCTGCCGATCCGCACGTTTTTGTCGATGATCGCGTTCCTGATCACGCTGTTCTCGCCGATGCCGATCGCCGGGATGCCCGCCTTCAGGGCGGCGATCCGCTCGGCCTCCGGCTCGATGCCGTCGGCGCCCATCAGGAGCGAATCGGAGATCACCGCGCCCTGTTCGACCCGCGACCTGATGCCGACGATGGAGTTGGTGACCTCGGCGCCCTTGATGATCGACCCCTCGCAGATCATCGCGTCCTTGATCCTCCCGTCGAGGACCTTCGAGGGCGGGAGGAAACGGGTGCGCGTGTAGATCGGGAAATTCATGTCGTAGAAACTGAACGCCGGTTTCGGCTGCCGGAGCAGGCCCATGTTGGCGCCGTAAAAAGATTCGATGGTCCCAATGTCCTCCCAGTAACCGCCGAAGGCGTACGCGGAGACCTTCAGTTCCTGGATGGCCCGCGGGATGAGGTTCTTTCCGAAATCGTCGTCGGCCGGGTGGCGCGTCAGGAGGTCCACCATCGCCTTCCTGCTGAAGACATAAATGCCCATCGAGGCGAGGTATTTTTTCCTGGCGGCCTCGTTCTTCTCGACGCCCACGGCGGTGGTATCCACCTCCATCGCCCTGAGGGCTTCCCCCTTCGGCTTCTCGTTGAATTCCCTCACCATCCCTTTCGGGTCGATTTTCATCAGCCCCAGGTCGGACGCGTTGCGCGCGCCGATCGGCTGGACGGAGATGGTGACGTCGGCTCCCGACCCGATATGGTGCTCGATGAACGGCCGGTAGTCCATCCTGTAGAGGTGATCGCCCGACAGGATCAAAAAGTAGTCGATCGTCGCCGGTTCCACCACCCAGAGGACTTTCCTCACCGCGTCGGCGGTCCCCTGGAACCATTCGGGGCTCGTGAGCGTCTGCTGCGCCGCCAGGACGTCGACGAATCCCTTCATAAACGGCGAGAACCGGTAGGTGTTGGCAACGTGCTGGTTGAGCGATGCCGAATTGAACTGCGTCAGGACGTAGATCTTGAGCACCTGCGAGTTGATGCAGTTGCTGACCGGGATGTCGATGAGCCGGTATTTGCCGGCGATGGGGATCGCGGGTTTGGCCCTGAGCTTTGTGAGGGGAAAAAGGCGCTCGCCCCTCCCGCCTCCCAGTATGAGCGCGACGACGTTCGGCATCTGTCAGAGTCCTTGTTGTGGGGCCGGGACCGGCCCGGCCAGCAATGTAATGAATTCGTCCGACTGAAGGTAGCGGAGGAAATGGTGGAATCGGTATTCCGAAACATCGGCGGCCCGGAGGAGAAGGCGGCCGGTCCTCCCGAGCGCCCCGAGGATCTCCACCCACTGTTTCCCGCGGTATCCTGATGCGGCCCCCCTCCGGTACGCCTCGCGCAGGAGGAGATGCCCCACGAGTTCGGAGTAGGATTCCTTGTGGAAATAGAGTACTCCCTGGTAATCATTCAGGCGAAGGGACCGTGCGGCGGACGGGGCGTTGAAAAATTCGACAAGCCCGGCCGGCGAGACGGACCCGGCCGGTGAGACGGACCCGGCGGGCAGGCCGGCGGGCAGGATTGAGGCACCCGAGCAGGTGAGGCACCGGACCAGCAAAGCTTCGTGGGCATTCCGGGCTCCGTCGGGTTGCGTTTTCCAGAACGCGGCTTCGAGCGTCTCACCGAGGAGCCATTCGTCGAAAACCGCCTCGGACAGCGGGTCTTCCGGAGTTTCCGCAGCGTTGAAGAGCGTTTTTATGATTGCAGTCCCCAGAATGACCTTGATTCTGTCCCGGCCGTCGTCGGCGGACAGGGGGAATTCCTGTCCGGTCCCGGCCCGGGAACCGGGTTCGTCCTCGTAATCTTCCAGCGCGAGGAAAAATTTCCTGAGTCCGGCGAGGCGATCGGCGAGCAGCGCCCCTGCGGTCCCACGCACAATTCCCGGCGCGATGCCCGTATCCGACATCGCCTTTGCGGCTTCCTCCACCCGCCGGCCGATCTCCTTCAACAGGTTTGCGCCCTTCGTTTTCCGGGCGGTGAGGTATTCGGCGAGCCCGTCCACGATGACCGGATCGAAGAGCGACGCGACGGCCCTGTCGAACGGCTTCAGCCGGATGGCGCGCGC
>DATDQD010000068.1:0-5000 GCA_035292425.1 Bacteroidota bacterium
CATCGAGCGTCACCCCGACCGTTTCCGGGGCCTCGTCCTCTGCGACACGCGCGCCGAGGCGGACGGCAACGAGGGGAAGATCAAGCGGGCCCGGCAGGCCGCCGGGGTGAAGAACAACGGGCTGGCGGAATTTTCCGAAAACTTCCTGAAGGCCGTCTTCTGCGAAAAAACGCTCGCGGAAAAACCGGACGTCGTGGACCCGATCCGCTCCGTCATCGCGCGGACCACCCCCCTCGCCGTCGCGGGAACCCTGATCGCACTGGCCGGGCGCACCGATTCAACCGCGTCATTATACAGGATCGCCGTGCCGTCGCTGATCATGGTGGGCAGGCACGACGCGGTGACGCCACCGTCGGCGTCGCAGGCGATGAAGGACAAGATCCCCGGCGCGGAACTGCACGTTATCCCGGACGCCGGCCACATGAGCAACCTCGAAAACCCCGAGGAGTTCACGACGCACCTGTTCAACTTCTTCCACAAACTCAAAAGAATATCATCCTGAGAGAGGAGAACACCATGCCCCGCAAAGAGGTCCGCCCGGCGGACACCGCAATGCCGTTCCAAAAATTCCAGCGATTCCGCAGGACCCGCATGACCGCGCCGCTGCGCTCGATGGTGCGGGAAACTTCACTCTCGAAGGACGACCTCATTTATCCTCTCTTCGTCTGCCACGGAAAGAAGGTCAGGAACGCCATCTCGTCGATGCCCGGCGTCTGCCAGATGTCGGTGGACGTGCTCGTGAAGGAATGCGCGGACGCGCGGAAGCTCGGCATCCCCGCGGTCATCCTCTTCGGCATCCCCCGCGAAAAAGATGAAGTCGGTTCCGAGGCCTACGACGACCGCGGGATCATCCAGCAGGCGGTCAGGGCCATCAAGAAGGAAATCCCCGGGCTGGTGGTCATCACCGACGTCTGCCTCTGCGAATACACCTCCCACGGGCACTGCGGGATCGTCCGCGGCCGTGAGATCGTGAACGACGCGTCGATCGCGCTCCTGGCGAAGGAGGCCCTCTCCCACGCGAGGGCGGGCGCCGACATGGTCGCCCCGTCCGACATGTTCGACGGCCGGGTCGGTGCCATCAGGGACGCGCTCGATTCGGGCGGTTTTCATTCGCTTCCTATTATGTCGTACGCCGCCAAGTACGCCTCGGGATTTTACGGGCCCTTCCGGGAGGCGGCCGAGAGCACACCGAAATTCGGCGACCGCCGCTCGCACCAGATGGACCCGGGGAACTCCGACGAGGCGCTCCGCGAGGTGGCCGCGGACATCGACGAGGGCGCCGATATCGTGATGGTCAAACCGGCGCTGCCCTATCTCGACGTCATCCGGCGGGTGAAGGACGCGTTCGGCATGCCGACCGCCGCCTATAACGTCTCGGGCGAATACTCGATGGTGAAGGCCGCCGGGAAGATGGGATGGATCGACGAGGAGCGGGTTATGCTCGAAATGCTGACCTCGATCAGGCGCGCCGGCGCCGACCTGATCCTGACCTACTTCGCGAAGGACGCGGCGAAACTCCTCTGATCCCCCTACACCAGATGCAGACAGTCCTTGTGACCGGCCCGACCGGGTTCCTCGGGTCGGGCCTCATCCGGGAACTTCTTTCCCGGGGCGCCCGGGTCCGTGCCTTCGCCCGACCTTCATGGCGGGACCGCCCGCTCCCCCTCGGGGGGGATTTCCGTCCCGCGGACCTTGAAGTCTTCTACGGCGATATCCGCGATCCGAACGCGCTGGCGCCGGCCGCTTCCGGCTGTGACCTGGTGTTTCATACGGCCGCGATGGTCAGCTTCCGGGGGAAGGACCGCGACGAACAGCTGGACGTCAACGCCGGCGGAGCGAGGGCCGTGGCGGAGGGGTGCCTCAGGGCCGGGGCGCGCCGGCTCGTTCACACCAGCTCGATCGCCGCGCTGGGGTACCGCACCGACGGCGGCCTGGTCGATGAGAGCGTCGCCTTCAACTGGTCCCCCTCCCTCAGCTACCGGTATTCAAAACATCTGGCTGAGCGGGAAATCCTCGCCGCCGCGGGCCGCGGACTCGACGCCGTGATCGTCAACCCATCGGTGATCGTCGGGCCGGGGGACCGGTATATGCACGGGGGCCAGCTGGTGCGCGACGCTGTCCGCGGAAGGCTCATCGCCTACCCGGCGGGCGGGATGAACCTCGTCGGCGTGGCTGACGTGATCGCGGGGCAGATCGCCGCGGCGGAAAAGGGACGCCCGGGCGAACGGTACATCCTGGGCGGGACGAACCTCACGCACCGGGAGGCGTTCTCCTATGTCGCCGGGCTGTTCGGCGCCCCCGGTCCGAAATTCAGGATTCCCCGTCCGGCGGTGCGCGGCATCGCCGTGGCCGCGGAAATTTTCGCGGAGCTGACCCGGACCGAGCCGCTCCTCACCCCCGACCTCGTCGCGGGCGTCGGAAAATACCAGTGGTTTACTTCCGCAAAGGCCGGGAGGGAACTCTCGTACAATCCCGTCTCGCTGGAGATATCCCTCCGCGATGCGTACATTTGGTACCGCAACCACGACATGCTCTGAAAACGAACGTCACACCCGATGAAAACCCGAAAATCCCTGACACTCTTCAGGCGCGCGGAGCGCGTCATTCCCGGGGGCGTGAACTCGCCCGTGAGGGCATTCCGCGCCGTGGGCGGCAACCCGGTCTTCATCGCCGGCGCGAAGGGGTCGATCCTGCGCGACGCGGACGGCAACGCGTACACCGACTTCATCGGGTCCTGGGGCCCGATGCTCTTCGGCCACGCCCATCCCCGGATCGTCAAGGCGATCCGCAGGGCCGCGGCCGCGGGCACCTCCTTCGGCGCCCCCACGGAAGCGGAGGTCCGGATGGCGGAGGCGATCGTCCGCATGGTCCCGTCGGTTGAAAAAGTCCGGATGGTGAACTCCGGGACGGAAGCGACCATGAGCGCCCTCCGGCTGGCGCGCGCCTTCACCGGTCGCGAGGGGGTCATCAAGTTCGAGGGATGCTACCACGGGCACGCCGACTCATTCCTCATCGGGGCGGGATCCGGCGCGCTGACGCTCGGCATCCCCGACAGCCCCGGCGTCCCCCGCGGCCTCGCGAAGCAGACCTTCACCTGCCGCTACAACGACATCGAATCGGTCCGGAAGGCGGCGGAACGCCACAGGGGCGCCATCGCGGCGGTGATCGTCGAACCGGTGGCCGGGAACATGGGCTGCGTCCCGCCGGGGAAAACCTTCCTCCGCGACCTCCGCTCCCTCTGCGACCGCCACGGCATGCTCCTGATCTTCGACGAGGTGATGACCGGCTTCCGTCTCGCCCCCGGGGGCGCCCAGGAGAAGTACGGCATCCGTCCCGACCTCACCACGCTCGGGAAGATCATCGGCGGCGGTCTCCCCGTCGGGGCGTACGGCGGTAAAAAAGCAATCATGAAGATGGTGGCGCCCGAAGGCCCGGTCTACCAGGCGGGAACGCTTTCCGGCAACCCGCTGGCGATGGCCGCCGGGCTGGAGATGCTCGCGATGATTTCGGAGAACAGGCGCATCTACGCGGACCTGGAGGCCGCGGGCCGGGCCCTCGGGGAGGGCCTCTCGGAACCGATGGTCCGCCGCGGCATCCCGCATACCTTGAACCGCGTCGGGTCGATGTTTACAATATTTTTCACGGCGGGGCCGGTCACCGATTTCACGACCGCGAAGACGTGCGACACGAAGTTGTTCGGACGGTACTTCCGCTCGATGCTTGCCCGGGGCGTCTGCCTCCCCCCGTCCCAGTTCGAGGCGGCTTTCATCTCCGCCGCCCACACCGAACGCGATATCGACTGCACGCTGCGCGCTCACCGCGCCGCGCTCGCGGGGCTCTGACCTCTCCCACTCTAAAAGACGAGAGCCATCCCGGCCGCATTCACCGGGATGGCTCTGTCGTACAGAGGCCGCCTTCTCTTTACGGCCCCACGTCCCCGCTGACGGTCGCGAACGTATTACCGTTCGGACCCGTCACCGAAATTTTCACGTTGAACGGCATCCTCGAGGGCGTCCCGCCGGGGGTACCGTCGCAGATGCGCAGGGTGAAGTCGGTACTGCCGTTGCCGCGGGTCAGGAAGTCAGCCAGCGGATCATCCGGCAGGCCCGAGGCCAGCACGCTCCAGTTGGTCCCTTCGGGGGGCGTGAATTCCACTTCCGTCCTGATCTGGGTGCCCGGTGCCAGCGGGTTGCCGTTCTGGTCCGCGATGGTCACCGAGACGTCCACGCATCCGCCCGTATCGACATGGACGATCGAGGTGGAGAGCGTGATGTTCGAGACGCCCGAGAAGAGGAGCAGGACCGAATCGATCACGTCCGCGCTGTTCTCGCCGAGCGAGTGCGCCCGCACCCATCCGTAACCGGTGCCGTCGCCGAAGAGCGAGGGCGGCGTGAGCGTGGCGTCCCTCGGGAGCGGGTTGCCGCTGTACAGGACGACCGTGGCGTGGCTGGTGAGA
The DNA here is from genome assembly GCA_035292425.1 of Bacteroidota bacterium. Classification (GTDB taxonomy): domain Bacteria; phylum Bacteroidota; class Ignavibacteria; order UBA10030; family SZUA-254; genus SZUA-254. The sequence goes on from DATDQD010000068.1 coordinate 4,457, forward strand.
TCGGTGAATCCGCTCGCCGCGATCACGCCGCCGGTCGTGTTGAAGTACACGGCCGTGTTGATCCTGACGGGGTTGCTGTACTTGTCGCCCACCTGGACGGTGAGGTCGTTCGTCCGGCCGAGCCAGTTATACGCCGCGAAGTTGAACTGCCGCGGCCCGATCGTGAAGTGCGCCTGGTCGGGAAGGCCCGCGTTCACCGTGATCACCACCGGCGTCGACCTGAGGATCGAGCTGTCGCTCTCCCTGCGGAGGGTGGCGATGAACTGCAGGGCGCCGGAAACCGTGCCGCTGTTGATCGTGGTGGCCACGCGGCCCGCGACGTTCGTCATCGCCCACGAGGGCGATACGTAGGCTCCGCCCAGCACGGGGGTGCCCACCAGCGAGAAAAACACCGTATCGCTGTGGTCGATGTCCACCGGGAACCCGAGCGAATCGCGCACCTCCCAGATGATGATCGCGGATTCCGTGCCGCCCACGGCCGCGACCGAGATCTGGTTCGGCGACAGGCTGACAAGGGCGATCGACCTCGCGTCGCCCGTGCCCG
>DATDQD010000069.1:0-11427 GCA_035292425.1 Bacteroidota bacterium
ATGGGCGGGGGGGCCGCTGTTGTCCGTCCCCCCCGTGCCCTGCCGGGAACGGATCGAGCCCGGGATACCGGAGGAGCACCATCTTCCACGCTGAGAGAAAGATCCACGCGGTGAGCATGCCGATGAGCATCCCGCCCGCGATGTCCGACGGGTAGTGGACGCCGACGCTGATACGCGATAACGCGATCAGCGCCGCCCATCCGAAATAGTACCGGTTCCATTTCGGAAAGTGGTGGGAAAGGAGCGTCGCAGCCGCGAAATTGTTCACGGCGTGGGACGACGGGAATGAATACCCGCCCCCGCAGTTGACCAGGAGTCGTATCTGGTCCACCAGCGGGAGGCCGTCGATGAGATGACAGGGACGCGGACGCATGACGATTTTTTTCACGACGCTGCTGCTCAACTGGTCGCTGAGCGCGATCAACGGCACCAGCAGGATCGCAGCTGTCCGCCCCGGTTTCCCTCCCCTGAGGAGCAACAGCAACCATGCCCCGGCGTACAGGACCCGTCCGTACCAGGTCTGGTTGAGATCCGTCAGGAAGGGCATCAGCCCGTCGGAGACCGGATTGCCGAGCGTGCCGTTGAGGAATCGGAAGACGGCGACATCGAGCGCGTAGAGAAAATCAGGCATTGGACGAGGAGTCTGCCCGGTCGCGTCCCGGATCCGTTCCCCTTCCGCCCGGCATGAGGAGCGGCGGCTTTCCCGCTTTCTCCCTGATCCCGTTGATCGCCCTAAAAATAATGGGCTGGCTGGCAATGCGCAATTCGAGCCGTCGTTTCCCCGGGAAATCCGTCAGGGAGAGTCCCAGGAGGATGGTCAGCACACCCTGGCCCGCAATCCCCGGCACGGACATGACAAGTCCCACGATGATGACGATGATCCCGATGAGGTTCTTCGCCACACGGACACCCGCGGAGACAAGGGGGTGGCGTTCCGCCTGCTGAGCCCCATGAGCGTCCAGGAAATAGTCGGTCGGAATCCGGACGATCAGGTACCGGATCACGAGGAGACTGACCACGAAATACGCGACGGAGAGGATGACGATCCAGACCGCGTTCGCCGAGGCCCAGACCGTGAGCGCTGAAACGAGTTCGGTGAACCAGTCGCCCATCACGATCCGCCTCCCGTGGATTGCAGGAGCGCGACGGCATAGGCGGCCGCTCCGTCCCCCCGGCCGATAAATCCGAGTCCTTCGCCCGTCGTCGCCTTCACCGACACGCGGTCAGTGGCGACGCCCAGGGCTCCCGCGAGGTTCTTTCGCATCAGATCGATATGGGGCGCGATCTTCGGATTTTCGAGATTGACGGTAGAATCGATGTTAACGATTTGCCATTGATGCTTATGTAACAGGTCATTAACGAGTTTGAGCAAAGAGAGACTCGAAATATTTTTCAGAGCCGGATCGTCATTGGGAAAATGAGTTCCGATATTGCCGAGCGCTGCGGCGCCGAGCAGTGCATCCCCGATCGCGTGGCTCAGAACGTCCGCGTCCGAATGCCCCGACAAACCCTTCCCGAATGGTATTTCGACCCCGCCGATGATGAGTTTACGGCCCTCAACCAAGGGGTGGACATCGTACCCGATACCGACGCGCATGACTGCCTCAATCTCTGTCAGCGAATTTCAAACCTGTCGAATTCTTCGGCCGGCGTCACCCAGTCGAGGGAGACTCCCCTCACCCTTGAGGCTCGCGGACCAATTTTGAGAGCGGCGACAAGCTCCCCGATCAGGCCGCGGGGCCCCATGGCGAGGATCTCGACATTGCCGTCAGGCAGGTTCCTGACATAGCCCGTCAGACCGAGGTCCTCCGCTTTACTGGAGACGAAAAACCTGTAACCGACACCCTGAACAAGGCCCGAAACGATAATATGGGCGGCGACCATTCTTCAAACGGTGAAAAATAGCATGAAACCCCAATAAAGTCAACCGTTCCCCGCCCGCGGGCCGTTTGCCCCGTAGATCGGACGTTTCAGGAAGGGGATGTTTTCCGAGAGTTCTGAAAGGATCAGGCCTCCGAAAATGATGCCGCCGCCCGCCATTCCCTCCGGTCCGAGCTCCTCTCCGCTGATCACATAGGCGAAGAGCGCAGCAATGACCGGTTCGAGAGAAAAAATAACCGCGGCCCTCGTTGGCGTTGTGTCCGTCTGATACCGGTTTTGAATCCCGAGCGCGATCACCGTCGCGAAAATGGTCAGGTAACCGAGGGGGAGGTAAAAATCCGGTCCGGGAACGATCCGGATCTCTTCGTACAGGCCGGCCGCCAGCCCTCCCGCGAGGCCGCAAGTGAGAAAGACAATGAAGGTGAGAGCCATGGCCTCCGCGTGCTTCGAGACGTTGTCGAGGTAGACGATATAGACGGCGAACAGCGCCGCGGCAATGAGCGTCATGCCGTCCCCGGCGGTGAAACTGCTCCCTTCCGGGGATGTCAGGAGAAACAGCCCCGCCGCCGAGAGGACTACCCCGAGGAGGTTTCCGGTCAGTAAAGCTTTCCGGGGGAGCGAAAACCACTTCTGCGCCGCCGCGTGAAATATCGGAGTGAACACGACGAGCATCCCGGTGAAGAACGCCGATTTGGAGGCGGAGGTAAATTGAAGCCCGATCGTCTGGAGCGCAAATCCCGCGAAGAGCAGGAGACCGAGGATGATCCCGGGGATCATGAATCCGCCCCGGGCGGAAAAAACGCTCCGCATGAACAGGAGCGCCACGATCACGGCCGCCAGCAGGAACCGAATGGAGGTATAGATCAGGGGACTGGTGAGATCGAGGAGCCCCTTGGTGATGACGAAGGTGCTCCCCCAGATGACCGTTGCGGCCAGAAGAAGGGCTTCAGCCCGGCGCTGCGCAGGCAATGACTGGACCGGTCAGTGGTTGTTCCGGCCGGCGCGAACGGGTTCTTCCCAGATTTCGCCCGACTCGTATTTCCTGAAAAGTTCCCCCCAGTGGGTCTCCTTTTTCCATCGCTCGAAGACCTTCCTGTCCTTCAGCGGCCACCGGTAGTAGTCGTGGTAGGCCTCCGAACCGAAAATGAAAACGTTCACGAGGGGCGTATGGAAAAAGAGTTTCTGCATCCCCTTGAGCGGCCCGAACCACACCAGGTCGCCGATCATGCTCGCCCCGTTGTCCCCGACTTCGAATCCCCACGATTCGCCGGAGATGTCGGAACCCACGATCTCGATGTCCCGCACGTCGCCCGTGCCGAGCCCGTCATTGTGCGCAACATTGATATATTCGATGCTCAGCGGGTCGAAGCCCATCATCTTCGCGGCGACGGCGTCGATGGCCACCTGGTCCGCGCCGGCGAGGATGTAGTCCTTGACGACGGGGAACATCGTCCTCGGGCCCGGCCCGTTGCCCGCCGTGGTGCCGTCCATGACGGCGAAAATGCCGGGGTGGATTTCTTTTTGTATCGCCAGGAGGTCCACGAGAGTTTTATGGATCCAGGAATGCGTGTAGTGCCGCCTGGTGTTCAGGAGACCCCCGAACGCGTTTTTCATCGCGCCGGTGGTCGTGGTGTAGATGTGGCACTTGACCGTCGGCAGGTGGACGATGTTCTTTCCCGAAAAATATTCGGGTATGGTGATTCCTTCCGGGTAAATCATGTCGAGGACGCGCATCCTGGCCTTCGGCCGGTACGAGACCCAGCGGATGTCCGCTTCACGGAAATTATACAGGACAGGTATGGCGTACTTCCTGAAAATGGGGACGTAGTTGTTCAGGTCCTCCCCCTTGAACGTGTTCGTCACGACCGTTTTGTTCTGCACGCAGACCAGGTCGGAGTATCCGGCGTTCCGGAGTGCGAGGATGGTCCCCTCCATCTGCCACGGGGTCGTGTTCGCGCCCGGGAAGGGATAGTGCCAGGAGATGTTGTCCTTGAGGATCGTCGTAACGCCCTTCTGCAGGACGTCCCGCGCGCCGGCGAGCCTGATCAGCTCTTCGAAATCCTGCAGGACCCTGCCGGGACCGGTCTTGATGACGGCGACTCTGGAACGCATGACTCCTTACCCCCGTTCGTAAATGATGTAACTTGCGGCGCATATCCAGAGGATCGTATTCAGCAGCAGCGGACGGTCGGTGAGGGCGAGCCGTGTGGGATCTCCCCCCTCGTCCCGTTTATGCACCAGGTATAAGTAGCGAAAAATCCCATAAAGGACAAAAGGCACGGTATAGAGCAGATTCTTGGTCCCGAATTTCTGGACGGTATCCTCCGAGATCGTGTACAGGACATACGACATCACCGTCGAGGCCGTCACGATGCCGATCATCTGGTCGAGAAAGTAGGGGCTGTAGTGCTGGAGCACCGACCGGTGGTTGTCGGCGGTCGACTCGAGCATGGTGAGTTCATGCCGCCGTTTGCTGAACCCCAGGAAGAGCGACAGGAGGACCGTGCAGATGATGAGCCATTCGGATGTGGGAACCGAGATGATCACGGCTCCGCCGAGGACCCGGAGCACGAAGCCCGCCGCGATCGTCATCACATCCAGGATCACGACGTTCTTGAGGTAGAGCGAATAGAGGACGTTGACGGCGATGTAGGTCACCATGATCCCGAAAAACCGGGGTTCGAGGATCCAGGAACCGGCAAGGCCCGCGGCGAGAAGGACCAGGGAGGCGCCGTAGGCAAACCCGATAGACATCCGGCCCGAGGGGAGCGGCCGCCTGGATTTTACGGGATGGAGTTTATCCCTCTCCAGGTCGGCGATGTCGTTGAACATGTAGACCCCGCTCGCCGAAAGTGAGAAGAAGACGAAACCGAGCAGGATCCTGGCGAAGTCCCCCGAGATGAAGAGATGACCCGAGAACACGAGGGCCGCGAAGAGGAAGAGGTTTTTGATCCACTGCTGCGGCCTCATCGAGGCCAGGATCGTGAGTGGAGAGGCGCCCAAGGCTTAAAAGACCGCCGGTTCTTCGTAGACCCCGAAGACTTCGGCGAGCGTACCGCACATCTCGCCGAGCGTCACGTACGACCGCGTGCACTCGATCAGGCGCGGCATGACGTTCGACCCGTCTTCCGCGGCCCGCTTCAGCTCTTCGAGCGACGTCCGGACCTTTCCGGCATCGCGGGAGTTCCGCACTCCGGCGAGCCGCCGCTTCTGCCGGACCTCGACCTCGGGGGAAATCAGGAGGATCGGTATTTCGACCTGCGCGTTCTCTTCGACGTAGTCGTTGACGCCGACGATGATCTTTTCCTTCCGGTCCAGTTCCTGCTGGTAGCGGTAGGCGGCCTCGGCGATCTCACGCTGGAAGAAGCCCGCCTCGATGGCCGGGATCACGCCCCCGAGCGAATCGATTTTTTGGAAATACGACTCCGCCTCTTTCTCCATCCTGTCGGTCAAAGATTCCACGAAGTAGCTCCCCGCCAGGGGATCGATCGTGTTCGTGACCCCGATTTCGTGGGCGATGATCTGCTGGGTGCGGAGGGCGATCTTCACCGCCTTCTCCGACGGGAGGGCGAGCGTTTCGTCCATCGAGTTCGTATGGAGGGACTGCGTTCCGCCGAGCACGCCCGCGAGCGCCTCGTAGGCGGTCCGGACGATGTTGTTCTCCGGCTGCTGCGCCGTGAGGGAACAGCCCGCGGTCTGCGTGTGAAACCGGAGCATCCACGAACGGGGGTTCTTCGCGCCGTACTTGTTCTTCATCCGGCGCGCGTAGATCCGCCTCGCCGCCCTGAACTTCGCTATTTCCTCGAAGAAATCGAGGTGGGAATTGAAGAAGAAGGAAAGCCTCGGGGCGAAGACGTCGACGTCGAGCCCCTTGGCGATGCCGGCTTCCACGTACGCGAACCCGTCCGCAAGCGTGAACGCAAGCTCCTGGACGGCCGTCGATCCCGCCTCGCGGATATGGTATCCGCTCACGGAGATCGGGTTCCACTGGGGCATCTCCCTCGTGCAGTACTCGAACATGTCGGTGATCAGCCTCATCGAGGGATGAGGGGGGTATATCCACTCTTTCTGGGCGATGTATTCCTTCAGGATATCGGCCTGGACCGTGCCGCGGAGCTCCGCCGGGTGAGCCTTCTGCTTCTGCGCCACGACGATGTAGAACGCCATCAGCATCGCCGCGGGGGCGTTGATCGTCATCGACGTGGAGATATCGGCAAGCCTGATCCCCCTGAAGAGCGTCTCCATGTCCGCCAGTGAGCTGACCGCGACGCCGCAGATGCCGACTTCCCCTTCAGATTCCGGCTCGTCGGCGTCCCTTCCCATGAGGGTGGGCAGATCGAAGGCGACGGAGAGGCCGGTCTGGCCATGGCTCAGGAGGTAATGGTACCGCTCGTTGGTGTCTTCCGGGGTGCCGAATCCGGCGAATTGACGCATGGTCCAGAGTTTCCCCCGGTACCCTGTGGGGTGAATCCCGCGGGTGTAGGGGAACTCTCCGGGGTAACCGATGTCGGCAAGATAGTTCAGATGGGCGACGTCTTCAGGAGTGTAGAGCATACCGACCGGTTCGCCGGAGACTGTCGTGAAACTGGCCTGCCTCATCCTGGACGGATCACCCGCCGACCGCGCCCGCTTCTCGTGCTGTGTCCGGAGATCTTTACCGCTGGAATTCACCATTCCCTCATCCCCTGATGCTGTTCATGATCTGATAAGATACGCATAATCACATATTCTTCAAAGATCAGGACGTTCTTCCGAACCGCCTGTCGAGTTCCGAAAGTGAGAGCCTGATCATGACCGGGCGCCCGTGGGGACAGACGTAGGGAACCTCCGCACGGAACAGCTGCTCAAGGAGCGAGGCCATCTCCGCTTCATTCAATCTGTCGCCCGCCTTTACCGCGGCCTTGCAGGAGAAGGATTTTGCCAGCCGCTCGCGCGGGTCGAGTTTCAGCCTTTGCTCATCCTCCTTGAAAAGGCCGATGACGTCCCTCAAAATCGTGGTCTCATCCCCCGGCCGGATGTCCACCGGGACCCCCTCCAGGATGACCGTGTTCGGGCCGAACATTTTCAGGAGAAAACCGAGGTTTTCGAGGAGCGGCGTCAGTTCCCTGACGAGCGACGCGTCGGAGGGGCTCATCTCCAGTGTCTGTGGAAAGAGGAGATCCTGCGTCTGCTTCTCCATCGATTCGAACCGGCGGATCGCCTTCTCGTAGATCACCCGTTCGTGCGCGGCGTGCTGATCCACGATCATGATCCCGTCCCCCGTGGGAACGATGATATATTTATCGTGGATTTGCCAGAACGGTCCGGGGGCCGACTCTGCGGGCGCGCTGCCCTTCCGGGCATCAGGCCGGCCTGCGAGGAACAGGTCGTCGATGCGGCCCTCGGCGACAAAGGGTGGCGCGGAAGAGGCGTGGCCCGCCCGGCCGGGGAACTCCCATGCCGGGGCGTTGCCTGATGATATTTCCCCGAAGGCTTGTCCGAACTGCGGGGCGGGATGGAGGTTGCCGCCGGCATCGGGCGGGACAACCGCTCCGGCGACGAGATCGTTGGAGGCGAGCGTCTTTCTCACCGCGGCATGGACCCACCGGTAGACCTGGCTTTCATCGTCGAATTTCACCTCGTTTTTTGAGGGATGGACGTTGACGTCGGTCCTGCGGGGATCGATGGTGAGGAAGAGTACGAAAAACGGGAAACTCCCCTTTTCCAGGAGATGCTCGTACGCCCTGTAGACGGCGTGCCCGATGTTCCTGCTCGAGATCGGCCGACCGTTCAGAAAAATGTACTGTTCAGACCGTCCCTTCCTCGCGAACCGCGGCATGCCCAGGAACCCGCCGACCGCGCCGGCCTCGGACTCCTCGCGGCATGGGACCAGCGATTCGGTCTGTTTTTTACCGAAGATCGATATGATGCGGGATTCGATCGGTTCCGGCGCGCACTTCAGTATCGTTTCCCCGTCGCTGACGAGGGAGAATCCGACATCGGGCCGGGAAAGGGCGGCGCGCTGCACGGTATCCAGGATGTGGCGGAATTCCGTCGCGGCAGTCTTTAAAAATTTTCTCCTGCCCGGTGTGTTGTAGAAGAGGTTCCGGACAATGATCGACGTTCCCTGCGGGCACCCTGCCCTCTCCCGGAGCTTCAGGGTCCCGCCGTCGAGCCGGACGATCGTGCCGGTCTCCTCCGACGCGAGCCTGGTCTTCAATTCCACGGCGGAAACCGCGGAGAGCGCCGCGAGCGCCTCCCCCCTGAACCCGAGCGTCGTGATGCGGGCGAGATCTTCGCTCCGCGAGATCTTGCTGGTGGCGTGCCGTCCGAATGCGGCGAGCGCGTCCTCCCAGCCCATCCCGGAACCGTCGTCCACAACCTGCAGAAGGGTTTTTCCGGAGTCTTTCAGCACGACCGTGACCGAATGCGCCCCGGCGTCGAGTGAATTTTCCACCAGTTCCTTCACCGCGGAAGAGGGTCTCTGCACCACCTCCCCGGCGGCGATCTTGTCTGCCAGGTCGGGCGGCAGTACCCGGATGGTGGAATCCGCGGCGGTCATCGCGCCTCCCTCGTGACGCCGATCCCCGGCAGATCGTTCAGCCGGATCGTGCCGTCGGGCGCAACCGCCCCCCTGAAAGGGTCGTTGCTCACCAGGAGACAACCGTCGAGGTCCGTCACGTCCGCCATCGGCGAGATCTGCGCTGCCGCCGATATCCCGACGGAGGTTTCGATCATGCATCCGATCATAATTTTCAATCCGAGCCCGTGTGCCGTGCCGATGATCTTCCTCGCTTCCCTGAGACCCGTGGATTTCATCAGTTTGATATTGACTCCGTCGTATGCGCCGGCGATGGCCCCGAGGTCGTCGTGCCGGCTAAAGTCCTCGTCGGCGTAGAGCGGGATGCCCGCTCGCGCCTTCAACCAGGCCACCGCGTCCGGGTTTCCGGCGGGCAGCGGCTGTTCCACCAGTTCCACCCCCAGATCCCTCAGCCAGAGGAGCGCCTCGAGGGCCTCTTCTTTCGTCTTCCATCCCTCGTTCGCGTCGACGCGGAGCGGTTTCGACGTGAATTTCCTGACGGTCCGGATAAACTCCCTGTCGCCCGGCACGCCCATCTTGACCTTCAGAATCCCGAAGGCGTCAGCCTCCCTGACTTTCCGCTCCACAACCCCGGGGGAGTCGATACCGATGGTGATGGACGATGCGGGCGCGTCCGGGCGGTCGATCCCGAAATATTTCCAGGTCGGGACCCCCCGCCGTTTCCCGATCCAGTCGTGGATCGCAATGTCCACCGACGCCTTCGCCGAGGCGTTCCCCGGTTCGAGGCTCCCGACGCGGTCCAGCAGGGCGTCCGGGTCGGACGGATCGCCGAGGACCGCGGGGCCGACCCTGCCCAAAAACCGCGCGACGGTGTCCACCGATTCCCCGTACCTCGCGAGGGGGGACGCCTCGCCGTACCCGGTGATTCCATCATGGGATAATTGCACGATCACGGTCGGCACGACGCTCCTCGAGCCGCGGGCGATCGTGAAGACATGTTTCAGCCGGAGTTCCACGACCGACCATGTGAGGGCCGGCGTCATTTCTGGAAGAGGGCCTCCACGAACATCATCCCGTCGAACGGCTGAAGATCGTCGATCCGTTCCCCGACCCCGATGAACCGGACGGGGATCCCCAGCTCGTTCCTGATGGCGAGGACGATCCCTCCCTTCGCCGTACCGTCGAGTTTCGTCAGGACGATGCCCGACACGGCCACGGCCGACGCGAACACTCGGGCCTGCGCGAGGCCGTTCTGCCCGGTGGACGCGTCGAGCACCAGCAATACCTCGTGCGGCGCCGAAGGATCGATCTTCCTGAGCACCCTCTCGATCTTCCTGAGTTCCTCCATCAGGTTGACCTTCGTGTGGAGCCTCCCCGCCGTGTCGATGATGAGCACGTCCGCTCCCTGCGCCTTCGAGGACTGAAGGGCGTCGAAGGCAACCGACGCGGGATCCGAACCGTGCTGCTGGCGTACCAGCGGAACGCCGGCGCGTTGCGCCCAGATTTCAATCTGTTCGTTGGCTGCCGCCCGGAAGGTATCGGCCGCCGCGATGACGACGGCCCTGCCCGACTGTTTGTACTGGGAGGCGAGTTTCCCGATCGTTGTTGTTTTGCCGGCCCCGTTCACCCCCACGACCATGATGACGTGCGGAGCGCCGGCCAGGGGACCGGTAAACGGATCGGCACTCCCCTCATCCGCCGGGAGCGTGAGTTTCGCGATTTCGTCCCGGAGGAGGACGTTCAGTTCGGCGGGGTTTTCATACCGGTCCTTTTTCACCCGGTCGCGGATGTTGGCGATGACCGTCTCGGTGGTGGAGACGCCGACGTCGCAGCGAAGGAGAATTTCCTCGAGTTCCTCCAGCACGGTATCGTCGATCCTGGAACGCGCGGTGAGCATCCTCTCAACCCTGCCGAAGAGGGACTCGCGTGTTTTTGAAAGGCCTTCCCTGAGGCGGGATAATTTCAGTTTGTCGAGGAGACCCACGGAGGCATTTCCTGTCAGTGATCGGTCAGCGTGAGAAGCGTTTCGCGTATGAAATAGAGGAAAGGGCGATCATGAGGGCGCTGGCGGCGATGGACGGCACGAGGACGCCGCTCCCGTTCGCGGGATCGACGACGGCGATGAGCACCGTCATGCCCATGACGCCTGCCGCCCACTTTCCGGTCCGGTTCGACTGGGGCATGGCCTCCCCCTTCCGCGAAAGAATGTACGCTGCGGCAAGTATGGCCAGGTCGCGGCCGACGACCGCCAGCGTGAACCAGAGGGGGAGCGTCCCCTGCGCCGTCAGGATGAGTGCCAGGGCCCCGATCCCGACCTTGTCCGCGACGGGATCGATGATTTTCCCCAAAAGCGTGACCTCGTTCTTCATGCGGGCGATCAGGCCGTCCAGAAAATCGGTGAGTACGGCGATCGCGATCAGGCCGGCCGCGTAAAGACGGTCATCGGGATTTCCCGATACGAGGAGAATGCCGACCGGTACCACGAGAAGAATTCGAAGCAGGCTCAGGCCGTTGGACAGGGTCCAGATCCGGTCCTTCATCCCGGCTCAGACATCACGCTCGTTCTTGGAACCGTTTTCCTCGATCGCCGTCGGATACTTGCCGCTGAAGCAGGCCGTGCAGTAGTCCTGGCCGCGATCCCTCGGCACGGATGCCTCCAGCTGCCCGAGGGAGAGGTACCCCAGGGAGTCGACCCCCAGTTCCTCCCGGATCTTCTCGATGTCCCCCCCGCTGACGTTGGCGATGAGTTCCCCCGTGCTCGGGAAATCCATCCCGTAATGGCAGGGGTATCTGACCGGGGGCGATGTCACGCGGAAATGGATTTCCCTGGCCCCGGCGTCCCGGATCAGCTTGACGAGCTGTTTCGAGGTGGTGCCCCTCACGATCGAATCGTCCACGATGACCACGACCTTGTCCCTGAGCACCCCCCTGACGGTATTGAATTTCGTGCGGACTTTCGTCTGGCGGATGCCCTCCGCCGGCTGGATGAAGGTGCGACCCACGTAGTGACTGCGGATCAGGCCGAT
>DATDQD010000070.1:0-5352 GCA_035292425.1 Bacteroidota bacterium
GGAACCAGTCTGCCGCGCGCGCGCGGTCGTCCGCGATGATCGCCGCGTCGCCCGGGCGGCCGGCGAGCGCCGGGAGATCGCGCAGCGCGTACACCGCGGGCTCACGTTCCGTCACAAATCCCGTCCCCGCGCGCCTGAAGAGCGCCGCGTAAGCATCTTCCCTGCCGGCGGACATGACCGTGAGGATGGAAGACCCCGCCGGGACCCTGTCGTCCTTCACCGCGTTGAACGCCCAGGCGTCGAACGTGGGGACGGCGACGAGCGCGGCGCCGCGCGCGAAACAGATCCCCTTCGCCGTGCTGAAACCGATCCGCAGTCCGGTGAACGATCCCGGTCCCGACGCGACCGCCACGGCATCGGGGCGCCGGTCCGGGGTCCCCGCGGCGAGGAGACAGGCATCTATAATAGACAATAATTTTTCGGCATGGGCCTGGGGAACGCCGGCGGTTTTCGACGCAAGGACCCTCCCGTCCGAAACGACGGCCACGGCGCAGAGGGCGGTCGAGGTGTCGATCCCGAGGAGCGTCACCGGGCCGCCCCGCTTACTTTGCTGATCTCGATGACGCGCAGATCAGGCTTACCGGACCCGCCGCCGGCGCGCATCCTGACCTCGTACCGGTCGGCCGGCAGGAAAGGCTCCACCCGGTCGGCCCATTCGATGACGCAGACCCCGTCCCCCCGGTCCAGGTACTCGGCGAACCCGATGCCGGCGAGTTCGGACGCCGACGCGATCCGGTAAAAATCGAAGTGGTAGACGGCGAGGCCGGGGGCATGGTATTCATGGAGGAGCGTGAAGGTCGGGCTGGACGCTGCGCGGACGGTGCCGAGGGCGCGGCAGATCCCCCGGACGAAGCGCGTTTTCCCCGCGCCGAGGTCCCCGAAGATCGCGACGACGTCGCCCGCTTTCAGGAGCCGGCCCAGCCGCCCGCCGGCGGCGACTGTCTCCTCTTCCGACATCGAATGCACGACGACGGGCGAATCCGCCGGTGTCAGCGTGATCCGGCTCGTCATCCCTTCGGCGTGAGTGTGGCGACAGGCAGGATCATTTCCTCCATCGACACGCCCCCGTGCTGGAAGCTGTCCCTGTACTGGTTGACGTAGCGGTGGAAGTCCGTGGGGTAAACGAAATAATAATCCTCCTTGGCGATAAGATAGTTCAGCGTGACGCTGCGGCTGGGGAGGCGGAAATCCTTCGGGTTCTTGATGAAGATGGCGTTCTTCTCGTCCGCCTTCAGGTTCCGGCCGTACTTGTACCTCAGGTTGGTCGACGCCTCGCGGTCGCCGATCACTTTCACCGCGCGGAGGCACCGGATGCTGCCGTGGTCGGTGGTCAGCACGACGGTGACGTCCTTCTGCCGGGAGAGCGTTTTCAGCATGCCGAAGAGCGAGGAGTGGACGAACCACGACGTCGTCAGCGACCGGTACGCCGATTCGTCGGGGGCGATCTCCTTCAGGAGCTGGGAGTCCGAGCGGCCGTGGGCGAGCATGTCGACGAAGTTGACGACGATCGAGGTGAGGGGGTTCCTGGCGTACGAGGCGATGTTGTTTTCGATGCTCCGGCCGAACTCGGCGTCGAGGATCTTGAGGTACTTCGACTCCGGTTTGAGATGGATTTTCCTGCGCTCCAGGAGGGCGTCGATGAACCTGTGTTCGAAGCGGTTCCGGCTGTTGTCGTCGTCCTCCCACTCCGCCCAGACCTCCGGGAATCGCACCTCGATCTCGTCGGGGAAGGTCCCGCTGAAGATCGAATTCCTGGAGTAGGGGGTCGCGGTGGGCAGGAGCGAAAAGTGGTAGTCCCTCGTGATGTCGTAGTACTCGCGGAGGAGGGTTTCCATCTCCACCCACTGGTCGAGGCGGAGGCAGTCGATGACGAAGAAGACCACCGGCTTTCCCTCCTGCAGGTGCGGGACAAGGAACCGGTCGACGACGTCGATCGAGAGGGGCGGCCGTTTCTCCTGCTCGAGCCAGTGCCGGTAATTCTTCTCGACGTATTTCGAGAACTCCACGTTGCACTCGCGGATCTGGTCGGTGAGCGTCTGTTTCAATCCCAGGTCGGGGTGCTGGTCCATCTCGAGCCCCCAGTCGGTCAGCCGGTTGTGGACGTCGATCCATTCCACGAACCCGGGGGAACTCTGGAGGGTCATCGAAATGTCGTTGAATTCCCGGATGTAGTCGCGCGACACCTGGGCGCCGGTGATTCTCTTGCGTTCCAGGAATTTTTTGCAGGCCAGCAGGACCTGGCTGGGATTGACCGGTTTCGTGAGATAATCGCTGATCTTGACCCCGATCGCATCCTCCATGAGCCCCTCGTCCTCGTTCTTGGTGATCATCACGACGGGGAGCTCCGGGCGGAGGTCCTTGATCCCGGAGAGGGTGCGAAGCCCCCCCATCCCGGCCATCATCTCGTCGAGGAAGACCAGGTCGAAGGACTGCCTCCGGACCATCTCGATGGCGTCCTCGCCGTTGGTGGCGGTCTCCACCTGGTACCCTTTTTCGGAGAGAAGGAGGATGTGGGAACGGAGGAGGTCGATCTCGTCGTCGACCCAGAGGATGCGTCCCCTGGAAGCGGTGTGCACGGTCATGATAAGACCCTCATGGTAAAGTACGTATTTCGGTTCAGAGAATCAACGACGGGACTGCTCAGATGGATATATGGATGTCGAGGCCCGCCTCGTTGGTGGTCGTCCCGACGATCGAGGACCCCTCGGCATCGGGCGCGATGCTGGAAAACCGGTAGTAGAGGGCGGCCGTGACGCGGGAACTCAACACGTACCTGAGCCTCGGCTCCATCTGCGTCCTCGTGCTGCCGCCGAGCGGGTTCCCCTCCTGGTTCGTCGTCAGCAGGTTCGGCATGTGGAGACGCTGCGACTTCTTCGAGAGCGTGTACGTAAAACTAATGTTGATGTCGTTCGACAAATTCACCCCGAAGAGCGGGAACGAGAACCCCGACCGGGCGTAGGAGAGCGTCATCTGGATGTCCTGCGTCAGGTCCTCGGTGATGTTGCGGTTGGTGGACGAGAGGTGGAGGTCGTACGACATCGTGCTGTTGAACTTCAGGTTCCCGGTGAGGCTCCCCTTCAGGAACTGCTTGAAGGTGGCGTTGACCCCGAGGAGGGGGGCGAACCCGTAGGTGATCCTTTCGACGTCGGTCTGCTCGCCGACCCCGATCACTTCCCGGAAATCCCTCCGGAATGAGGAGTTGTAGGCGTGGTCGATCGACATCCTCTCCACCACCGACCTGATCCCCGCGATCTTCTCGACGCCGTCCCACCTGAGGGACCAGTTGACCCTCGGGGAGTACTTGCCGAACAGTTTGCCGAGCCAGGGCAGCGCCTCGAGTCCCTCCTCGAACGCCTTCGCCAGGGCGGCCTCCTGCGACATCGATCCCTGGTATTCTTCGTATTTCTTCCCCACGCTCTCCAGGTTGGTATTGAAGAACTTGAAGAACAGGACCGAAGGGAATGTCAGGTACGACCGTTCGATGCTTCCGCTGGTCGTGGTCGAGATGGTCGACGGGTTGCCGAACGAATCGGTCGTATCGCGGGTGGTCTTCGAGTACTGCCAGCCGATCTTCCACTCGAACGACACCTTGGCGCCGGTCCAGAGCGGTCGGTCCGTTTTAATCGAAATGTTGTTCGTCTGGCCGAAGGTATTGGTGAGCACCGCGTTGGCCGCCCGCCTTCCCCTGGTGGTCGACCACCGGACGAAGGGGAACGATGACTTGGTGCCGATGTCCAGCTCGCCGGAGGGATCGTAGAGGATGCCGAGCTGGTACAGGCGCGACGGACCGTATTCGGGGACCGATCCCTGGAACGGGAGCCGGCCCCAGAAATTGCGGAACCCGGTCGACCCCACCACGCCGGGGCTCGAGGACCTGTTCGTCTGCGTGAAATTCAAGACGATGTTGTCGTAATCGAGCACCGGTATCTTCACGAAGAGCCGCGCGACGTTCCCGACCGATCCCAGGAACCCCTCCCCCGTGTCCGCCGCCGCTTCCGCGGTCTCCGCCGAATCCCGTTTCGCGGTGTCCGCCGCCTGCGCCCCGGCCTTCGGCGCGCCGCCCTTCGGCCCGGCGGGTTTCTTCGCGTCCCTGTCGGCGAACCAGGGGTCGGTGAACTGCTTCAGCTTGAAGTTCATGATGAAGCCGATGCGGTTATTCACGCCGGCGCTCTTGCCGATGTCCCCCTTCTGGAAAGCGTTCTGCCAGCTGTAGTTGGCGTCGTAGCTGAACGTCAGGTCGAGAAATTTCCTGATGCTGAAGATATCCGGCACGAGCGGTTTCGAATTGAGCCTGAAGCCCTGCGCGTACCTCCGGTCCGTCCCGCGGAAGAGGACGGTCTTCATGATGGATCCGAACGACGTTCCCACCGAATCGTTGTCGAAGTCGTTCAGGTTCCTGTCGGTCGACAGGCTGTAATTTCCGCTGAGGTTCAGCAGGCCGCCCTCGGTCAGTTTCCACGTGAATCCCGCCTTCTTGCTCGCGCTGAGGCTCCTGGTGTCGCGCGGAAGCGTGTTCGACGCGCGCGTCACCTCATAGGTCCGTCCCCGCTGGGCGGATATTCCGGCGGTCAGGTTGCTGATCGGCATCAGGTGGATCTTCCATTCCCTGAAGCTCCCGAAGAGGAAGAAATCGCCGAGGAACCCCTTGAAGGGCTGGATGTACAATTTCTGGGGTATCGTGACGCCGTAGTTGACGCTCGCGTTCCAGCTCCAGGCGTTCCTGGTTTCGATGGCCGGGTCGCGGTCGCGCGCCGTATTATAGTTGAAACCGAAGGAAAGCCTGTTGATGGTCTCCGTGACGTACCAGGCGTCGGAGGGGATGCCGATCCTGAGGTTGGGCACGGAGTAGGAATCGGACACCCGGAGGGTCTGGGACTTCCGGATGATCTGGTCGGGTGTCTCGCGCGCGGCGCCGGCCGTGTCCTGGTGCAGGTTCGCCGCGAGGAGGGCGGCCTCCTCGACGACGACGTCGGTGTTGGGGAGGTACTTCGGCTTCACGATCTGTTCGCGGTGCGAGTACGAGAAGGGGATGCTCGTCCCCTTCCAGGTCTTCGGCACGAAATCCTCCAGGGTCAGGTTCGCGTTGACGGCCCAGTTGATGTTCGTCGTCTGGTTTCCGAACCTGTCGGCGAGCGCGTGGAAGCTGGGGTCGGTCCGCGCGAAGTTGAAGGAAACATTCCCGAAATCCGCGAGCTTGATCTGCGTGTCGTACCGGAAGGCCAGGCCGGGAGTGTCGTCCACGTCGGTCAGCCTGAGCTCGTTGCCGCGGCTGTCAATCCGTTTTCCGGGGCAGATCCGTCGCGGTTCCCGGTTTCACCTGCGGCTCCGACTCGAAGCGCCGCAGTTGCTGTT
>DATDQD010000071.1:0-11954 GCA_035292425.1 Bacteroidota bacterium
GCGCTGATCGCGCTCCCGAAGGCCGCGAATGGTCGCGGCGACATCGGCCCCCCGTTTCAGCGGAATGATCTCCTGGTCCGGCGAGACGAGGTACTTCTTCTGGGCTGTCGCGGTGCCGGCAAGAACGATGAGGACTGTGAGGAGTCGTGCGGTTCTGACCATGTCAGGCACCTCCTTGTAGTGCGGTTGTTACCTTTGTGTAAAGTGTGAAAAAAACGGGTGAGAATCAATGCGGAAGGCTAGAGGAGGGGGCTGAGGGGTATCGGAAGATACCCCGGGGGGGGGTGAAATACGCAGGAAAAAGGAAATCGGCCCGGAATGCAAAGGTGACGGATCAGACCCGTTTCCGGGGAGGGGGCGGAAGGATTTCCTTCTCGAGCGCGGTGGCAGCTTTTTCGACCTTGATTCGGAGGGACTTCTTGAAAGCTGCCAGCTTCGAGGCGACCTTCTTATCGTTGGTTCCGATGATCTCCGCCGCGAGTATGCCCGCGTTCTGGGCGGCGTTCAGCGCGACGGTGGCGACCGGGACGCCGTTCGGCATCTGCAGTATCGACAGGATCGAATCCCATCCATCAATCGAATTGCTCGACTTCACCGGCACGCCGACCACCGGGAGCGTGGTGATGGAGGCGACCATCCCGGGGAGGTGCGCGGCGCCGCCCGCGCCGGCGATGATGACCTTCAGGCCCCGTCCGGCCGCCTTCGAAGCGTAGTCGAACATCCGCGCGGGCGTCCGATGGGCGGAGACGATCGTGACTTCGATCGGGATCCCGAATTCCCTCAGGATGTCGGCGGCCTGGCTCATGACCTCCAGGTCCGACTTGCTCCCCATGATGATTCCGACGAGCGGCTTTTTCATGCTTTCACCTTCAGTGTGTCCCGGACGAAACGCGCCTTCCGTATGGCGCCCTCCCGCGTGGGATCGAGAATGGTCACGTGCCCCATCTTCCGGTGGGGCCTGGTGGAATTCTTTCCATAAATATGAACGTTCGCGCCTTCGACCGCGAGCGTTTCCCTCAAGCCCTCGTACACCACCGGTCCGTCGAAGCCGGGCTCGCCCAGGAGGTTCACCATCACGGCGGGGGAGAGGGTCGCGGTCGAACCGAGCGGCAGGCCGATGATCGCCCGCAGGTGCTGTTCGTACTGCGAGGTGACATTCGCCTCGATCGTGTGGTGGCCGCTGTTGTGGGGTCTCGGGGCGATCTCGTTGACGAGCACCCTCCCGTCGCGGGAGAGAAACATTTCCACCGCGGCAAGCCCCACGATGCCCAGCTTCCCGGCCACGGTGACGGCCAGTTCCTCCGCCTCCTTTTCGACGCGGGGATCGATGTCCGCCGGCGCCACCAGGTAATCGATCAGGTTCGCCTCGTGGAAAACCATCTCCACAGAAGGGTACACCCTGATCTCGCCGGCGCGGCTGCGCGCCACGATGACGGACAGCTCCTTCTCGATGTCGATCAGTTCCTCGATGATGCTCGGCCGGGAGAAGCCCTTCCCCAGCTCCGCGGCGGAGTCGATCCTGAGGACCCCCCGGCCGTCGTAACCGGTCCGGCGGAGTTTCTGGATGGCGGGGAAGAAGGCGTTGAACTTCCGGAGGTCGTCCGCCCCGTCGATGATGGCGAACCTGGCAGTGGGGATATGATTATCGCGCAGGAAATCCTTCTGGTTCCCCTTGTCCTGGATGATGCCGATGATCCCGGGGGAGGGGGAGACGAGGATGCCTTCGTCCCCGAGCTTTTTCAGCGCCCCGACATTGACGTTTTCGATTTCAATGGTGAGGAGATCCACCTGAGTGCCGAAGGCGTAAACCGCGTCGAAGTCGTTCAGGTCGCCCACGACGAAGTTGTGGCAGTAGGGCCCGCAGGGGGCATCGGGGCTCGAGTCCATGATCGAGAGGTGGAGGTCGAAGTTCATGGCGGCCTGCGTCAGCATCTTGCCGAGCTGTCCCCCGCCGAGGATCCCGATCCTGGGGTGTCCCGCGTAACCGGTGTTTGCCGCGGGGTGTTTCATCCGTCTCCGTCCAGGATCGCCTCGGCCTCGATTTCGACCAGCATGTCGGGGGAGACGAAGCCCTTCACGGCGATGAGCGACGTGGCGGGGCGGATTTTATTGAAAACCTC
Source organism: Bacteroidota bacterium (assembly GCA_035292425.1). Lineage (GTDB taxonomy): Bacteria > Bacteroidota > Ignavibacteria > UBA10030 > SZUA-254 > SZUA-254. Next base: position 2,121 of record DATDQD010000071.1, read on the forward strand.
GCCGTGCGCCTTCCCGACCTTCTCCCAATCCGCGATGTCGACGACGTACATCCTCGTCCGGACCACGTGCCCCATCGTTCCGCCCGCCTTCGCAAGCGCCTTCCCGATGTTTTTCAATGCCTGGACCGCCTGGGCGTAGGCGTCGCCAATGCCGACGATCCCGCCGGTCTCGTCGGTCGCGGTCGTCCCGGAAATCCACACCCGCCTTCCGACCTTCACTGCGCGGGAATATCCGACGACCGGCTCCCACTTCGTGCCGGATGAAATATTGATTCTCTCCCCCGAAGGGGATCTGCCTGTGCGTTTAATCATGAATTGGTCTATCGCGCCGTTTCGGGACGGCGCGGAATGGGGGGGGCCATCAGTTGGCCAGCGCTCTCAGCGTGAACCGCGGGATCGTGACCCGGATGAACTCCCCGTGCTCTTTCTGGATGAGATACGTCCCCTCCATCGAGCCCTCGAAGGATTCAAGGATGCAGAAACTGTTGTAATTGTACGATTCGCCCGGCGCGATCACCGGCTGTTTGCCCACGACGCCCTCACCCTCCACCTCTTCGATCCTGTACCCGCCGTGGTTGATCATCCAGTGCCTGCGGAGGAGCTGGATCTTTTCCTTGCTCTGGTTCCGGATCTTGACGAAATAGGCGAACACGAACTTCCGGGCCATGATGTCGGACTGGCCGTCGATGTAGACGGGCCGGACCTCGATCTTGATGTCCTCGGTTATCGCCGTATAGTGATGCATGCCGAATTTTTCGCCGGGCACCGCAGTCTGCGATCGTGAATAATCGTTATCTGCTGCAAAAGTACGAAATTTCCGCAAGAATTGAAAGCGGCCGGCCTGTTCCGGGGGGGTGGGTATCGCCGCTACGTGTCACCTGCCCGCAATCCGCCGATACGCCTTCCTGAGCAATGATTGGAAGTGATACACGCCCTGTTCCATCTCGACCGAAAACCTGCCGCGGTCGTACGCCCTGGACGAGAGACCGGTCTGGACCCGCTCGCAGATTTCGATGTCTTCCTTCTGGACCCGGTCGCTGTACGCGATGTCGTCGTCAATCGTTTTCAGGGCGGCGGGGTTGGAGACATCGTCGTAGTAGTAATCGAAGATCACGCGGGTCCTGTCGTGCGCGACGGGGACCACCAGCTTGGCCTGCAGCCGGCCGGGGAGGATGTTCAGCATGAAGTTCGGAAAAAGAAAATAATAGTATGCCTGTCCTTCACCCTTCCCGTAGACCGTCTCCTTCCCCGTGAAGGGACTGTATTGCAGGGAGAGATGGTCGTGGGTCTCGGTCACGTACCGGCCGTAGTCCAGCAGATCGCAGAGCTCCGGGTGGACGAAGGGCAGGTGGTACCCCTCGAGATAATTGTCGACGTAGACCTTCCAGTTGCACGACACGTCGTAGACGACGCGCCGGTGGAATCGCTTCGATCCGAGCGAACCGGGGGGGATTTTCTCGTGGACCCGGGCGAGAACCGAGCCGACCTCGGGCGTTCCTTTTTCGAGGCGCGCGAAGAGCATCCCCTCCCACTGCGCGAGCCCGACCGGCGCCAGGCCGTAGTCCTTCCTGTCGAACAGCTCGACCCTGTCGAACCGGGGCATCCCGCGGAGCATCCCATCGAGCGTGTAGGTCCAGCCGTGGTATTTGCACTGGAGCATCGCGCACTCCCCGGCCTCCTCCACGACCAGCGGACCGCCCCTGTGGCGGCAGACGTTATAGAACGCCCTGAGCGTCCCGTCATTTCCCCGGACGACGAAGACGGGATTCCCCGCAACCTCCGCCGAGAGATAATTCCCGGGGCGTCCGAGGCCGGCGGCGGACCCGAGGTACTGCCACGAGCGGGAGAGGACCCATTCGCGGTCGATCGTAAAAAACCCGGGCGCCGTGTACCATTCGGAGGGGATGGTGTGCGCTTTCGCGATCGGCAGGATCGAGAGGTCCGATTTCCTGAAGGGGATTCTTTTCACGCCCGCTTCCGGCCGCCCGCGACGATGAGGATGAATCCGGAAAACATCACTCCCCCGAACACCAGGAGGAGCGTGATCCCTTCCCTGAGGAACTCGCCGATGTCAAATTGCTGGGGCGGGAGGAGGAAGGCGGTCCAGGGGCATGTCGGCGCGAACGGCGTTCCCGGGCAGTACGAGAGCTCGAAGATCCAGGATGATTCGGGCGCCGCGGGGACCGTCACGGAATCCAGCAGAATCCACCCGGTTTCTCCCGGGCGGAACTCCGCCGCGTCACCGGGGCCGACGCTCCGCGCCAGGACGACGCGGCCGTCCGGTTCCCACACGGCGATGTCGATGATCCCGTCGAGACGGGCAAGGTCCAGAGCCAGGGATTCGGACGAACACCCGTCCGCGCCAGAAGCGGGGAGCGCGAAATAGACCCGGTAAACGCCGTCCCGGTACGGCTGGAAACGCGTCGAGACGGTGGCGGGGGTGTCGGCGAAGGGCACCGAGAGCACCCCCGTGCGCGCGTGGATCAGGTTTTCGGTCCTCATCGAGCGGTAGGTGAGTCCCGCCCCGACGGTGCCCGCGGCCAGGCAGAAGATCCCGGCGAGAAGAGGTACGTTCAGGCGTTTGCCATTCATGTCGATAAAGTAATGTATCAAGTTGCGGATAAAAATACAACGGCCGCGGGCAGGTTCCTCTGGCAAGTCTGAAGAAATTTTTATATCTTTTCAAAATTCTATCAGCGGAATGCCGAAAAGAACCGACCTTCGATCCATCCTCGTCATCGGCGCCGGGCCCATCATCATCGGCCAGGCGTGCGAGTTTGACTATTCCGGGACCCAGGCCTGCCAGGTCCTCCGGGAGGAGGGATACCGGGTCATCCTCGTCAATTCGAACCCCGCGACGATCATGACCGACCCGGAGTTCGCCGACGCCACCTACATCGAGCCGATCACCCCATACTACGTGGAATGCATCATCGCGAAGGAACGACCCGACGCCATCCTTCCCACCATGGGGGGGCAGACGGCGCTGAACATCGCCGTGGCCCTCGCCGAGAATGGCGTGCTCCGGAAGTACAACGTCGAACTGATCGGCGCCAAACTGGAAGCGATAAAAAAAGCAGAAAATCGCGAGCTCTTCCAGAGGACGATGCGGGAAATCGGCCTCGAGACGCCCCGGGGCGCCTTCGTCAGGACGGTCGACCAGGCGATGGAATTCGCCGGGACGACCGGGTTTCCGATCATCATCCGGCCCTCGTTCACGCTCGGCGGATCGGGCGGCGGGATCGCCTATCACATCGGGGAGTTCCGGCCGAAGATCGAACACGCCCTCACCGTCAGCCCGATCCACGAAAGCCTCGTGGAGGAATCGGTGATCGGGTGGAAGGAGTTCGAGCTGGAGGTGATGCGCGATCTGAAGGACAATGTCGTCATCATCTGCTCGATCGAGAATTTCGACCCGATGGGGGTCCACACCGGCGATTCCATCACCGTGGCCCCGGCCCAGACCCTCTCGGACAAGGAATACCAGGCGATGCGGGACGCATCCAAAAAAATCATCCGCGCCATCGGCGTGGAGACCGGCGGGTCGAACATCCAGTTCGCGGTGAGCCCGGAGAACGGGCGGATGCTGGTGATCGAGATGAACCCCCGGGTTTCGCGCTCGTCGGCGCTGGCCTCGAAGGCCACCGGTTTCCCGATCGCCAAGATGGCGGCGAAGCTCTCGGTGGGATACACGCTCGACGAAATCCCCAACGACATCACGAAGAAGACCCCCGCATCGTTCGAGCCCACGATCGATTACTGCGTGGTGAAGGTGCCGCGCTGGGACTTCGAGAAATTCCGAGGCGCCGACGACACGCTCGGCGTGCAGATGAAATCGGTCGGCGAGGCAATGGCCTTCGGGCGCACGTTCAAGGAGGCGCTCCAGAAAACGCTCCGCTCACTGGAGAACAGCCGGTACGGGCTCGGCGCCGACGGCAAGGACCTCTTCGACGCCGCGGACCTGACCCCCGACCAGAAACGGGAACTCCTCGAAACCGTCAAGGCCAAGCTCCACACGCCGCGGTCCGACAACATTTTTTACCTGCGCTACGCCATGCAGCTGGGGATGTCGGTCGCCGAGGTTCACGACATCACGGGGGTCGACCCCTGGTTCCTCCAGAATATTGCGCAGATCATCGGTGTGGAAAACGAATTACGCGAATATACCATCTGAGAGAATGACATGAAACGAATGATGCTGGTCCTGATGATGATCGCCTGCGCGGCCGGGATCCTATCCGCCCAGATCCCGGCGGACCGGGAGGCGCTCCTGAACGGCGACGGCAACGGGATGGCGCTGTACGCCGAGTCGAACGGCTTCCCGGGGCCGAAGCACGTCCTGGAGCTGGCCGAGAAACTCGCCCTGACCGCGAAACAGAAGGCGGAGGTCCGTGAAATCTTCGAGGACATGCGGACAAGGGCCCGGACGATCGGGAAGATGATCGTCAAGATCGAAGGGGAACTCCATTACGCCTTCAATTCCGGGATGCTGAAGCAGGAGTCGATCGAGGAGGACGCGGAGTCGATCGGCAGGATGCGGGGGACGCTGAGGGGCGTCCACCTGGCGGCGCACGTGAAAACCAGGGAGATCCTCACGAAGAAACAGATCGAGCTCTACGCGGCGCTGCGCAAGGAGCAGAAGGAAAAGGAAGCCCACAAGCCCCGCTAGACCAAGTATAGATGAAGAAAGTCACACGCGACATACTGCTCGAGGCGAAACGCCACGGGTTCTCGGACCGCCAGCTGGCCCACCTCTGGAAGACCGACGAGATCACGATACGGCGCCTCCGCGCCGAGCAGGGCGTGCTCCCCGTCTACAAGACGATCGACACCTGCGCCGCGGAGTTCGAGGCCGAAACGCCCTACCACTACTCCACCTACGAGCGCGAGAGCGAGCTCACCGTCAGCGACAGGAAAAAAGTGGTGATCCTCGGGGGAGGGCCGAACCGGATCGGGCAGGGAATCGAGTTCGACTACTGCTGCGTCCACGGCGTGTTCGCGCTCGGCGAGGAGGGGTTCGAGACGATCATGATCAACTGCAATCCCGAGACCGTCTCGACCGATTACGACCAGGTGGACAAGCTCTACTTCGAGCCGCTGACGCTTGAAAACGTGCTGGACATCTGCGAGATCGAGAAGCCGGAGGGGGTGATCATCGCCTTCGGCGGGCAGACCCCGCTCAAGCTGGCGAAATCTCTCGAGGCGCAGGGCGTGACGATCCTCGGGACCTCCCCGGAGGACATCGACATCGCCGAGGACCGGAAGCGATTCGGCGTGCTCCTCAAGAAACTCCACATCCCGCATCCGGCCGACGGGACCGCGACCTCCCCCGAAGAGGCGGTGACGGTGGCCGCGAAGATCGGGTACCCGGTGCTGGTCAGGCCGTCGTACGTCCTCGGCGGGAGGGCGATGGAGATCGTCTACGACGACCAGTCGCTCGGGACCTACATGCGGAAAGCGGTGGACGTTTCCCCCGGCCGCCCGGTCCTGATCGACAAGTTCCTCGAGGACGCCCGGGAGTTCGACGTGGACGCGGTGTGCGACGGGAAGGACGTCCTCATCGGCGGCGTCCTCCACCACATCCAGGAGGCGGGGATCCACTCCGGCGACAGCACCTCCGTGCTCCTTCCGGTGGCGGAAAGCCGGCAGATCGTCGAACAGCTGAAGGACTTCACCCGGAAACTTGCGCTCTCGCTGAACGTGAAGGGGCTGATCAACGTCCAGTTCGCTGAGAAGGGCGGGATCGTCTACGTGCTCGAGGTGAACCCGAGGGCGTCGAGGACCGTTCCTTTTATAAGCAAGGCGATGGGCGTGCCCCTCGCCAAAATCGCCGCGAAGGTCATGGTGGGGCGGACGCTCGCCGACCTGGGGTACGACCTGGACGCCCAGCCGAAATACATCGCCGTGAAGGAGCCGGTCTTCCCGTTCAACAAGTTTCCCCAGACCAAGATCTTCCTCGGGCCCGAGATGCGATCCACCGGCGAGGTCATGTCGATCGCTTCGACCTACGGGGAGGCGATCGCGAAGGCGGTGCTGGCCGCGGGCGGGAACCTGCCCGTTTCCGGCGGCGTCTTCTTCAGCGTCAACAACAATGACAAGAACCCGCGCATGATCGACGCCGCGCGGGGCTTCCTCGATACGGGCTTCAAAATCTACGCCACCCGGGGAACGTCCTTCTTCCTGAGCCAGAACGGAATCGCCAACACGATGATCTACAAGGCGAACGAGGGGAGGCCGAACGTGGTGGACTACATCAAGAACGGCGACATTTTAATTGTGATCAACACGCCGCTCGGCGAAGTGTCCCGCTTCGACGAGCAGGCGATCGGCAAGGCCGCGCTCGAAGAGGGCCGGCTGGTCATCACGTCGGTCTCCGGCGCTGCCGCCGCGCTCAAGGCCGTGCGGTGGTACCGGTCGGAGAAGGGGGACGTGAAAAGTCTCCAGGAATATCACGCCGAATTTCAACGATCGTCAAAATAACAAAAGGAGAAACGTCATGGTCAGATCTCTCGTGCTCGTTTGTACCCTGTTGTTGGTGAGTTTCCCGCTGTCGGCTCAATCGCCGGTCACGCTCGACCTCGGCCTCGGGGGAGGGGTGTCGCTCCCGACGGGCGACCTGAGCGACTCCAGCAAAACCGGTTACCACGCCGGCGGAAAATTAAGAATCGGCGGCCTGCTCCCGTTCAACATCGTCGCCTCGGGCATGTACAACAGCCTTCCCGAGAAGAGTACCGACAAATCGGACAACCAGGTGATCCTGGGCGCGGGTGTGGAATACGCCATCCCGTCCGCCGGGGTTCAACCCTATTTCGGCGCGGACGTCCTCTATATCAATTTCAACAACGAGGGGAGCGGGACGTCGTCGTTCAGCCGGGGCGGGCTCGGAATCGGCGCGGGAGTGGAGTTCACCATCCCGGCCTTCGGCAGTTTCGACACATCGGTCAAATACCAGTTCCTGAACCTGATGGGGAAGGAGACGGGCGAAGCCACCCTGTCCCAGATCGCCGCGACGGTGACGCTCATGTTCGGGATGCTCTGAGCAGGTCCCTGGCGCGAGTCCACTGCCCTGCAGGCTGGTACGAAGTCGCCAACTTTTTATTCTCTCCGCCTGATCGGGGTAAAATGATGAGGTGATATGCATTCATCCGAATTTCAGGGTAGACAGAAACTCGGACAGTACGGAGCCAGGCTTTCGTGGGTTATCCTCGAGTTGAAAGGAACCCGTCTATAAGGAATCTCTCAATATGAGCCGCGAGAGTAGGGTAGCCGATGAATCTTGTCTCTGAGTCCTCCCGGCGGGATTACATCCTTCTCCCAATACTCGGTATAGCACTCGGCCTTCGGATCTGGAATATCGACTGGGGATTGCCGGAGCTCTATGAAGAAGCCACTCCCTTTTTTAGAGCGTGGAATTTTTGGAACTGGGGAGGAGCAGGATTTGATTTTAACCCGCATTTTTTCAACTACCCCGCCCTAACTTTTTATATCCAATTCGTCGTCCAGGGCCTGCATTTCCTCGTCGGGGGTGTCATGGGCTGGTATCCGAACCTATCAGCATTCTCCGCGGCTTTTCAATCGAATCCAGAATCCTTCATCCTCATCGCCCGATCCATCACCGTCTTATTCGACCTGGGGACGGTCATCCTGATATATCGGGCTGCGAAAGTCGCCGGAGAAAAATTTCTTCCTCTGATCGCGTCTTGTTTGGTGGCGATCAACGTCCTGCTCATCCAGCAGTCTCATCTCGTCAATGTTGACACGCCCCTGGCGTTCTTTACGACGCTGGCGATCGTCTCTCTGCGGCAGTTATACACATCGCCTTCCCTGAAACAATACGTCATGACGGGATTCATCATCGGCATCGCAGCATCAACAAAATATACCGGCGCGATGCTCCTGCCGGCGCTCCTGGCGGTTCATTTCCTGAGAGTAAATAAAACAGATCAAATTGGCACAGCGTTGAGGGATATCAGACTCTATTATGCGTTCGGTGTTTCTGCGGCGACATTTCTCGTTCTCAATCCCTTTATCGTGATGGATTACAATCAGTTTTTGACCGATTTTGGGTTTGAACAATATCACATGTCCTCCGGACATCTCGGGATTCAAACCGATCAAAACTCGCTCGCGTTCTATCTCCTCAAGATTTTGCCGGAGGTACTCGGTTTCGTATTCTGCCTGCTGATCCTGTTTGCTCTTGTCAAAATCATCGTTCGCCGTGATCGAGAAAACGGGGTCTATCTTATTTTTCCGATCATCTATGCCGCTGTTTTATCGACCTGGGAAATGAGGGCCGAACGGTACATCCTGCCGATCATTCCATCGTTGATTCTGACAGGTTCCATTGGAATAATTGACATTTCAAAAATCGTTGCAGACAGATTGCGAACATCAGGATCCACCATAAGGAAGGCGACCTTCATTCCGACTGCACTGACTGTTTTCGGGATTGTGCTCTTTCCGGGTCTACATCAATTAACGTCGGTCAGAAAATATCACGAATCTGCCGGGTTACCGGATACGAGGACAATTGCCAAGGAGTGGGTATTCAGAAACATCCCGGATCATTCGATCATTGCCACGCCCCCCTATGGTATCGGATTCCCGCCCGGGAAATTCGACATCCTACCGATACCATTTCTCCCGGTGAATCCCGAGAGAGTCGCGGCCTTCTATGATCCGGGATGGTATGAAGATTTCGACCTCGTCGTCGCCTCAGATTACGACTACGCCCGATACCGGCTGGATCCCGAACGATACGCCCCCATGTTGAAATATTATCAAACATTGCAGCAGTCATGGTCAAGGATATATGAAATCAATCCCACCGGGAATCAATCAGGCCCCGCGGTGTGGCTTTACAGATACCCCGATTCATTGAGAAGCGATCGTTTCGACTCAACACTTTTCAACGGATTGGCGGGGGTGCCCGAGAGCTCGCGGGTGAGTAATTTTCTCAAGAATATTACCGTGTTACTGCAGAAGAAAGGAAAATTCAAGAAGGTCGATCAGGTGATCAGCGAACTTCTGGCTGTGGAATACATGAATATCGATCTCAGGCGTATGCATTCCGCGGTCCTCTACGACCTCGGTCGGTTCCAGGAAGCCCTGTCGGAAATCCGTACCTGCATCAGGATTGATTCTACCCGGAGTGATTTTTTTGGTCTGGAGGGAATAATTCATCGCCGTCTCGGCAGTAATGACTTCGCTGAACGCTCACTCCTGCGTGCCCTGGAGCTAAATCCATCCCTGGAGTACGGCTATGAGCAGTTACTGTCGATCTATGTTGAACGCAGGGATAAACAGCGGGCGATCGATATCCTCTCGCGCCATCTGCAATTGCTCCCGCGGGGGAGCGAAAAAGCCAAAAAAATTGAGAGCGACATCCAAACCCTTCGTCGATTACCATGACCGCAGCGGTCTTACGATTCCCTTCCTGAACTCTGTCGGGATCCATCGTTGAATCCCGTCTTCATCCCGATCTCCTACGGTAGTACTGTGGTTCGTCAGTCCTTGCTTTTTGGATGATCTAGGACGTACATTATAATCTGTCCGATGAAAATCGTCACTGCCGATCCGAAAAAAGTAAAGCCCTCCCGCCCGACGACGGAAAAACCGGCCGCGCGCAAAGCGCGGACCGGGGCCCCCGCCGCCGCGGACCGGCCGAAGGCGCCCATCGTGATCCGGGGGGCGCGTGTGCATAACCTGAAGAACGTCTCCCTCGAACTCCCCCGCAACAAGCTGATCGTCTTCACCGGCGTGAGCGGCTCGGGGAAATCCTCCCTCGCGTTCGACACCATCTACGCCGAGGGGCAGCGGCGTTTCGTGGAGAGC
>DATDQD010000072.1:0-3885 GCA_035292425.1 Bacteroidota bacterium
AGAATCCCCTCCCGTTCTCCAGCGTGTCGACAACTCTGTACGAGGTATCAAAGACAAACGCATTCGAGAGGGCCGTCGGGAAGATCGCATCCTTCCTTCCCCCTGTCACCTCAACCGGAATGGGCTGAACGGAGTTTTCGCAGGCGGACCTCCTCTCTCAGGTTGGCGTCGACATCAGAATGCGGGCGATATCCGGCCGGTGTGCAACAATGGCGGTCGCACGCCCGTGACAAAGGAATTGCGGAGGAAGAGAACGGTCAGGTATGATCCCGGCGGGGGGTGGGGGTGCTCCCGTCCCCCCGGTCGGTTGATGGGTGTATGTAGCGAATTATCCAGGAATAATCAACGCCGCGGGTACGCCGGGAACAAAGAGCCCGCTCCTGCCCCGTGATGAGCAATCGGTTCATGGCTCTAAAACGGACGGGGTGAAATAAAAGGGGCGACCGACATCTTCGCGATGTCCGCCGCCCCAAATGGCACCAGAGCGATCGAAGAACTCCGGACAGCGGGCCGTCTACCTAGAGAAGGAGATCGCCGTCGTCGTCGTTATCCTCGTCCTCGTCCTTGTCGTCGTCCTCTTTCTCCTCATCGTCATCGTCGTCGTCTTTCTCTTTCTTTTCCTTCATCATCTTTTCGTGCATGGCCTTCATCTCTTTCGAGTCCATTCTTCCATGCATCTCCTCCACTTCCTTCATGTCCGTCTTCCCATGCATCTCCTTCATCTCTTTCATCTCCATCTTGCCGTGGCCGCCGTCCTTGTGCATGGGACAGGAGTCCTTGCCGTCGCATTCTTTCTTGTCGGCGCCGGCCTTCCCGGAACAGCAATCCATCCTGCCGTGTTCTGTGATGGTCGTGTCGCCGTTTTCGATCGTCATGACCTTTACAATCTTCTTGACGTCCTTCGGGTCGGATTTCGGTTTTTCCTTTGCCTGGGCATAGGCCGCGCCCGGGACGATCATCGCGAAGGCGGCGAGAACGAATGACAGAACCAGGTGTTTCATGAAATTGCGCATGGTGAACTATCCTTGATTAAAATGAAACAACGATGAATTAAATAAACACACTATTTCGGCTTCAGCTTGCCGCCGAACACCTTGTTGAACTTCTCGAGCTTCGGCTGGATGACGAACCGGCAGTACGGCTGTTCGGGATTGGTGGCATAATAATTCTGGTGATGCTTCTCAGCCGGATAGAACGCATCGCACTTCACGATCTCGGTCACGATCGGTTCCTCGTAGACCCGTGCTTCCTCGAGCTTCTTCTTATAGTGCTCAGCGAGCCGTCTCTGCTCCTCGGTGTGGAAGAAAACCACCGAGCGGTACTGCGTGCCGACGTCGTTTCCCTGCCGGTCTTTGGTCGTGGGATCGTGTGTCTTCCAGAAGATTTCCAGGAGTTCAGTATATGTCACCTTCGACGGATCGAACGCGACCTGACACGCCTCGGCGTGGCCGGTGGCGCCGGACGTCACCTGTTCATACGTCGGGTTTGGCCGCTTCCCTCCTGAATAGCCGGAGACGACCGATTCGACACCGTTGATATTTTCATACACCGCCTCGACGCACCAGAAGCATCCGGCGCCGAATGTCGCCAGTTCCATAGTATCGATCAGTTGGAGAGTGTCCCGCTTCCCGGCCCCTTCGCTTCGATTCGCGCCCGTAAACGCATAGAGCGCAACGGCCAGGAGGGCGAGACAAGCGGGCAGAATGACTTTCGTAATCATTGGAATATACGAATAACCGCCGACGGGGGCAATTGGTTTCCTGCCGGCTCCGTATCATTGGCGCGGTTCGACACGACCTCGTCCTCCCGGTTCACGCCGCCCGGTAACGGATTACTTCGGCAGACCGTTTTTCGATACGTCGGTCATCACGGCGGCGAACCGGTCGAGTTCCTTCAACGTCGTGTAGACGTTGGGCGTGATCCGGAGGCCCTGGAACTCGTCGTGCATGATCCCGACGGTGAAAATCTTGTGTTTATTCATCAGGTGGCCCTGGAGCGCTCCGGTGTCGACTCCCTCGATCTGCACGTTTGCGATACCGCACGACTGCTTCCCGTCGAGGGCGGTATTGAACCGCACGTTCGGAAGGTCCTTCAGCCGGTTCGCCCAGTAGTTCGTGAGATATCGTAGCCTGGCTTCCTTCCGTTTCGGCCCGATGCCGTTATGAAACAGAATCGCCTCGCCGATGGCGAGTTTCATCGCGGCGGAGTGTGTCCCGATTTCCTCGTACTTGCGGATGTTGTCCGCCTGCATTTTGTCCGCGGCCATAAGCGGCCAAATTTTCGCGATCTTGTCGCGTTTCACGTAGAGCATTCCCGTCCCCTTCGGCGCGTAGAGCCACTTGTGGAGGCTCGTCCCGAAATAATCGCAGCCGATGTCCGACTGCTTGAAACTAAAATGCGCGAAGGAGTGGGCGCCGTCCACGACCGTCTCGATCCCCTTCGCCCTCGCCATGTCGCAGACCGCCTTCACGGGCGTGATCTGCCCGGTGATGTTCACGACGTGCGATATTAACAGAAGCTTCGTCCTCGGGGTGATCCCCTGCTCGAACGCCTCGGCGATCGACATCGGGTCCTTCGGGGCGATGGGGATCTTGATGAGCTTGAGGGAAAGCTTCTCACGCAGTTCGCGCTGACGGAGCGTGGTGAGCATCCGCGGGTAGTCCTGGGTTGTGGTGAGGATCTCATCGCCCGGTTTGAAGTCCATCCCCATGAGCAATATTTCGAGTGACTCCGACGCGTTGCGGGTGATCGCGATCTCCTCGCTGTCGCAGCCGAAAATGTCGGCCAGGCCCGTGCGGACGGTCTCCGCCTGCGGCTCGAGCACCTGCCACATGATGTAGGCGGGAAGGTCCTCCTGCTCCCACGTGTACCGCACGAATGCCTCGGTCACGATCCTCGGCGAGGGGCTCACCCCGCCGTTGTTGAGGTTCGTGATGCCGCGCATCACCGTGAACTCCTTCTGGATCTCGAACCAGAAGTCCTCGTTCATCGCGACGTCCTCGGGGGGGAGGTGGGCAACGTTGAGCGTCGCGGCGTTCAGCTGGTCGAGCCATCCCGCGACCGCAGCCGAGCTGAGCGCGGCAAGGCCGACGCCCTTGCCGATTTTGGAGAGAAAGATGCGGCGGTCGATCGGATCTCGGAACGGCGTGAGTGCGCTCATGTGGTCCTCCTGGTATGGAATCATTCGGGGAATCGGGGTCCGTGAATTGGGGGCGTGGGTACGGCGGCTAACATAGAGAAATTCGGTGGAAGAGTCAATTGGCGGGCGGGTGGCCGGCATCACCCACCGTGATTTTATCAATGGCCTGCGTGCAGCGACCCCATTCGGCGTAGGCCTTCTCCAGCCGGGGCTTCGCGCCCTGGTACTCGATGGTCATCGCCTTCGCCACTTCGGCGTTCTTGTAGGATTGGGGATCTGCCATTTTCGATTCGAGTTCGGCGACGCGCGATTCGAGCAGGGCGATCTCCTTTTCGGCCGCCGCGAGTTTATCCTTCCACGGTTTGAGCTCGCGGGAGAGTTTCTGCCGGTGTTCTGCTTCGTACCGCTTCCGCTCTTTTTCGCTGAGCGGCGCAGCAGTATCCGCATCTTCCGTGCCTCGTCCGTGCGTGCCTTCGGGGCGCGCAGATCGGCCGCCCTGAACACCTGCGCCGGGATGGTTGAGTGCGGCACCGGTCGCTGACCGGATTTTCCCCGCGCCGCTCCGCGCCGCCCTCGCCTCCTCGTCTTTCTTGCCCAGGTAGTCCGATACCGTCCCGAGAAACGTCCGCATTTTCCCCGGAGTGAACTCGAGGACCTTGGTGACAAGCGGGTCGAGGAAAGCTCGGTCGTGCGACACGACAACGATCGTCCCCTCGTATTCTTTCAGCGCGTTCAGGAGAACATTT
>DATDQD010000073.1:0-4856 GCA_035292425.1 Bacteroidota bacterium
GCGCCCGTGAGCGTCCTTGCAGGCGGAGGGGTGGGCCTTCCGCTTCTGGATGTCTTTAAAGGTGATCAACCCCCGGAGGATTCCGTTCTTGTCCACCACGGGGAGTTTTTCGATCTTGTGCTGCTGGAGAAGGCTCTCGGCCTTCTCGAGCGTCGTCCCGACGGGCGCGGTCACGAGGTTGCGGTCCGTCATCACCTCGGAGATCTTCTGCTTCCTCTTCGGCTGGAAACGGAGGTCCCGGTTGGTGAGGATCCCCACCAGCTTCCCCGCGGCCGAAACGATCGGGATGCCGGAGATCTGGTACTTGCGCATGGTCTCGAGGGCCTCTCCCACCGTCTGCCCGGGCGACATCGTGACCGGGTCGAGGATCATTCCGCTTTCGGAACGCTTGACCCTGTCCACCTGTTCGGCCTGCGCCCCGATCGGCATATTTTTATGAATGATGCCGATGCCGCCCTCCCTCGCGATGGCCATCGCCATCGCCGCCTCGGTGACGGTGTCCATCGCCGATGACATGAGCGGGATGTTGAGTGTGATGTTGCCCGTGAGCCTCGTCGCGAGATTCGTTTCCCGCGGGAGCACCGACGACGCCCTCGGGATCAGCAGGACGTCGTCGAATGTCAAACCTTCGCCCAGAAATTTTTCCATATCGCTCTCGGTTGGTGTCAATCGTCTGCCCCCCGGCCGCCCCGGGGGAGTAAGCCGCCGTTTCAGGAGTACGCCGCGATGCCGGTGACGTCCTCGCCGAGGATGAGCGTGTGCATCTCGTGCGTTCCTTCGTAGGTTTTCACCGACTCCAGGTTCGCCGAGTGCCGCATCACCGGGTACTCGTCCAGGATGCCGTTCGCGCCCAGCATTTCCCGCGCCATCCGCGCGATGTCGAGCGCGATGGCGACGTTGTTCCGTTTCGCCATCGACACCTGCTGAAACCGCATGGTGCCCTTGTCCTTCATCCGCCCGAGCTGCAGGCAGAGGAGCTGCGCCTTCGTGATCTCGGTGACCATGTGCGCGAGTTTTTCCTGCGTGAGCTGGAACGCGGCGATCGGCTTCCCGAACTGGATGCGCGATTTCGAGTAACCGAGCGCGGTGTCGTAGGTCGCCATCGCCGACCCGATCGCGCCCCAGGCAATCCCGTAGCGCGCCTGGTTGAGGCACATCAGCGGGGCTTTGAGGCCTTCGGTCTTCGGGAAGATGTTCTCCTTCGGGATGAGGCAGTCCTGGAAGATCAGCTCCGAGGTCACCGAGGCCCTCAGGGAGTGTTTGCCCGTCATCTCCGGGGCGGTGAAGCCCTTCGTTCCTTTTGCGACCAGGAATCCGTGCACCACGCCGTTCATCTTCGCCCAGACCACGGCGACGTCGGCCAGGGTACCGTTGGTGATCCACATCTTCGCGCCGTTGAGAACAAACCCGTCCGCGGTTTCGACGGCGCGGGTGATCATCCCCCCCGGGTTCGAGCCGTAGTCGGGTTCGGTGAGACCGAAACAGCCGATGGCTTCGCCGGAGGCCAGTTTCGGAAGCCAGTGGTCCTTCTGCTTCTCGGAGCCGAAGGTATAGATGGGGTACATCACCAGCGCGCTCTGCACCGACGCGAAGCTCCGCACCCCGCTGTCGCCCCGCTCGAGCTCCTGCATCACCAGCCCGTAGGCGACGTTGTTCATCTCGGCGCAGCCGTATTTCGCGGGGAGCGTCGAGCCGAACATCCCCAGGTCGGCCATTTTTTTGACGAGGTCCATCGGGAACGTGCCGGCGCGGTAGTGTTTCTCGATGATCGGGACGACGTGCTCGTCCACGAACTCGCGGACGGTATTTCTGACGAGGACCTCCTCCTCGCTCAGGAGGGATTCCATGTCGTAATAGTCAACACCCTTGAATATCGTCATCGGGAAGGTTTCCAGATAAATTACAAGAAACGCCCCGTCCAGCAGAAGGAACAAGGGCGCGTTGGAGATGGCCAAAATTACGAATTTGGGGGGGAAAAGTCAAACCGCCGGAGCGGTCCGGCCGGTGCGCGTGCAGGCCTATTCGGCCTCGAGGTAATACTGCTTGATCTTGAGATAGAGCCCCTTTTCGCTGATGTTCAGGGCCGCCGCGGTTTTCTTCCGATTGCCCTCGAACATCTTCAGGACCCGGGCGATATGGTCCCGCTCCATGTCTTCGATGGTGAGAACCCCGGAGTTCGCGGCGCCGGCGGAACCACGCCGGTCGGCAATCCGGAGGTCGTCCATGTCGATCTCCTGGCCCGGAGACATGATGACCGCGCCCTCGATCACGTGTTCCAGCTCGCGCACGTTCCCGGGCCAGTCGTAGGCCATGAAAAGCTCCATCGCCCGCGGCGTGAGCGTTTTGGGTTGTTTCATCGAGCCTTTTTTCCGGAGGAAAAACTCGACGAGCGCGGGGATGTCTTCGGGATGGTCCCTGAGCGCAGGGACCAGGATGGTGATCACGTTCAGCCTGTAGAGAAGATCTTCGCGGAAGCGGCCGGCCCGGACTTCTTCCTCAAGATTTTTATTGGTCGCGGAAACGACCCTCACGTCCGCCTTCATCTCGTTGGTGGCGCCGACCCTCCGGAAATCGCCCGTCTCGAGGAACCTCAGCATCTTCGGCTGGATGATGGATGAAATGTCCCCCACCTCGTCCAGGAAGAGCGTTCCCCCGTTGGCCACTTCCACCAGGCCGGATTTCGCCGCGTAGGCGTTGGTGAACGAACCTTTCTCGTGCCCGAAGAGTTCGCTCTCGAGGAGCGTGTCAGGAATGGAGGAACAGTTGACCGGGACGAACGGCCGGTCCTTCCTGGGGCTGGACGTGTGGATCAGGTGCGCGATCAACTCCTTGCCGCTCCCGCTCGGCCCCGTGATGAGGACGATCGAATCGGTGACGGCCACGCGTTTCGCGGTTTCCAGCGCCTTCCGGAAGACCTCGCCGCCGCCGATGATCTCGAACGCCCCGGCCTTGCGGGAGAGTTCGTTCTTGAGAAGTTCGTTGTCGATGGAGAGCTTTTTCCTCTCGATGGCCCGGCGGATGGTCTGCTCGACCTGGTCGAAATCGTACGGCTTGCTCAGGACCTCGTAGGCCCCGAGCTTGGTGCTCTCCACCGCCATCTTGAGGTCGGCGTACTGCGAGAGGATGATCACCTGCGAGGAGGGCGAATGCTCCTGGATGAACCTGAGCACTTCACTGCCGTCCACCCTGGGCATTTTCATGTCGAGGAGGACGACGTCGTAGAGACTTTTCTGAATAAGATTGATGGCTTCGGCGCCATCCCAGGCGAGCTTGACTTCGTAGAGGCCGAGTTCCTCGAGCTCTTCGCGCAGGAGCTCGGTCAGCGAGATTTCATCATCGACGATGAGGACCTGGTAACGCTGGCCCATTGCTGTGCGGACGTTTACTCGCTCAGGACCCGTTCGATCGTTGTCAGGAGGTCGACCAGGTCGTAAGGTTTGCTGACGAAATCCTCGGCGCCGTATTTCTTGGATTCAATGGCGTTTTTCAGGTCCGCGAAGCCGGTCAGCATGATGACCTTGATCGCGGGGTGTTCCTTCTTGACGAACTTAAGAACTTCAAATCCGTCCATCTTCGGCATCTTGATGTCGAGAAGGACGAGATCGTATTTCCTGTTCTTGATCTCCTTGATCCCCTCATCTCCGTCCGATGCCGTGGCCACTTCGTAGCCGGCCCCGGCAAGCTCGCTGCTGAGGATTGTGCGGAGCGATTCCTCGTCGTCAACGATCAGGACCCGACTTTTTTCTGCCATTTGAGATTCCTGTAAGAAATACCGGTAAATTTTGTGGTGGCAAGGTAAGGAAATGGTTTAATAGATGCAATATCGGATAACCCCTCCATGATGCCACGCACATGGCAGGGAATGTGTGGTAATACGTCCGGGAGCGGCGAATTCGGGTTCGGGCGGGGAATTCGGGTTTGGGCGGGGGATCAGGGCCGGCAGGTGGGGGGCCCGCAGTCAGGGATGCGACTGTTGCTCGCGCCGGTATTCCAGGTAGGAGTAGATCACCAGGTAAAACACCAGGCCGATGATCGTCACGAGGACGGCGTAACCGGTGTATTCGCCGAGGAGTGCCCCCGCGAGGATGAGGAACGCGGCGACCTTGAACAGCACCCGCGCCTTCCGGTGGGTCTTCTCCCAGACCGCGTCGCTGCTGAGGGTCCAGGGCGTCCGGATGCCGATGAACCAGTTCCTCTTCGCCGCGCCGCAGAGGACGCCGATGGCGTAAAACAGCACGGCGAGCGCCGGGGGGAAGATGGCGTTCGGGCTGATCCTCGTCCCCATGTTCCAGAGGATGAGAAATATGTGGACGACGACCATGAAGAGGAGTACCATCAGCATGAACCCGTCGTAGTATTTCCTGAAGAGCGCGATGTTTTGTTTCAGGGGATCGATCCGGGGGATCAGGAGCGCGAGCAGGACCATCGCCGCGAGGACCATCGGCATCAGGAAGAGCCCCCAGAACTTCGGAATGGTGTCGTCGGCCTCCCCGCGCACGTTCCAGTGGGACTCCATGGTGTCGGGGATCCTGTCCCAGGCGAGCGCGCTCAGCAGTAATGTAACCGCCACGATGCTCCAGAAAATCAATGCACGGTATTTCATATCAGTGTGGCAGGGTCATCGTCGGGATGCCGGGATTCGAACCCGGGACCTCCTGCGCCCAAGGCAGGCGCGCTGACCGGGCTGCGCTACATCCCGAAGCGACAGCAATATACGCAAGTGCCTGCCGAAAAACCATTTCGTCCCCGATGGCTTTGCTTTTTTCCGGTTTTTTGTGGTATTTGCAGGAGTGATGGCTGACTTCCCCGCATGACGTTTCTCAATCCCCTCCTTCTGTTCGGGCTCGCGGCCGCCG
>DATDQD010000074.1:0-7484 GCA_035292425.1 Bacteroidota bacterium
CCGCGGGCGCCCGGGACAGCGTAGAGTATATCCTCGGCACCCCGGTGACGACGTCGGAGAACCCGCGCGACAGGCACCTGCTGAGAATCGAGAACGTCTCGCAAGTGTCGATCAGTTACAGCGTGACGCGGTTCGTGCTCACGTATTACGACCGTGAGGATTCGCTCATCCCGACGCCGGTGACGGGATCCATGCTCGACAGCATCCGGGCCGTAAAAGTGTATCTCGCCCTCGAGAGCCCGTCGCCGTTCGATTCCTCCTACGCCGGCGCGTTTTACGAGAAAATCATTTATCCTCGAAATCTTCAGTAGGTGTTGACCAATGGGAAGAATGGCAATTATCATTGTGATCGGGTTGTCGCTCACGGTCGGGATCGTGGGGTACAGCCTGAACAACTCGAAGACCGGGACGATCGAGAACGTCGCGGGGTTCGATAAATACACCATGACGCGCAACATGGCGCATACGGCCGTGAACATGGCCCTGCGGGCCCTGGACAGGAACGATTCCCTCTTCGTCGCGACCAGACATCTGCAGACGAACATCATGGGGGGTGCGTCCACCGTCAGCATGAGTTACCCCTTCTTTCCGGCGCTGGATACAGTCGACCTGACGGCGACCTCGACTTTCATGGATACCACGAGACTCATGCGATTACGGCTCCATCGCAAGCCGGTTCCGTTCCCGATCATCCAAGAGGCGGTGGGTTTGAGGGTGCCGAATGTGAATTTTTCGATGAATGGAAACCCGCAGATCGACGGTCGCGATCACACGATGGCGGGCCTGCTGCTGCCGCCCAGCGCGAAGGATAAACCGGGCGTGGGATTTTTGACTGCCGCTGACACGGCGGATGCGGCCCCGTACGCAAGTAAAATCGACGGAACCCCTCAGGACGCCGTCTACGATACAACGATTGCCGATCCGGGGGCGTATGTTGACGAGTACATCTCCGCGGCGGACCGCCTGTTCGCGACGGGCGTCTACGGATCAAACATGATCTGGGGTTCGCCCGTGACTCCCTGGATCGTGTTTTGCGACGGGGACGTCAAGTTCACGGGAAATATCGACGGATGGGGCATCCTCCTGGTGAGGGGAAGTCTTACGCTGGCCGGTACGTTTAAATTCAGGGGGCTGGTCATCGCCTACCAGGAAACGACCATCGATGTCCAATTTGCCACCGGCACACCGGATGTCGTCGGCGGCTTGATCATGTCGGCAGCCAGCGGCGGTAAGTTCGAGATGAAAGGGAACAGCGCTGCCGTTTACAGCAGTGAAGCCCTCGAAATGGCTAAATATATCAATAAGTTACAGGTGTACAGGGTGGTCCGCTGGTACGAATGACCTGTAGAAATCGCTTGTCCGGGATTAAATACCTTGAAAATTCGCAATTTTTCAGGGTATTTTTTTTTGCGTATTCGTGAAGGGTATGTGATATAACACACGCACTTAAAACGTTCCTATTGACATATCGCGGGGATTTTTCTATATTTCCCCCCAATTTAATAGTTAAATAAATACCTTTAGTTAAAGTAGAATTTTAGATCAGGCAGATAAGTGGAAGAAGCCACCTCGGTCATCCAGGAAATTGTCGCGAATATTCCGGACACTGCGCTCGGCGTTGAAAGGCAGATGCTTATCGGAAACCTTTGTTCGCGGCAATCACCCGAGGAGAGGACCTTCATTAAAGGCTTCTTCGACAGCTTTCTGTTGAAAATGTCGGCTATCGTGGCCTCTGACATCGACCTCGGGGGTTACGGCGCCCATGGCAAGATATGGTATCGTATCTATGGTTCGAAGAAACCGGATCCCGATTTACCCACTTTCAACCTCGACGAATGTAACGTCCTCATCCAATCCATTCTCATGGAGCGGCAGCGGCAGTTCCTGTACGAGAACAGGAACCTCGATTTCTCCTATACCATCATGGACGGGGAGACGATGCTGAGGTTTCGCGCCGACGTCTACTTCGACCTGGACCAGATCGCCCTGAATATGCGGGCGATCAACCAGACGATCCGCTCGTACAGCAGTTTTGGTTTTCACCCGAGCGTGACCCGGGTGGTGAGTCTCCAGCACACGAAGGAAGGCCTGATCCTCGTTACCGGGATCACGGGCTCCGGCAAGAGCACCACCCTCGACGCTATCATAGACGCGAACAACCATACGGTCGACGGCCATTGCGTCATCATCGCCTCGCCGATCGAGTATGTGCATAAATCCGACCGCTGCATCGTCAGGCACCGCGAAGTGGGGCGCGACGTGCTGTCGTTCAAGGACGGCGCCGTCCAGGCCCTGCGGCAGGACCCGGACATCATCGTCATCGGCGAGTTGCGCGATCCCGACACGATCCTGACGGCCCTGGAAATCACCGATTCGGGGCACAAGGTATTTTCCACCCTTCATACGTCCTCGGCGGTGGAGAGCATCGACCGCATCATCGGCGAGGTTCCCCCGATCGAGCAGGAACGGGTGCGAAACCGCCTGGCGGACGTCGTCCAGTGCGTCATCTCGCAGAAACTGGTCCCGAGCGTCGACCGCAGGCGCGTTCTCGCAAAAGAGGTCATGATCGCCACCCCCTCGGTCCGCGCGGCCATCAAGAACAACAACACGGGCGAGATCTACCAGATGATGTCGGAATCGGGCGAGCTGGGCATGATCACGATGGAGCAGGACCTCAAGAGACTGTATCTCGCCAAAAAACTCACGCTCGAAACGGCCATGAATTTCGCGAACAACAAGCGCAGGCTGCAGCAGCTCCTGAACCTTGTCGCGTCGGACTGATGAACGCCACCCCTTCACACTTCACAGAGGAACGATATGGCATCCTTACGAGGAAGTAAAACCACGGCCATCGGCCTGTACGCCGACGGGTACGAGCTGAAGCTCGCGAAACTGTCGCTGCACCACGGGCAGGTGGTGATCGACGAACTGCAGTCGGCCACGCTCGCCGCCAAGCTGGAGGAGAGACGGGCCGCCGCGGTGGAGCTCAGCCAGCTCAGCGAGGGCCCGGACACCTTCGCCCTGCCGACCTCCTCCGAAGCGGACGCCGCGGCCGTCACGGACAATAACAGCGTCCTTCTGTCGGTCATAGCGAAGTATCCCACATCGGGCTACGTGCTGGGATACGCCGTATCGGAACCGAGCATCTATTACCACTCCCTGGAGAGCGACTTCGGCCTGAAGGGGAAGAAGCTGAAGCAGCGCGTCGCCGACGAACTGCGGGTGGTGCGCCCGGTCCAGCCCACGCTCGACAGCATCGACTTCTTCCACGGCACGGACAAAAACCTGATGTGCGTGGTCCGCGAGGACGGCATGACGATGCTGCGCCTCCTCGAGGAGGTGAAGCCGTTCCTCGGCAAGCGCCTTCCGAAGATCGCGCTGATCGAGGATTCGGACGTGGCGCTCCTCAACCTCGCGAGGGCCAATTACGCCTTCAACCCGGACGACATCACCGCCATCATCTACATCGGCGTGGAGTTCACGAGGCTGATTTTCATGAAGGGGAGCGACTTCTTCCATTTCGCTCCGATTATCGGCGAGGGTTACGACACCCCGAACGTCCAGAACACGGTGTACAGCCGTCTCCTCCTGGAACAGGACAACATGGCGATCCCCAGGATCGACCGCGTCCTGCTGGCCGGCGAGTGCGGGCGGATCAGCTTCGACTCGTTCCTGCGCGACCAGCTGGCCGACGTGGAGGTGCAGTACATGCGCACCCCCCAGCTGAATACGACCGCTCTGCCCCCCGAGGCCCAGGAGCAGATCCCCGAATACGCCGTCGCGATCGCGACCGCGTGGAAGATCCTCGATGAGAAGAAGCAGGCCTTCTACCCGATCAACCTGCTCCCCGACGACGTCCGGGAGGGACAGAAGACCTTCAAGCTCGCCTGGCACGGCTACGTGCTGTTCGCGGCGATCTTCTTCTCGACGTTTCTCTTCACGAGCCGGTACGGCGCGCTGAAGCTTGAAGTGGAGGTGAAGAACCACACGCTGACGCAGTTGCAGACCAAGGTGGCCGAGAACGAAAAGATCAAGGAGCAGATCGCGGGCCTCAACGACCAGGTCGCCCGGTACAACACGGCGCTGGCGACCTACGACTCGCTCGTCCCCGGCGCCGAGCGCTGGAACAAGATCGTCGAGGCGCTCACCAAGGGCGTCGTGGACATCGGCTCGCTCTGGATCACCGAGATGAAGGGCATGCCCGACGGCACCACGAGCATCCAGGGCTATTCGATCTCCAGGAACAGGATCCCGCGCATCGCGGCCCTCTTCGAAAACGCGATGTTGACGAAGGTCGAGGTAAAGCAGATCAGGGAGAACTCCCCGCCGGTGTATAACTTCATCATCGCCGTGCCTCCGGAGGAGCTGGCGAAGACAACGGGGACGGCCCCCGGCGCGGCGGCGCCCAAACAATAAAACAATCATCGATTAACAGAACCGGAGATTACCGTGTCATACACCATACGAAATACCGTCATCCTGGGAATCGTGCTGTTGCTTATCGGCGGCGCCGGCGGATTTGTCACCTGGTACAACATTCCCAAGAGCCTGGAGAAGGTCGACAGGGAAATCAACAAACTGAACGACGAACTCCAGAACACCCCCGACCTGGCGAACCAGTACAACACCACGACGGCGCTCCTGGAGGACGTGAAGGTGCGCTGGGAGACCCGGCACAAGGAAGTCCCGGCGAAGGATATCACCGGCGAAACGTACGGCTACTTCAACCGGACGATGGACCTGAGCGGCGAGGTGAAGATGGACATGACCTACGTCGGCCCGAAGGATTTCCAGAATTACGGGTATAACGTCTATACGCTCAAGGGCGAGGCCGCGTACCAGAACCTCTACAAGTTCATCTGGTACAGCGAAAGCGGACGCCGGCTCTTCAAGATTTCGAACCTCACCCTGCGCGGGTACGAGGCAAAGAGTCCCGACACGAAGACCACCAAGATCCTCGTGCTCTTCGACATGGAGCTTCAGGCATACTACTCCAACCTGCCCGAGCTGAACAACGCCCCGGCCCCGAAGGTGGGAACGCCCGCGAACCTGAAGTCGAATCCGTTCTATCCGCTCATCATGCGGGAAATTCCGCCGCCCCAGCCCGACGAGATCGAAATCGAGCGTTCGGACCTGAAGGCGGTCATTCCGGGCAAGGCCTTCATCATCGACCAGAACCAGAAGTCGCACATCCTGGAAGAGGGCACCGCCGTCTACCTCGGCTATGTCACGAAGATATTGCCGAACGACGGCATGATCGAATGTCTGCTCAACAAGGGCGGGGTCGCGGAGAAGTTTATTCTGAAGATCCGGCAAGGTCAACCGATTAAATAGAACCAATTACGGAGCATCCATGAAAATCCACATTCTGTTGTTTGTTGTACTGGTGACGTCGGTCCAGGTCGGATTTGGCCAGGCCCGGGACGCGCGGCTGCGGACGAAGGGATACGTCAACCCGCAGGAGATCATCTCGCTCGATTCGTCGATGCGGATGGACCAGGCCCTCCTGGTGATCAACGAGCTCAGCAGGACGTTTGCCGGCAAGCTGATCATCGACCTGCAAAAACGGGTGAACCCGATCAACGTCTACGTGGTCAACCAGCACTGGCGCGACGCCCTCGACATGATCCTCGCCCGCGCGGGGCTGACCTACATCGAGGAACCGGAATTCATCCAGATCATCGAGCAGGGCGCCTCGCCGCTCCTGAGCGGCCAGGGCGGAGTGCCCACCGAACCGCCCCCGACGCTCGAGGCACGGGACGTGAAAATCTCCGCGGTCTTCTTCGCGACGGACGTGTCGAAACTTCAGGACTACGGAGTGAGCTGGAATTTCTTCCGCTCGAAGACGAAGGAACCGACCCTGAACGGCTACCTCGCCACGGGCATCGGCCTCGGCGACACGGCGTCTCCGGTGCCCCCCAACCAGTCGGGCACGGGCGGCGGAGGGCGCGGTTCGCAGGTGATCCCCGCTCTCGACAAGGCGATCGGCGTGATCTCCTCTCCTCCGGAGTTCACGTTCGCCAACATCGACCTCCTGGTGAAGTTCTTCGGTTCGACCGGCATGGGCGAGGTGATCACGAGCCCCGAGGTGACCGTCCGGAACGGCAAGAAGGGCAGGATCCAGGTGGGCAAGGACATCTATATCTCGACCCGCGACATCGCCGGCAACACGATCAACCAGGCGGTTTCCACCGGTACGATCATCGAGGTGACGCCGATCGTGTACACCCAGTCGGATACGGACTTCATCTACCTCGACATGACGATCGAACAGAGCGACGCGGCCCCCGGCCCGACCATCAACCGGTCGCAGGTCAAGACGCACGCGCTTCTTTATAATGGCGAAGAGACGATCATCGGCGGGCTCTTCACCACTCTCGAACAGGAAGTCCGCGAGGGGGTGCCCGGACTCAAAGATTTACCGTGGTGGTTTTTCGGGCTGAGGTACATCTTCGGCTCCGAGAGCACGGTGAAGACCAAGAACGAGCTCATCATCCTGCTGAAGGCCGAGCTGACTCAACAGATCCGCGACCGCATTCCGCATCCGAGGACCGTCCAGGAACTGATCAACGACAAGCGGATGGATAACCGGAAGGAATTCAACAAGTAACGGTGAACGATAACGTCATCAATGACCGAGGAATTTTCTATGAAAGCTAAACTGACATTTCTCAGGATCCTCTGCGCGGTCGTGTTCGGCCTGTTCGGCGTGCTCGGCGTGCTTGGATTGCAGGGCTGCGAAGACCTTCCGCCGGTCGACGGGAGCACGGACACCGGGGCGAACAAGGTGGTCCAGGGCTCGGTCCGGGACCTGGGGACCGGCGAACTCATCCAGAGCGCAATCGTCTACCTCAACTTCGCCGGCAACACCGACTCGGTGACCACAGGCGTGGACGGGGTGTTCCGATTCGAGGTGAACCTCAACGCCTCCACCAACCACACCGTCAACCTCACGGCGAGGAAGGCCGGGTACCTACCCAAGAGCCTGAGCTTCGAGGCGGTGTCCGACACGACCCTGTCGGTGCTCATGAGCGTGGACCTCTCCACCTCGGCGCTGGTGATGGGCGTGCTGCGCGACAGCTCGACCCTGTACCCGATCCGGAACGCGGTCGTCCTCCTCACGCTCCCCGGCGTGGTGGACCTTTTCGAGACGGGCATCGACGGCCAGTTCCGCATGTACGCGGACCTGGTGGACCGGGATTCCATGCCGGTCAACCTGACCACGGTGAAGGACGGTTACAAGACGAAAACCCTGACCGTCATCTGCTACAAGGGTGAGACGAAGGACCTCGGCAACGTCCTCCTGCAGGTGGACGTCGGTTCCACGATCGGGCAGATCACCGGGCACGTCGTGGACTTCGCGAACTCGCTCCCGCTGAACAACGCGACCGTCGTCCTGGCAACGCCGATCTTCGCGGACAGCGTCGTGACGGGCGGAGACGGAACATACTCCTTCTCGGTCAACCTCCAGGGTCTCACCGGCA
>DATDQD010000075.1:0-4124 GCA_035292425.1 Bacteroidota bacterium
CGAATCGTTCATCCTCGGGAAGGAGTTCGTAGGGAAGGACCCCGTCTGCCTGGTCCTGGGGGACAACATTTTTTACGGTCACGGCCTGACGGAACGGCTGAAGAACGCGGTGGCGACGGTCTCCGCGAAGGGCGGTGCGACGGTCTTCGGCTATTACGTCAACGACCCGGGCCGTTACGGCATCGTGGAGTTCGACAAAAAAATGAGCGCCGTCTCCATCGAGGAGAAACCGAAGCGGCCGAAATCCAGCTACGCCGTCACCGGCCTCTACTTCTACGACAATTCGGTCATAAAAATCGCCGCCGGAATCAAACCGTCGGCACGCGGCGAGCTCGAAATCACCGACGTCAACAACGCGTACCTTAAAAAAAGACGCCTGAACGTGGAACTGCTCGGCCGCGGTTACGCCTGGCTCGACACCGGAACCGCCGAGAGCCTCCTCGACGCGGGCGACTTCATCGCCACCATGGAAAAAAGGCAGGGCCTGAAGATCGCCTGCCCCGAAGAAATCGCCTATTCGCTCGGTTACATCGACACGAAGAAGCTCCTCGCCCTCGCCGGAGCGCTGAAGAACAACAGCTACGGCGAGTACCTGAAAAAGCTGATCAGGATTTAACGCCGTCCGGAACCGGCCCCATCCCCCATGTATATCAATCCCGACTACAACCCGCTGGTCTCGGTCGTCATCCCGGTGAAAAACGGCGAGACCACGATCGGCCAGTGCCTCAGGTCGATCAAGCGCTCGTACTTCAAGAACATCGAGGTGATCGTGGTGGACGATCACTCCACGGACCGGACGCCGGAGATCGCGAAGAGCTTCAACGCCCGGCTGGTCGCGGCCGAGGAGGGCGCCGGCGCGAACGCGGCCAGGAACCTCGGCGCGAAAGAGGCGAAGGGCGAAATATTCGTCTTCATCGATGCGGACGTGGTGGTGAGCCGCGAGACGATCCTCGGCATCGTGGAACGGCTCGAGGGGGACTACCTCGACGCGGTCGTCGGGATCTACACCGCGCGGCACAGGAACGATTCGCTCTTCAGCCAGTACAAGAACCTCTGGATCCGCTACTCGTACCTGAAGAGTCCGCCCGCCATCGACTGGATGTTCGGCGCCATCTCCGGGATCAGGCGGAAGGCGTTCGAATCGATCGGAGGGTTCAACGCCGATCTCATCGCCAGGCACGGGAACGACGACCTCGAACTGGGCAAGCGCCTGGCCCGGCAGAACGTGAAGATCGAGCTCGACATGGAAATCGAGGTCGAGCACCTGAAGGAGTACAACCTCTTCTCGTTCGTCCGGAACGAGTTCACCCGGAGCGCCGGTTTCGTCCTGCTCGCGCGGCGCCTCGGCGAAATGGGCTCCTCGATCACGCACGGTTTCGTCAACGTGTACCCGTCGTTCATCCTCTCCACGCTCTTCTCGCTGGTGGGGGTGATTTTCCTCGTCGCGTTCCTGGCCGGGCGGCTCCCGCCCTGGTACCTCGCCGCCGCCGCGGGGATCTATTTCGTGATGAACGTCCGCTTCCTGAACTACCTCGAGCAGGTCCGCGGCTTTTTCGCGATGATCGTGATGGTACCGATTCTTGTCCTCGATCAGCTCGTCTGCCTCGCGGGATCGTTCGTCGGGTTCCTCGGGTCGTTGTTCGGCGGCGGCAGGGGGAAGGCGCGTTGAGCGAAGCGGCACGGCGCGGTGCGCCGGACGGCCTTTCCATTCCCACCCCGCGATTCATGCACCTCGTTTCGGGGAATTACCGCCTTCACCTGTCCGTGATCGCCACTCCCGACGCAAACGCTCCCGTCTCGAACGTCCCGGTCACCAGCATCGTCGACAGGTCGATGATCGAGAAGAACCCCGGGTTCCTGCTCCCCGTCGTGGGGTGGTGGGGCGGGACAAGGGCCGTGACGTTCTCGCACGACACGTACGCGTAGCGTCCGTCGGGGGTGACGGCCGAGCCGTGGGGCTGGGGACCGACGTTTGCGATCGTCATCGCGACCGAGTCCGTCTGCGTGTCGATCACGGTGACATCGTTGCTGTTGCGGTTGGGGACGAGGACATGCCTGTCGTCGGGCGTGATGGACGGAATGAGCGGGTTGAGGCCCACCTCGATGGTTTTCACCACCTCGTACGTCTGCCGGTCGATAACCGCGACCTTGTTCCCCCGCTGGCAGGTGACATACACTTTTTCGTTGTCCGACGTCATCACGGTCTGGTAGGGGAGGAGGACCCCGCCCTGTCCGGGCGGCTGGTTGTTCAATTGAATGAGCCGTGTCGAAAAATCGGACAGGTCCACGACCATGATGTTGTCGGAAAGGTTGCCCGTCACCCAGAGCTCCTTCCCGTCGGGCGTGATCTGCGCCCCGTGGGGCTTGTCCACGTTCGCGGCCGACACCTCGCCGATCACCTGCATCGGGTTCGTCCTGAGGATTTTCACGGCATTGACGCCCGGCGTGAACTGCGCCACGTAGGCCGTGTCGCCCGTCGAACTGAGGGCGACCTGCGTGGGCGAGAGGATCCCCCCGACCTCGTCGATTTTTTCGTTGGTGTCCAGCCGGTACTTCAGGACCTTCCCCGAGCCGATGAGGTTCACATAATAGTAACCGCGGGGCTCGTCGGCCGTGACGTTGTGCGGCGCCTCGGGGGGCGTCGAGAAGACGTTTGCCGCCCCGGCCCTGATGTAGCGGCCCACCAGGTTGGTGGCGCGGTCGATCACCGCCACGAGGTCCTCGGCCTGGTTGGTGATGAGCACTCTCCCTGCGGGGAAGACCGAGAACGGAACCGCGCCCTCATCGTTCGGACACCCCCCGGCGACCCACCGGTAGAGGATGCTGACCTGCTCGCGCGGGAGCTGGAAACCGGGCAGGGGCATGTGCGGTGTGGATACCGGCGCAAAGAGCGTATCGTCATTGACGTGAAAGACCAGGTGGCTTTTCGACGGCTTGAACGGGATCACGACCGCGCCGTTGTTGCCGCCTTTCATCAGGTCCTGCCAGGTTTTCATCGAGAACTGGCCCGGGAGTTCGTCGTGATCCGAAATTCCCCGCATGAGCCGCTTTGCTTGGTCGTGGTCCGAATCATGGACGGGCACGACCGGTCCCACGTGGCACCCGCTCACCGCGCAACTGCTTGAGAGTATTCTCTGGATGTGTTCGCCATACCGGATCGTGGCGACCGCGTCGTAGGAGCTGTAGTCGTACGGCATTCCGGTGGCCGCGGCCGTGGGGTTCCCGATTTTATGCGCGCCGCCGGGGAGTTCGCCGACCGGTACGACCCTGTAGTAATAGACGTATCCGTTCTCCGCCGTCGAATCGAAGTAGCGGTTCACGTCCGCGGCGACCGAGGCGAGGAGTGTGGCTTGCGAGAGGCGGAAATCGGCGTCCTCGCCCCGGTAGATGAGCACGCTATTCGGGATGCCGGCATCGTCCGGATCGGCCCCGGCCGGGTAGGCCCCGCCCGGATGGCCGTCGCGCGAGGTCTTCGGCATGATGGGCGGCAGGGGGGCCGTCCATCCCAGCGTCACGCCGTTGTTCCCGTTGATGGCAAAGAGGGAGTTGATCGCGAGGCGGCTCTCCGTCTCCACGACCGTCGTCGTGTCGATGTTGCAGGCGGAAAAGACCGCCGTCAGGAGCAGGATGCGGACGAGAACAATCTTGAATCTCATGGTGATGGTTGAGGGTTACGCAGGGGTCCCGGGCCGTCGAATCAGAATACGAGTTTTTCCTTTGATCCGCAATTCGCATCCGCGGCCATGATTAAGCACCCGGATGGGCAGCCGGACGTATTGACAATCGGCGGTCATCTCGTTATCTTAGTCGTATAACATTTCCCATAACGGTATGAGTGTTTCAACAAGAAAACAGGGTCTACTCGCGCAATTTACACTTGATTATTGGAAAGATAACGGATGGTTTGTGGGTAAATTGAGAGAGATCCAGTCAGTCTGCTCCCAGGGTGAGACGCTGGAAGAATTGGTTGAAAATATCCAGGACGCCTACACCATGATCGTTCGGGAGAGCAGAAAAACCATCCCCGTCCGAAAATTTCATTCCAGGAAGGTCAGTCTCGTCCACTGAAAAGGAGTGAGTTCCTAAGAGAACTTCGCCGTAAGGGCTGTCGCCTGAAGAGACAC
>DATDQD010000076.1:0-2085 GCA_035292425.1 Bacteroidota bacterium
CTCCAGTTCACGGTGCTCCCGGACGGTTCCGTCTCGGGGGTGATCCCCGTGATGAAGAGCGACATGCTGCTGGAACGCGAGGCGATCGCGGCGCTCAAGACCTGGAGGTTCGATCCCCTGCCCCCCCGGTTCGAGCAGAAAATCCAGCAGGCGAACATCACTTTCATCTTCAAACTCGAATAGCAACGACGAAAGGAGCATCCGGTCCCATGAGCAGACGAATTCCCGTAACCTTCTCACTGTCGATCCTCCTGGCCGCCCTCGCGCTTCTCCCGGGGAGGTCCGGCGCACAGGAGGCGAGACGCCTGCAGCCGCAATGGTGGTTCGGCGGATCGCTGGGGCTGAACCTGAATTTCTACTCCCCCGGGATCCGGGCGCTGAACCCGTCAGTCACCTCCCCCGTCCCCTTCACGGAAGGGTCCGGGTCGGGCCTGTTTCTCGCGCCGATGGTGGAATACCGCCATGACGCGACCTGGGGTGGGATGGCGGCGCTCGGATTCGACAGCAGGAGCGGGTCGTTCGACGACGTTTCGATTCCACCGACGGGCACGTCGTCGCTCTCAACCTCGATGAGTTACATCACCCTCGAACCGAGCCTGCGCGTGTCGCCCTTTCCGTCCGACGTCTTCCTCTTCGCCGGTCCCCGGCTCGCGTTCAACGTCGCGAAGTCGTTCGAGTACAAGCAGTCGGGCCAGCCGGACGTTTCCGGCGATTTCAGCGGCGTGCGCGGCACGGTGATCTCCGGCCAGATCGGCGTGGGGATGGATTTTCCGCTGACCGGCGGAGACGCCGCGACGCAGATCATGGCATCCCCCTTCTTTGCCATACACTTCGGCCAGGGGCCGCGGTCCGAGGAGACGTGGGGCCTCACCACCATGCGCGCCGGCGTCACGGTCAAGTTCGCGAGCACCTCGTCGGTCACCGCGCAGGCCGGCGAGGCACTGGCCTTCACGGTCCGCGCCCCGAGGATCATCCCCTCCGAACGGAGGGTCCAGGAAACGTTCCCCACGAGGAACTACGTCTTCTTCGACGAGGGCTCCACCACGGTGCCCGCGCGGTACGTCGCCCTCACCGCCGCGGAAGCGGCCTCCTTCCACGAGGACCAGCTGCTCGAGGCCCGGCCGAAGGACCTGACGGGGCGGTCGCGCAGGCAGCTGACGGTCTACCATAACCTCCTGAACGTGGTGGGAGACAGGATGAGGAAATACCGGGAGGCGACGCTCGACCTGCTCGGCAGTTCCGACGCCGGGACCGCCGGGGGGAAACAGATGGCGGAATCGGTGAAACGGTACCTCGTCGACTTTTTCGGGATCGATGCCGGCAGGATCAAAACCGTCGGGCTCGACAAACCGTCCATTCCCTCGGTGCAGCGCGGCGCCACGCGCGAGCTGGAGCTCGTCCGTCCCGAAGACCGGAGAGTGGAGATCTCGAGTTCGACGTCCGAACTCCTCGATCCCGTCCAGATCATCTCCCTGCAGGAGGACCCGCTCGACAGCGACGTCCTCGTGTCGGTCGAGGGGGCCCATGAAATGCTCGCTTCCTGGAGCGTCGAGGCCGCTGGAGACGACGGCAGGACGCAGCGCTTCGGGCCTTTCACGGGCGACCAGGAACGGATCCCCGGCCGTGCGATCCTCGGCGCCCGCCTGCAGGGTCAATACACGCTCGCGATGGTCGGGGAAACAAGCGGCGGGCAGACCGTCCGCAAGGAGGAGAAGATCAGGCTGGTCCGTTCTGACGAGCAGGACGAGAACACCGGCTGGAGGTTTTCCATCCTCTTCGAGTTCGACCAGTCGAAGACCGTCTCAACGTACAACAGGTTTCTCACCAACGAGGTGGCGCCCCTGATTCCCGCAGGCGGGAGCGTCATCATCCACGGCCACACCGACGTCGTGGGCGAGGAGAGCTACAACCTCAGGCTCTCCCGCGACCGCGCATCCGAGACCATGGCCGTCCTGCAAACCGCGCTGGCGAAAGCGGGCAAGAGGAACGTCCGCTTCGACACGTACGGCTTCGGCGAGGACGTCCGGAGGGCCCCCTTCGAGAACGCGCTCCCCGAGGAACGATTCTACAACCGGACGGTGATCA
>DATDQD010000077.1:0-10208 GCA_035292425.1 Bacteroidota bacterium
ACGTCTGCGCAGTTCCGTCATCCCAATTGGCCGGATCCAGGGCGGCATGTTCGTACAGGGACTCGTCGTACCAGTTGATCCCGTTCGGATCATTCAGCACGCCGAGATCCGTCCACGTGATGCCGTCCACGGTGTATTGCAGCCAGGCGCGGTCCCAGAGGGGTTCGGTCTCGATGCTGTGCGAGAACGAGATATAGAGATCCGTTCCCGCCATACCGGAGAGGTCGAGCCACGGGGTCGTCAGGAGGTTTGGACCCGGAAATGTCGAGGCGTAACCGTGTGCGTTGGCATTGCCCGCCTCCGTGTAGGTCGCAGGATTATCGGGTCTTTCGGTAACCCACGATGCTCCTGCGCCGCCATACACGCCGCCCAACTTGGAGAAGGATGTCTTTCTTTTCCAGTCGGTCACAGCGCCCGGTCCGGTCGTCGCTTCCCATCCTTCGGCGCTGGCGTCGAAGGTGTACACCGGCGGCGGAACGACTGTCGCGCTAACGGGCTGCGCCCTGGAGATTATGTCGTTGGCAGGGTTCGTGTCGCCGCCGAGTAGTGTCGTGGCGGTCACGGTCCTCGGGCCGGCGCCCACCGGCGTCCAGGACGCGAACGAAACATTCCCCACCGCATTCGGTCCGAGCGTGATCGGCTTTGTGTCTGAGTAGCCGTCGGGAGTGATCGTGAGGCTCACGCTGAACGTTGCACCGGTTTGTGAGTTATTTTTCACGCGCACCACCGGAATCTGTGGCACTCCCGTCGGGATGCCGCTCGCCGGGGGATTCGTGATCGCGGCGGGAAGGACATCGGCCGTCAGAATTGCACTGAGCGGGCTGAACTGATCGGCGCCCGCGTCGCGTTTACCCGCGATGGTCGTGTCGATCGGCGTGCCGTCGATATCGTTGGCCAGAAGGACCCCCGGTTTGCCGATTTCCCTCGCGGCCGAAACAGTCGCCGTATCGATGTGCAGGTCCGCACTGAAGTTCACCGGGCCGTACAGACCGTTCGTGTTGATGCCCGCGGCTACCGCTCCCCCGACGGTGGTCTGACCGACCGCCGGTACGCCGGAGGAATAGATCGCGTTGTAATCGATCGTACCGCCGGCCTGAACGCCCCTGCGTGTGCTCGCGAGACCGCCGAGCATTTCGTTTGAAAAGGCGTTGTTGTAGGCGGCCACGACCCCGTTCAAGCAGTTGCTCGTCCAGGTTGTCGAGATGGTCTTGGTTCCGGTCAGGCGGACGCTGTTATGGTGCACGTTGATCGCACCGCCGCGGATAACGACCAGAGACTGTCCCGCATGGTCGAGGAAGATGTTCTGGAACCGGTTGTGATGCAACACCGGTGCGGTGGCAGTGCTGGCGCCCAGCGTACGGGTGCCGTAGCTGATCGTGCCGGCGCTGACATCGCCGCTCAATCCGTCAACCACGTTGTAGGCGTACGTGCCATTGGCGACCACGAGATGGTGCCACGCCGTCATCTGGCCGAGGTTGTAGTAGATGTTGCCGACGCCGAAGACGTTGTCTTCGACAAACTCGGTGCCGACGTTGTTCCAATACCAGTCGAGCCAGTAGAGGTCCTTGAACTCGTTGTTGGTCCAGGTGACATTGGCAGACCACTCGATCCACGAACCGATGATCAACCGGCCGCCGAACGCACCGCCGAAATTGCAGTCATTGACGGTCAGGCCTTCGACGGAATTATAGAAATCTCCGGCGAACCCTTTGATCCCGATCGTGCCGTTGATCATGGTGACGTTGTCGAACTCGAGGTCGGTGTTCGCGCCCGGATCGGCATCATCGGCCCAGATGAACACGCAGGAACGGCCTTCGGTCTGGTCTTCCCACACCGGGTCGTTCACCACGCCGCTGACGGTCGCGTTTTTCACCGCGATCTCGTCGGAGCCGCCGGTGATGTAGATGGTGGAACCGAACGCGTCCCCGAGCGGGAAGGGGGCGTACGACGCGATGGCCAACGTCAGGCTCGTGGTGTCGTCGCCGACGCCGTCAATCGTGACGTTCTTCGCGCCGTTGAGTACGATCCCCTTGCCGTTGGTCGCCGTCGTGGTGAAATCATACGTGACGTCGTTGCCGAGCGTCACGGTGATCGTGAGGCTGTACGTGCCGGCTCCCGGATACGCGCCGCCGATGTTCACCGTCCCCGACGCATAACTCGTCGAGGTCAGTTCGAACGTGGCGTCGCCCGAAAGGCCGACGAAGTTGAGGACTGCCGCCGCAGATACGAGATCCGGGAAGTCTCCCGGGATCGTGTATGTTCCGGACAGACCCGCCGCCGACACCGTCGGATACTTCAACAGTGCCATGGCGTTGATCTGCTCCGGTTGCGGGCTGGCAAGGGCCGCGTCCACGCGTATCGGGGCAGAAAATTTCTGCGCCCGGTCCGCAGGGATGTCCGACGCTGTTTTGTCGTACACCGCACTGGCCCGTCCCTGACCCTGGACGGTGTTGGCGCCCTTGACGCCGCCGGCGACGCCCGCGAGGGCGGTCGCGGCGACGAAGCAGGCCAGCAACGCCAGGATGAAAACGAGTTTGAAAGATTTCATATATCCTCCTACAAGGAATATAAAGGATTGTGGATTAGTGAATTTAGTGGATTGTTGGTTTTAATTTTCAAATGGACGGAGCATTTCGACGGGATCGGACCGACCCGGAAAAACGGAAGAGGGAAGGAATTGGGCTGGAGTATCTGATAAAACTTTTTCACAAGAGTTATCGAGATGTTCTCCAACAAACGTTACGTACTGACATGGTGTACTAAATAGTGTTGTACAAAGCCGGTAATTGGGGCCGGCAAATCGACGATTCGAAAATTTCCTCGCTACAGGAATGAGGATAAATTGATCAGCGGCGAACCTGTCCTGGAAAAAATCTGATCGTGAACGTTCAATAGGCGTGCGGTACCGGGACGCGTGCGATCCCGAATACAAGTCAATTGTAACAAAAGTCTCTCTCACTGTCAAGTATTTTGTAAAAAAAAATGGCCCAAGCGCACATATTTTTCACATTATGGGAGGGAACGAATTTCCCGTTTTGCCGGGATCAGATCCGCGGGGGCGTATCGTTTCGGGGCATGGGGAAGATGGACGTCGGATCCCGATCATGGTC
Source organism: Bacteroidota bacterium (assembly GCA_035292425.1). Lineage (GTDB taxonomy): Bacteria > Bacteroidota > Ignavibacteria > UBA10030 > SZUA-254 > SZUA-254. The sequence continues at coordinate 3,111 of DATDQD010000077.1, forward strand.
CCGGACGGTGATCCTGGTCCGGGGGATGGTGTCTCACCCCCGGTCGGACAGGAATATCCTATTGAAAATGTATGTAAAAAGTGATTTTTTCAGCCTCGGGAGTGATCTTATGAGCGTGGGGACCGCGTTTCTATATATAGGAGATCTGCCGAACCCATATGGTCGCCGGGAATGACCGGCTCCGGGCGGTTCAGGCGCTATTTCCGGTTGGAGGCGCATGGAGAAAACGAAAAACCCGCACCATGGCGGGTTTTCGTGATGTGCGGGGCCGACGGGACTCGAACCCGCGACCTCCTGCGTGACAGGCAGGCGTTCTAACCAAACTGAACTACGACCCCATCGGTATTTTTACGAAACTCGCCGATTCTGCGGGCATGGCCACCTCCCGTTGCCCGGGCGGGCCGATTCTGAACTGGCGCCGTCAATATAGAGAAAAGATACGATTTTCCAAAAACCCCATTTTCGGACCCGCAGGGGACCCGTCTTCACCCTGACGCACCGCGACCAAAAACTATGCGTTGCGCCGGGAAGCAGCCCCGGGAGAGGGGCGCGCCTGTTGCTCCGCCCGCCCCATGCGGTGGAGTTCCACGATCACGGCGTCCACAAAACGCTGCCGTTCGTCTTCGCTCCGGAGCGTAAACAGGTATTCCCGCTGGACGCGGATGAACTTCCCGACCTCGGGGGATGTTCCGGCCAGCTGCGTCGTGACGTACCATTCGAAGGTATCAAGGGCGGACATGCTCCGGAAACTTTCTATGAATCCGACAGCCGTATGAACGCGCTGGGGTTGATGACGCGGACCATGAGATCGTATTCCTTGTAGGCATCGTAGATCGCGTTGATCCCCTCGCAGAATTTCCGTCTCTTGTCCTTCTGGACCGTGTAGCGGCAGACAAGGATCGATTTCCAGTCGTTCATGAACGCGCTGTCGAGCCGGATCATGTGGTCCAGCTTGCCGCGCTGGGCATAATAGAGGAGGCTGCTGTGGATCTCCTGCGCGATGGTCTTTTCCCGGAAAACGAGGCGCTCCACGTGCTTGATGTCCCTGGTCTTCGTCTGGACATGTTTCGATTCCCGTTCCGACGTGCGCACCTTCCCCTCCTGCGTGATGGCCGGGAGCTTGATGATGTGGTCGTCGAAGCCGAACACCTCGACCTCCCACTCCGTCGCATCGTGGGCGTCGATGAGTGTGCGCAACAGGTCCACGTACCGGTCCTCGATCATCATGGTCACTTCTCCGAGCCCCCTGAAGATCGACCAGGGGTTGACCGGCACGACCACTTCCGCCGTCCGGAGAAGGTTGAGGGTCTTTTCGTGGTCGTACTTGTACCAGACCGACTTCTGAGGATCGAGCGTGGGCTTTCCCCCCTTGTCGGCGGTGTAGTCGGAAGCGGTGAGCTTGCTGACGAAGAACCTGATGTCGCCGTAGTCGAGGAGGAAGATCTCGTTCTTCCGGTCGAATCCCTTCAACGTGAGCTTCTTCGACGGAACGCCCTTTCCCGAGGTCTCGGGCGCGTAGCAGAAGCCATAGAGGTAGATCCAGTCGTCCGCGGCGAGCGTGATGTCCATCGCCTCCGTCGGGAACTGGTCCCGGGTCCCGAAATGCTCCATGATCGAGGCGGCGGGCTTCACGGCCGGGGGGATTTCGTAGGCGGACGGCACTTCCGGCGGCGTGCGGACCTGCGGCGCCTTTCCCGGCTCGCCCGGTTTCACTCCAACTTTCTTCCGCGACTCCTCGGCTTTCCGCGACTCCTCGGCCGTCCGTTTTTCCGCTTCCCTGCGGGCCTCGGCCGCCTTCCGGACCTCTTCCGCTTCCTTCGCCTGTCTCGCCTGTTTATCCTTTTGCGCCCTGCGGGCCTCCTGCTCTTTCATCGCATCGGCGATCTCCTTTTCGGCCCTGATGTCCTGTTCGATCAGGTTGATGAGGAGGTCGCGCATCTGCGCCGAGAGGAGGTTTTCGAACTGTTTGACGAGCCGTTCGGCCACCCTCCCCGGGGGAAGGCTCGAGAAACCTTCGAGCTGGCGCCTGAAGGCATCGTTCGTGCCGAGGCGTTCGAGGAGCTCCCGGAGGAGCGTGTCTGAGAATTTCTTTCGTTCTTCGTTTGTCATCGCGATGCCTGTTTGCGGAGGGTGAGGGACTTGAACCCCCATGTCCCGAAGGACGGCAGTTTTCAAGACTGCTGCCATACCATTAGGCGAACCCTCCGGGTGTCCCCTGTCCTGGGATGGGCCGGAATCCCCTAAACTAACCGCTTAATATAGAGAAAACAGGGTGGTAAATCAAAAAGCGTCTCAGCCGGTCTCGGTCATCACAACGCCGGTCAGCCTGAGGCCCGAGGGCTCCTCTTTTTTCATGAGCACGGAGAGGAGGAGGACCAGGGCCGGCGTCGCCCCGTAAAAAAGCGCGGCGTTGGTGGGTCTCGACGCGTTGAGCCCCGTCATGAAGAGAAACTGGTTGAGGGGGACCCCCAGCGCGCTCAGGAGGAGGAACCGGTTCCGGTCCTCCCTGTCGACCCTCAGCGGGCTCTTCCTCAGGAACGCCAGCCCGAGCAGGATTAAACCCGCGATTGTCGATCGCAGTAACGTCAGCGTCACCGGTTCGACGCCGGTCACGGTCGCCTTCGCGACGATGTGCGTGCCGCTCGCCAGGAGCGACTGGAACAGCATGATCAGGTAGATCGTCATCGGTGCGGCCGCCAAGATAGGGAGATTCGCGGAGAGAACAAAAAGGGGGCGGGGATTTTTGAATTGGTTCACGAAATGGGTATTTTGCCCGACCCGAATGCAATATTGGAAGAAAAATCTGTACGTCCTCTGGGGCACGCAGTTCCTCGCCATGGTGGGCGTCAATCTCATCGTCCCCTTTCTCCCTTTCTACATCCGTCAGCTCGGCGTCACCAACGACCAGGAACTCGCGCGCTGGAGCGGGCTGATCTTCGCCGCTCCGTTCCTCACTGCGTTCGTGGCGGCGCCGCTCTGGGGGACGCTCGGCGACAGGTACGGCCGGAAACTGATGGTCGTGAGGGCGATCTTCGGCCTGGGACTCTCCCAGATCCTGATCGGGATGGCGGGCGACGTCTACCAGCTCCTGGCCTTCAGGCTCCTCCAGGGACTGATCAGCGGGTACATCGCCGCCTCCCTCGCACTCGTCTCGATCAGCACGCCCACCGAGAAGATCGGGTACGCGCTCGGCCTGCTGCAGACGGCGACGGCCGGCGGAACCGTGCTCGGACCTGCGATCGGCGGGATCCTCGCCGATTTCATGTCGTACCACGACATCTTTTTCATCATCGCGGGACTCTGCTGCCTCGGGGGAATTCTCATCATCAGGCTGGTCCGGGAAGAGGTGCAGGCGGCCCCCGAAGGGACCCAGCCAACCGTCATGGAGAATATCCGGTATGTCGCGACGAACAGGAAGCTGCGCACCATCGGGGTCCTGATCCTCCTCGCGCAGGCGGGCGCCCTGATGATCGAGCCGATTTTCGCCCTCTTCATCGAACAGTTCAAGACTCCGACGCGGTATCTCTCGACGCTGGTCGGAATCATCTTTTCGATCGCGGGGGTCTTCATGGTGATCTCGGCCCCCTGGTGGGGAAACCGCAACGACAGGATCGGGTACAGGAAAAACCTTGCCATCGCCGCCTCGGGAACCGGGATCGCCTATGCCGCCCACATGATCGTCCCGGGCCTGGTTTCGCTCGGGTTTCTCCGGGCGGGGCTCGGGTTTTTCCGGGGAGGGATCCTTCACTCGCTCTTCTCCCTCACCAGCCGTCACGTGCCGCCGGGGCGGCGGGGCGGCATCATCGGCATCGCGTCGAGTCTCGCGATCCTGGGCAACTCGCTCGGTCCCCTGGCCGGCGGATTCATCGCCGAGCATTTCGGCATCGTTTCGGTCTTCAGCGTGAACAGCCTGATCTTCCTGCTGATCGCCTCGATCGCCTGGAACTCGGACATCGACCGCGGGATCCCCGCGCCGGCCGCGCCCGCCCCTCCCCCGCCCCCCATCGCGCGGGACGCGGACGGCCCCGCATGACAATCACGACGTCTCACCGGACGCGGACGATCCGGCCTGAGGGTCGCACGCGACAGTGACTGTCCCCGGCTGACCGCCACACCGTCGCCGGGACCGCCGACCGAGCTTTCTCTGAACGGGGGGTTGTCTGCCGCCGGGAAAATTCCTATGTTGAACGATTCATATCCCCGATCACCCGGTCGCCTCATGGCAGTGAAAAAATCCCCGGCGAAGACCCCCCCCGAGAGGTTATTCCTCCTGGACGGCATGGCCCTCGCCTATCGCGCCTATTTCTCCTTCATCGGCAGGCCCCTGATCAATTCGCGGGGAGAGAATACCAGCGCGATCTTCGGCTTCGTCAACACCCTGATGAAGATCCTGACCGTCGACCGGCCGGAGCACATCGCCGTCGTCTTCGACACGAAGGAACCCACGTTCCGGCACAGGATGTTCGGGGCCTACAAGGCGACCAGGGAGAAAATGCCCGAAGACTTGGCGGGTCAGCTCGACAAACTCAAGGAGGTCGTCCGGGCATTCAATGTCCCCGGGCTCGAACTGCCGGGATTCGAGGCGGATGACGTAATGGGGACGCTCGCCAGGATGGCCGAGCGGAGCGGCATCGAAACCTGGCTGGTCACGGGGGACAAGGATTTCATGCAGTTGATCTCCCCGCTTATCAGGATGTATAAACCGGGCAAGCAGGGGGACGACTGGGAGGTTCTTGATGAAAAGGCCGTCGCGGCGAAATTCGGTGTCAGGCCCGCGCTCGTGACCGAGGTCCTGGCGATCGTCGGCGACAAGTCCGACAATGTGCCCGGGGTCAGGGGCATCGGCGACAAGACGGCGATACCCCTGGTGCAGGAATACGAAACGCTTGAAAACCTCTACCGCAACCTCGAGCACATTCCGCAGAAGGGCGTACGGCAGAAACTCGCCGAGGGCGAGGCCTCGGCGTACCTCTCCCGGAAGCTGGTCACGATCGACACCTCCGCCCCGGTGAGCGAGGCGATCGACGACCTGGTGGCCCGCCCCCCCGACGTCCCGAAGCTCCGGCAGCTCTTTGCGGAACTCGAATTCCGGGCGCTCCTGAAAAAATTCGAACAGGAGGGTCCGGGCGGTTCCGTGCGGACAGGTGCCGGGGCCGGGCAGGCGCCGGCCGGACCCTTCCCCGCACCGGGGGGGCCGGGTGAATCCGCCGTCGCACCCGTCGCCCTGGGGGACATCACCACCGTTCCCCACCGCTATGTCACGCTGACCAAAATTAAGAACCTCCGCGAGGTCGCAGCCAAACTCCGGAAGGCGAAGCTTCTCGCCGTCGACACCGAAACCACGTCCACCGACGCGCTGCGGGCGGAACTCGTCGGCATTTCGCTCGCGACCGATCCTGGGAATGCCTGGTACGTACCGGTCCTTGACGACCGCGCACACATCGGGCCGCCGGGACCGGAGCAGGGCGGGATGGTGCGGCACCCGGAGCGTCCGGGACTGCCCTGGAGTACCGTCTCCGGGATCCTCGGCCCCGTCCTGGCGGACCCCGGGGTGAAAAAAGCCGGGCAGAACATCAAGTACGACATGCTGGTGCTGGGCGCGCATGGGGTCGAGATGGCCGGCATTCAGTTTGACACCATGGTCGCAAGCTACATCCTCAGGCCCGACGGCGCGCACAACATGGATGCCCTGGCTTCCGAGCACCTGCGGTACAGGACCATCACCTATGACGACCTCACCGGGACCGGCAGGAACAGGAAGGATATCCGCGACGTCGAGCCGGAAAGGGTCGCCGAGTACGCCGCCGAAGACGCGGACGTCACGCTCAGGCTCTGCCGGGCCATCGGGGAGAAGCTCGACCCCGGCATGACCGCCATCTGCCATGACATCGAGTTTCCGCTGATCGAGGTGTTGGCGCGGATGGAGATGAACGGCGTGGCGCTCGATACCGCCTACCTGGCCGATCTATCCAAAGAGCTCGAGCGGAACCTCGACAACCTCACCCGGAGCATTTATCATCATGCCGGCTGCGAGTTCAACGTCAACTCGACGCAGCAGCTGGGGAAGATCCTCTTCGAAAAGCTCTCCCTCCCCACCGCCAGGAAAACGAAGACGGGTTTTTCCACCGACGTCGGCGTCCTCGAATCGCTCCGGCACGGGCATCCCATCGTCGAGCAGCTCCTCGAGTACCGGCAGCTCCAGAAACTGAAATCCACCTACGTCGACGCCCTTCCGACGCTGGTAAACCCGGCGACCGGGAGACTGCACACGTCGTATAACCAGGCCGTGGCCCTGACGGGGCGGCTCTCCAGCAGCGATCCGAACCTCCAGAACATCCCGATCCGGACCGAGCTCGGCGGCAGCATCAGGAAGGCGTTCGTACCGGGCGCGAAAAGATGCAGGATCCTGTCGGCGGACTACTCGCAGATCGAACTGCGCATCATGGCCCACGTCTGCGCCGATGAGGGGCTCACCGCCGCCTTCCGGAACGGCGAGGACATCCACACCACGACTGCGTCGGGGGTGTTCGGGGTCCGGGCTTCCGGGGTCACGAAGGAGATGCGCAGGAAGGCGAAGGAAGTGAACTTCGGGATCATGTACGGCATCGGGCCTTTCGGCCTCGCCTCGAGGCTCGACATTTCCCAGGGCGAGGCGAAGGAGATTATCCTGAAATATTTCGAGAGGTTCCCGAAGGTGAAGGAATACATCACCGGCACGATCGAATCGGCCCGGAAGAACGGCTTCGCGGCCACCCTCCTCGGGAGGAAGCGCTTCTTCCCCGACATCAACAGCAGGAACTTCCCCGTCCGGAGCAACGCCGAGCGCCAGGCCATCAACATGCCGATCCAGGGGACGGCCGCGGACATGATCAAGCTCGCCATGATCAGGATCCACGGGAGGCTGACCGGGGAACGCTTACGGGCCAGGATGCTCCTGCAGGTGCACGATGAGCTGGTGTTCGAGGTGCCGGAATCTGAAACGGATGCGGTGGGGAAGCTTGTCCGGAGCGAGATGGAAGCGGCGCTGCCCCTCTCGGTGCCCGTGGTGGTGGATGTGGGCACGGGGAAGAACTGGCTGTAAGCGCACTGAGGCGCGCC
>DATDQD010000078.1:0-2037 GCA_035292425.1 Bacteroidota bacterium
AGACACTGCAGGCTGAAATGGGAACGCCGGTCGACGTCGAATTTGCGCACGACGGCACGGACCTCTATCTCGTCCAGTGCCGCGCGCAGGCGTACGGCCATGCCTCCCAGCCCGCGGAAATCCCCCGGGACGTGGCGCCCGAGAAGGTCGTGTTCTCCGCCACCCGGCACGTGACCAACGGCATCGTTTCCGATATCACCCACGCCGTGTACATCGACCCCGAGCGCTACTCCGCCCTGCAGAGCCGCGAAGACCTCCTGGCCGTCGGTCAGGCGGTGAGCGCGTTGAACCAGATCCTGCCGAAGCGCCGGTTCATTCTCATGGGGCCAGGGCGCTGGGGGAGCCGGGGCGACATCAGGCTGGGGGTCAGCGTCTCGTATTCAGACATCAACAATACGGCGATGCTGATCGAGATCGCCAGGAAGCAGGGCGGGTACATGCCGGAACCCTCGTTCGGCACCCACTTCTTCCAGGACCTCGTGGAATCGTCGATCAAATACCTGCCGCTGTACCCCGACGACAGGGGGGTGGTGTTCAACGAGGCGTTCTTCCGCGAAAACCATAATTTCTTTCCCTCGCTCGTGCCGAAGTTCGCGGCGCTGGCGGACACCGTCTTCGTCATCGACATCCCCCACTCCTACGAGGGGCAGGTGCTGAACGTGCTGATGAACGGGGAGCGCGACGAGGCGCTGGCCATCCTGACCGTCCCGACCGCGGCCCCGTCCGTCGAGGCGGCGAAGGCGCAGAAGAGGGAAATCGGCAGCGCACACGAAGACGATCACTGGAGCTGGAGGACGAGGTTCGCCGAGTGGATCGCGATGCAGCTGGATGCCGACCGTTTCGGCGTGTCGGCAGTGTATCTCTTCGGGAGCACGAAGAACGCCGTTGCGGGGCCGCAGAGCGACATCGACCTGTTGGTGCATTTCGCGGGGACGAAGGAACAGGAGAAGGAGATGCTGGCGTGGTTCGAGGGGGGGAGCCTCTGCCTGAGCCAGGTGAACTACCTCAAGACGGGGTACAAGACGCGCGGCCTCCTCGACATTCACATCGTGACCGACGAGGATATCGCGAACAGGACGAGCTACGCGGTGAAGATCGGCGCGCCGACGGACGCACCGAGACCGCTCCCTCTGGGGAAGCGTCGATAGACCCTGACGCGGTACGCGTCGTTGCAGGGGCGCCGGCCGCAGGCACAACGCGGGTTTCTCCCCGGACCGCTATAGTAATTCCCTGGTCGCCGCCGAGGGCTCCGACGGGGAAAACCTCACCAGCGCGAGCTCCGGGCCGTCGTGCGCCGCGGTGAACATCTCCGTCCTCCCGATCCTCTCCCTCCAGCTCCCGGTGATCGCGGCCGATTCGTGGACGTGGCCGTGCAGGGTGACCAGCGGCTGACGTTTCTCGATGAACTCCCTGACCGCGATGCTCCCGACGTGCACGTCGAGCGGAGCGTGGTCGACGGACATCCCGTCGAGCCCGGCCCGGTCGAGGCAGGTGCGGTAGGGCGGTGAATGAAACATCATGATCGCGTTCGAAAGGTCATCGGCCCCTGCGAGGTTTTCAAGGTCGTTTTTGATTGTCGACAGTTTGATCTCCCGTTCCGTGACCGGAACGGTTCTCCATCCCCCGGTCGGGTGGATACATCCGGGGTCGACGAATTCCGATACGTCGTACCGTTCCCAGTCTTTCAGGCGGAATGGGGTGGGGGGGACATAAGCATACCCGAAAACGGGATATGCGTGCGCCAGGGCCTTCCGCCCGTGGATGTAGCGCCAGAGTCCGAGGGACGCCCCTCGTTCGATCTCCTCTTCGGCCGACCGGGGGTCGTCGTTGCCGAGGATGAGGAATATTCCGGGATACTCCCCGCCCATTTCCCCCCTGATTTTGGAGAATTCCGGTACGAGATGATCGGCGATGAACTCCTCCGGGGAGGAATTCCCGCGCGCGAGGCGTGCGAGGTGGGAGGGAAGGAGATCGCCACCAAGGAAGACGGCAGCCGGTCGTTCCGCGATGATGCATGACAGGAGCTTCGCGTACCGC
>DATDQD010000079.1:0-10424 GCA_035292425.1 Bacteroidota bacterium
GCTCACGATAGAGTTTCAGTATGCTGTCGGTGTACACTTCCCAGGAGTGGTTCTCCCGGACATAATCCGCCGCCGATGCACCGAGCCTGCGACGCAGAACGCTGTCTGCGAGGACGGAGACGATCGCGTCCCCCAGCGCCCGCACGACGGAGGGCGGGAGTCCGGGATCTTGGAACACCGACGATGATATTCCGAATTCAACGAGCATCCCGTTTTCACCGTGCCGCACTATTTCCGGGAGCCCGCCGACATTGCTGGCGACAACCGGGACCCCGCACGCCATCACCTCCAGGCATGCTATGCTTGTCGCTTCGGCGAGGGATGGGAACACCGCAACGTCCGACGCCTGGATATAGGGCGTAACGGATTCGTTCGGCACCGAGCCGAGGAACCGGAAATTCCCGCCGACTCCGCGAAGAGCGACACGCTCCTCGAGGGGCCTGCGGAAATCCCCGTCCCCGCACAGAAGGAATATCGCTTCCGGATATTTTTCAATCACCACGGGCGCGGCATCGATAAGGTACTGAACGCCGTTTTTCACCGACAGCCGGCGCAGCGAGAGCACGATGGTTCCGTCGACCGGGAGTCCCAGTTTTCTCCTCAGGGCCGCGCGATCCTCCGCCGGCCGAAACCGGGCCGGATCAATTGCGTTGCTCATCCGGATCGTCCGCTCCGCGGGGGATCCGAAACCGATTGAAAGTTCCCGCAGTTCATTCGAGACGGCAATGACCCGGTTCGCATGTCTGAAGATGTTCCGGGTCAGCCATACCCGCATCCTCTTGTAGAGAATATTCTTTCCGAATGCCATGATTTCGTCCCCATGCGACGTGATGACGTAGGGAAGGCCGTGCAGCAGGTTGGCGACCCGGCAGGAGATCCCCGAGGGGTATACACAGTGCCCGTGGACGAGGTCGAACGCCTCGACGGCATGGAGGTCGAGGATGCGGCTGGCGATTGTTGCATGGCACAGTTCATAAAATTCGTAGTTGCCAAATGCCAGGGTGCCTCCCACACGGTGAATGGAAACACCGTCGCATCGCTCGAACGCCGGATTGATGTTCCCGCGGTACGTCCTTGTCCCGAAAAGATGAACATCATGGCCGCGAAGCGCCAGGTGTTTCGCAAGTTCCCAGATATGCACTTCCAGTCCGCCTATGATGGGTGGAAGGGCTATTCCGACCAGGGCTATTCTCATACCGGTTCCACCCTCATGGATGCACCATGACATCCCGATCCCGATTCACCCGCGCATACACCGCGATCATTGCGGCACCCTCGCTGATGGTCCTGGCGAGGACGACAGCGATTGCCGCTCCGAGGATGCCCCACAGCGGGATCAATAACACCTGGATCCCGAACACCAGGACTGCCGCGGCGATATTTTGAAATGCCAGAATCTGCGGGAAATCGAAGGTGAAGGCCAGGATGGTTATTGGAGTCACAATAAAACTTGCACCGAAGGCGATGATCAGGTATCCAAAAATCGAGGAGGCATAAGGATACTCCGCCCCGTAAAATAAACGGATGGCATAGCTTCCTCCAAAACCGACACAGACAACCACCGACACGATCGCCATGATCATGCCGAACGTCCTTCTCATGTACCTACCGACTTCCTGTCCGCTTTTTAAGGCACTGACCCTCGGCAGTAGGACGGTGATGAAGGTTGTCTGCAGAATCGTGATCAAGGAGGCAAAGTACAGTCCGAGAGCATAGTTTCCGATCAGATCGTTGGATATATCGAAATACCCCAGCATGATTAAATCCAGTTTCACCATGAAGGTGTTGGCGATGGTCTGGATGAGCAGCCATTTACCCCATCCCAGCATCCCCCGGAAGTTATCGAGATCATCGCGGCGGATTCTCCTCAATCTCAGTGCAGGATCGATGACGATGCTCACCAGGGATCCGGTCGTAACCGCGGCGATGATAGCCAGGACCGCGGTATCGACATTCATCGACTGGGTGAGGTACATCAGGCCGAGGATCACGGTCCGCACGATGTTCGGCAGGGGATTGAGAATCGCATATTTTTTGAATTTCTGGCCGGCCTGGCACACAGCAAGGACGAACGAAAATATTCCATCGCCCACGATCATGAGGCAGGCGAGCCGTACGAGCGTTGACCTGATTTCGTCGCTCGTGACATACATCGAAATCGCCGGAAGAAGTAGCAGCGAAAACAATGTGACGACGGCGCTGAGCAGGATCCTGATGGTAAAGATACCCCTGGACCAGAATATCCGTGCGTCCTGAGGATCGTCGCTTCTCTTGCCGTACAGGCGGACGAACGTCAGGTTGATCCCGAAATCCGCCAGCGCCGAAACTGTAAGAACCAGGTTGATGACCTGGGAGTACTGACCGAAACCGACAGGTCCGAGCCCGGACGCCAGGATCATCGTCGTGATGAACCCAAATCCGAGCTTGAGAACATTACTCGAAAGAACGAGGAAGGAGTGCCGGGCGGTTTCTTGGCTGATCACGACTCGTCTAGCCTATACCCGCGATATTTCCGATCTGATAAACAAACGAAAAGACGTGTTTCGGAGGATCGTTTCGTAGGCGAGAATCAGGACGACATTGAGGAAGAGCGCCGCAATGACCGAAAGAGTGACGATGAGAATTCTCTTGGGCCTGTCTTTTTTCTCCGGCGCCACCGCCTTGTCCAGGACGAGAAGCACGGGGATATTTTTTTGTTCTTCCAATTTCGATTGCTCATACGCCGGAATGAGATATTCGACGATTTTTTGCTGGATAACAACATCCCTGTAGAGTCGAAAGGCCTCAAGGCCCGATTGGGGAATCGTCGAAAGCTTTTTGTTTAATTCATTCAATTCCAGGCGGGTGGTCTGCACAAGATCGTTGCTTTCCGAAAGGCGCCGCACCAGGATCGCCAGCTCAACCTCCTTCTTTTCCCTCATGACATACAATTCGGCAATCGACGAGATCCCGGACGCATTCTGATCGGGCGAAATCAACACTCCTGTCCGCTCCTGATACCCGCGCAATTTCTCCTCGGCTGTCCGGAGATCCGCTTGACTTCCCTCGAGCCGATTCTCAATGAATTCCCGGTTATTGTGCGCTTCCCGGGTCCCCAGTTTGATGCTGACGTCGTTAAGAACATCAACAAAATGATTTGCCATCGCAGCCGCCCGGGCGGGATCCTTATCGAGGATTTCGATCAGGAGATAGTCGTCTTCCTGCATTTCGAAAGAGGCATTTTCGCGCAGCGCCTTGATCGTTTCCTCCATCGAGCTGTCCGATATATCATACACCTCGGTAAGGTTGAATTTTCTGACGACGTCTTCCATCGCAGACCTGCTTTTCAAAATCGCCAGATAATTGTAAAGCCCCATCGATTGTTTCAAACCGCTGATCCGACCGGCGCCGGCCAAACTGCGGAAAACCGAATTGGCGGAAGAAAGCGTACCGAGGAGGTCCGGATCTTTGGGAGGGAGAATCGACGCCTTCGCCTTATACCATTTAGGGAGAAGCAGACTGACAATGATCGCGATGACCGCCACGCCCAGAATGTTCGCAGCAATAAATTTTCTCCACCTCCAGAGAATCAATACATAGTCCAGAGCTGATCTCTCCCCCGGCGTTATTGTTCGGGTAGTTTCGTTTGTCTGTTCCATGCCGGATGTCATCCTCAATTTGAGATCTGGGTGATGACCACCCCGATGCCGAGAATAACGGCCAACACGCTTGCGGTCTGACTCGCAATGGTCATATAGTAGGAGAACGGCCGATCGGGTTCCTTGGGAACCCAGATGTAATCGCCCTCTTCGACGACGGTCTCGGTGGGAAGGAGCCACTGCTTGGTGCCGGTTTTTATAACTCTCACGTCGTCGCGGCGCGCCCTGTCGGTAAATCCGCCGACCATGCCGACGTAATATTCGACACTCTGGCCCGGCACGTACGGGACATGTCCCGGCGAAACGAGCTGTCCGAAGACATATATCGTTCCCCTGTTCGAAGGTACGGTGATGATGTCGTCGTCCCTGACGACCACATCCTGGGTGGAATCGCCCGCCATGAGTCTCGCAAAATCCACGTTCACCCTCTCCTGACGCAGCCGCAACTCCGTTTCCACATAGTAATCAGCACTGTCTTCGGCGGAGATTCCGCCACGAAGGCTCAATAATCGCTCGGTGATCACTTCCGCGGGATCGACCGACCTCCGGTAAAGGACGGCGGCCTTCAGGGCCGCGAATTCGGTGACCCCCCCCGCCTGCCGTATGACTTCGGATAAACGTGATTGATTTTTTGTGATAGGATAATACCCGGGGAACAGCACTTCACCCTCCACTCGCACACGGTAGTCCTCCCTCATCTCCTTTCTCGAACGCACCAGGATCCTGTCGCCGGGCTGGAGCGGTATATTCTCGTTTTCTCCGGCGAGGATCCGTTCAGCATCCACCGTCAGCACCCGGAGATGAGTTCCATCCTCGTCGAGGCTGGAAATGTCCACACTGTCCCGGAGGGCGATTCGTGTGAATCCCTGTCCGATCTGGAGGGCATCCGTGAGACTGTCACCCTCGACGAATTCAAACCGGCCCGGCGTATTCACCTCGCCGTAGACGCCGAAAACATTCTTCCTTTTGTTCATCCTGGGCACAATGATCATATCCCCCTCGCGGAGGAACGGATTCCACCGGTCATCCTTGCTGGCGAGGAATTTCGCGATGTCGATCCTTTCCATTGATCCATTCCTGTGCTTCAGGACGACGTTTCTGGTCGACATTTCGCGGAGAAACTTTTCGACATTTTCGTTCGTCTGCAGCCTCGTGGGCCTGTTTGCCTCTTCGATCGCGCGGTGGGCGCGATCGATGGATGTTAACGTGTAAAGTCCCGGATTCAATACGGTGCCCGTCACCATGACAATGATCGGCCTGGGTTTCACCAGAGTGGTGGTAATTTCGGCCGAGAGGTATTTTTTTCTGGCCCCGGTCAGCACCAGCTCCTTGGTCTCCTCAAGCGTCAGGTCGATGACCCTGATTTCTCCCACGGTCGGGATGATGAGCGTACCCTCGGGGGTGACGGTAAGGTTGAAGCTCAGCGGAGGGCTCATCCAGATATTGACCGCGATGATGTCCGATGGACCGACGAAGTATCTCGCAGGGTCTACGATCGATTCATGGGCTATGCCTTCCTGCTGATTCGGCACGAGAAAGTTCTTCAGCTGAGGGACCCCCTCACCATCCCGGGATAAGGACGTAGTCTGGGCGGACGCGATGTTTATCGACCAGGGAATGGCGACGAGAATCAACAGCGCGGCGGCGGCACAGCGAATTCCGATCGGAGATACGGTTGCACTCTTCATGACCATTGCGCCAATTGAACGAGTTGAGTTAACAGGCGGCAGACCCGGCTGACAGAGGGCGCCACCATTCTGCGTGATCGACATACCAACGGATTGTTTTCCCCAGGCCTTCAGTAAAATTTATCAGAGGCTTCCAGCCAGTGTGCGTGGATATTTTTGAATGATCGATGGCATACCGTCGATCGTGCCCCGGCCGGTCCTCGATGAAACGGATGAGATCTTCAGGCCTCCCGAGTTCCTTAAGGATGAATTTAACGATATCGATATTTCTCCATTCGTTGCCTCCCCCGACGTTGTAAACCTCTCCCCCCAGGCCTTTCAGGAGCATTGCATCGAGAGCACGGCAGTGATCAGTCACATGGATCCAGTCGCGCACGTTCAGCCCGTCCCCGTACACGGGAAGGGATTTCCCGGCCAGCGCGCTGGAGATCATCAGGGGGATCAGCTTTTCCGGGAACTGGTATGGCCCGTAATTGTTCGAGCACCTCGTAATCATCGCCGGGAGGCCGTAGGTGTGGTGGTAGGCCTGAACCAGGAGGTCCCCGGCGGCCTTGGATGCGGCGTAGGGGCTGTTCGGGTGAAGGGGGGTTTCCTCGGTGAATGCGCCCTCCGGGCCGAGGGAGCCGTAGACTTCGTCGGTGGAAACCTGCACAAACCGGTCCACCCCGTGCTCCCGCGCGGCGTCCAAGAGGACGTTTGTCCCCCCCACATTGGTTTTCATAAAGACGGCCGGTCCGGTGATGCTCCTGTCGACATGGGTTTCCGCCGC
Organism: Bacteroidota bacterium; assembly: GCA_035292425.1. Lineage (GTDB taxonomy): Bacteria > Bacteroidota > Ignavibacteria > UBA10030 > SZUA-254 > SZUA-254. The sequence goes on from DATDQD010000079.1 coordinate 6,096, forward strand.
GAAATTGATGATTGCCTCCACCCGGTGTTCCCTCAGGATGGTATCGACCGTTTCCCGGTCGCAGATGTCGCCACGGACGAAAACATAAAAGGGGAGTGATTCAAGGTCGGCCAGGTTCGCCGGGTTTCCGGCGTAGGTCAGTTTGTCGAGGTTGATGATTTTGTGATCCGGGTGCGTATCGTGGAAATACCGGACGAAATTGCTCCCGATAAAACCACAGCCGCCCGTGACGAGTAGTACCACGGCCGAAGGATTGTTTGAATAAATGAACAAGAATCTACGAAAATGACCCCCTAATGTCAACGGATTGAATGTATTCCGGTACGGAGGTCAGCAGGAGGTTGAGGTGTTTTCCGGTAAATACCGGAGTGAATCGCTAAAACTATATCAATGGAAGGATGTGTGGGGGAGCCCTCTTTTGTAACGATTGGTTATGGAGTAATGTATGAAATGGAATGGAAAATAGCAATGCCCCGATGGCGGTGTTTATTGAGAAAAACGGGTCAAATGACCTTCAAATCAACCATCGGAACCCATCCGACCTTCCCGTCGGCCAGGCGAATCTTCCTCCACTCCCCGACCGAGTCCAGGAGGTCGAGCCTGACGCCCTCATGAACCACGAAGAGATCGGTGCTCCGGGCGTCCGGGGCGCTTTTCACCGAGGCGGAGGGCGCGAAGAGGATGGCCGATCTCTCCGATCGTTCCCGGGCGCCCTGGATCCCCCCGGCGGTGAAGGTGAAGACGCTGAACAGAACGACCGTCATCCCCGCGAAGAGACAGAGCCTCTGCACAAGCCGGCCGCGCACGATCCGGAAGGAGGCGAATAGCAGCGCGGCGATCCAGAGTCCGACGATCGCCATCGTCCCCCATCCCGACGCCGACGCGAGGCCGATGAGCCCCTCCCACCAGTCGATCAGAAAAAGGCGCGGGACAGGGTCTATCTTGTCGACGATCCGGAGGTTGGCCAGCCGGAGATTGTGCAGGACATCCTCGTCGCCCGGGGCGAGGCGCTTCGCCCTTTCGTAATTGAGGATCGCCGCGGGTATGTTCCCGGTCTTGTAATAGGCATTGCCGAGATTATAATACAGGGCGGGGCTTTCGTAGCCGTTCGACACGATCTGTTCGTACGTCCGGACCGCCTCGGAATATTTTCCGCCCCTGTAGAGTTCATTCGCCGCGGAAAAGTTCATGTCCGCCTCCTGTGCCGCCAACGGTACGACGAGGAGAATCAGGAGCAGCAATAATTCCTGCGGCAGACGCCGGAGCCGGATGCTCTTCATCGCAGCGTCCCCTCCAGCTCCAGTATGAGTTTTTCGGCCCGGGCGTAGACCTCCTCCATGCCGCGGTGATCGGGATCGGGGGCGAAACGGGCGAAGTCGCACTGGCCGATGATCCGGGAGAGCTCCGCCGCGGAATCCTCGCGGGCGCCCCTCTGCGCCAGGCCGGCGCAGATCGCGTCGAGGGCAAGGCCCGACTGCGCCATCCCCAGTCTGTCCGCGCCGTATCCCCAGAGGGCCTTCGACACCTCCGTATAGAACGCTTCCCTGTCGCTCCCCGGCAAGAGGTGTTTCGCCCGCGCGAGCCTCTTCTTCGCCACGTTGCGCGCCCTCCTGGACCTGAGCCCCGCCACGTCTCCGAGCACCTTCTCCCGGCGGCTCACCACGACCAGGAAGAGCCCCAGGAAGAGTACGGGGCCCGCCGCCATGAAAAAGAACAGCGGCGAACCGGCGAACCTGTCCCCCCGCCTGGCGAGCGACAGGTCGTCGCTCCTGATAAACCGAATGTCCTCGCCGAGCAGTTTCACGTCCTCCCTGCTGAGCCCGGAAACCGAACCGCTTCCGCCGGCGATGTCCGACTCCCTCGAGACCGAGATCGCGAATTCCCTGCTCCGCGCCGTGGCGTATTCTCTCTTCGACGGATCAAAATAAGAAAACGTGACGGCGGGGATTTTCTGCCCGCCGGCGTGCCGCGGGATCAGCAGGTATTCGAACGTCCGGACTCCGGAGACGACCGTTCGGCCCTTGCTGATCTGGTCGGAGACCTTCGGATCATACCTCTCGAAATCGGTGGAAACCCTGAGTTCGGGGGCCTCGAGGAGACGGATGTTTCCGGTCCCCGAGATTTTCACGCGGAACGTCACCGGTTCGTTCTCCGAGACCTGTTCCCTGTCAGGCCATGCCTCCATCGCGAATTTCCCGACTGCCCCGTTGAAGCCGGCCGGGACTCCCTCCGGCGGGAGGGGTTTGACCGTGATCCGCTCCGCTCTGGTGCTCACCGTGTAGTTCACGTTCCTGGCATTGCCGAAGAAGGGGTCGTTGAAGAACTGGTCGAAGATGTCGTTGGACCGTTTCCTGGCCTGGACCTGGACCACGCACTCGATGTTCATCGGACCGAGGTCGAGCGTTCCGTTCCTCTGCGGGAAAAGGGCGACTTTTTTCAGGACGCCGACGCGGTACTGCTTCCCCTGGTACGTCTCGGTCGCGAGCTGGATCTGCTGGGGCACCTCGAGTTCTTCGGACCAGAAGCCGGTGTACGTCGGGACCTTCGAGAGATTGTAGTTGACGACGTTGACCCTGGTGTAGATCTTGTAGGTCGCGGTGATTTGTTCGCCCTGGAAGGCCGAGCGCTTGTCCAGTTCCACCCTCATGAAGAGATTGTCGCCGATCTGCGCGCCGATGTCGTCGGACTGCGCCCGGGGATCGGGTTGTGCGGGCTTCGCGCCGGCCTTGCTCACGCTGATGGTGACCGGCGATGTCGAATAGCGGTTCCCCTGGTACTCGACGGTGGCCGCGCCGATGACCAGGGCTCCCTCCCGCCCCGGCTGGAGGACGTAGCCGTACGTGATCGAACTGCTCACCGCTCCGTTGATCACCTGGAAGTTGGTGGATTGGTTCGGACCGGAGAGGACGACGAAATCGCGGAAATCGGGCGGCTGGAAATTTCTTCCGGATTGCGTCCCGGAGAGTTGAAAACCGACCTCGATTCGTTCTCCCATGGCGATGTTTGATTTTTCGGCCGTCGCCCGGAACACGACGTCCTGCGCCGCAGGGGACTCCCCGGCCAGCGACACCGTGAGAAGGAATATCAGAGGTTTCATCATTCCGTCTTACCAGTCCTTCTCCACCTTCACCCTCACCGGCACCTTTTTCTGCAGTTTCTTTTTGACGTCCTGTTCCTGTTGTCTCAACGCCTCGAGGATCCTTTCGGCGTCGGCCTTCGAGATCTGGTCCTTGGGCTGACGGGGCTGTTCCTTCCCGTCTTTCTGTTGTTCGTTCTTTTGGGACTGGTCCTGCTTGTTTTGATCGTCCTGCTGCTGCTGATCTTTTTGATCCTGCTGATCCTTCTTGTCCTTCTGCTCCTTATCGTCCTTCTTGTCCTGTTGATGCTGTTGTTGCTGTTGTTGGAGAAGGCGTTTGGCATATTCGAGGTTGTATCGCGTGTCCTCGTCCTTCGGGTTGAGTTTCAGGGCTTCCTTGTAGGCCTCAATGCTCTCCTCCAGTTTCTTTCCCTTCAGGCGGGCGTTCCCCAGGTTATGGTACGCCTGCGCCCGGACGTCCCGCTCCGCGGCCGTCCCGGCGGCGGACTCGTAATGGCCGGCGGCCTCGTCATACCGGCCCTGTTTATAGAGCGCGTCGCCGAGGTTGAACTTCGCGGTGAGGGGGTCCTTCGCCGACTCGAGGGCCTTGCGGTAGCTCACCTCGGCGTCCGGATACCGCTCCTTGTCGTAGAACCTGTTGCCCTCCCGGAGGAGCGACCGGTCGGACTGGGCCGTTGCGGCGTGCGCGGCGAGGAGCAGGGCCGCGGACGCGATGACGATCGCGCGCTTCATGATCTCACCCCGAACATCCGGGTCAGGAGCGGCCACGACGCGCCCCTCTCGGAAACGAACAGTTCCAGCAGAAGCAGGAAGAGGGCCCCGGCCAGCAGATACTGAAAGCGGTCCTCGTAATCGGTGAAAATCCTCGCGCCGAACTCCTTCTTCTCCATCGAAGCGATCTGTTGAAAAATTTCGTCGAACTCGTTCTGGCGGTTCGTGGCGCGGACGTACACGCCTCCCCCCGCTTCCGCGATCTCCTGCAGCATCCCCTCGTTCAGCCGGGAGAGGACGACCGACCCGTCCGCGTCCTTCCTGAAACCCGCGACGGAGTTGTTCTCGTACACGGGGATGGGGGACCCCTCGGCCGATCCCATGCCGATCGTGTGGATCACGACCCCTTCCTCCCTGGCCTTCTTCGCCTCGCCCAGCGCGTCATCCTCGTGGTTCTCGCCGTCGGTGACGAGGATGATGACCTTGTGCTTCGTCTCGCCGGCGATGAAGGACTCCATGGC
>DATDQD010000080.1:0-6714 GCA_035292425.1 Bacteroidota bacterium
TGGCGCGCTCGGCCAGTTACGGCCTGTCGAACGCCCTGCTCCCGTACCTCACGGACATGGTGCGCCTGGGCGCGGCGCGCGCGATCATCGAGAACCACGGCCTCGCCCAGGGGGTTTATACGCACGAAGGCGTCTGCACGAACCCCGCGGTGGCGCGCAGGTTCGAACTGGAATACGGTCATGTAGGATCAAGACTGAACTAGAACACCCATGCACTGGCTCGAACGGTATAAATCGAAACTGAGAACGCCCGGGGAAGCGGCGAAACTGATCGCCTCCGGACAGCGCGTCTATGTCCACCCGGGATGCGCCATGCCGGAGGTGCTCGTCAACGCGATGTGCGACCGGTACCTCGAACTGGAGGACGTGGAGGTCATCCACCTCCTCACGGTGGGAAAGACCGCCTACTCCAACCCGGAGATGGAAGGCCACTTCCGGCATAACGCCCTCTTCATCGGGGCGAACGTCCGGAAGGCGGTCAACGAGGGGAGGGCGGACTTCACGCCGGTTTTCCTGAGCGAGATCCCCGGTCTCTTCTACCGGAAGATCCTCCCGATCGACGTGGCCCTCGTGCACGTCTCCCCCCCCGACGAACACGGCTTCTGCAGTCTGGGCGTCGGGGCGGATTGCACGAAACCGGCCACCGAGGTCGCGAAGGTGATCATCGCCCAGGTCAACCCGCAGATGCCGAGGACCCTCGGCGACTGCTTCATCCACGTGGACAAGTTCACCTGCTGCGTCGAGGCCGACGTCCCGCTGAGGGAGCTTCCGCAGGTGGACTCGAGCATCACTCCCGAAGAGGCGAATGTCTACGAACGGATCGGGAAGAACATTGCCGAACTGATCGAGAACGGTTCCACCCTCCAGCTCGGCATCGGCGCCATCCCGGACGCGGTCCTGCATTACCTTCATACAAAGAAGGACCTCGGGATCCACACCGAGATGTTCGCCGACGGGATCATCAGACTTGTCGAGGAGGGCGTCATCACCAACGAGAAGAAGACGCTCCACCCCGGTAAAATCATCGTGTCCTTCGTTCTCGGGAGCAGGCCCCTGTTCGATTTCATCGACAACAATCCCGTCATCGAGTTCCACCCCTCCCACTACGTGAACGATCCGTTCATCATCGCCCAGAACGACAAGATGGTCGCCATCAACTCGGCCATCGAGGTCGACCTGACCGGCCAGGTGTGCGCGGATTCGATCGGGAATTACTTCTACAGCGGTTTCGGCGGACAGGTCGATTTCATCCGCGGCGCCGCCAGGAGCAGGGGAGGGAAACCCATCATCGCGCTGCCGTCGACGGCAAAACAGGGCACGCTCTCACGGATCACCACCCGGCTCGCCGAAGGAGCCGGCGTCACCACCTCGCGCGGGGACGTCCACTACGTCGTCACCGAGTACGGCGTCGCCGACCTGTACGGAAAAACCATCCGGGAGAGGGTGCGCTCTCTCATCGGGATCGCACATCCCTCGTTCCGGGAAGAACTGGAGCGGTTCGCTTACGCCCGGAAATACATTACCGCCGATGAGAAGGACTTTGCCTGACGATGATACGGACACAGGAAGCACTCGAATACCACGCTTCGGGCCGCCCCGGAAAACTGGAGGTCGTCCCGACAAAATCGTGCTCAACGCAGCGCGATCTTTCACTCAGTTATACCCCCGGGGTCGCCGAGCCGTGCAAGCGGATCGCCAGCAACCCCGAAGAAGCCTACCTCTACACCACGAAGGGGAACCTCGTGGCGGTCGTCAGCAACGGGACCGCCGTGCTCGGGCTCGGCAATATCGGCGCGGTGGCCGGGAAGCCGGTGATGGAGGGGAAGGGGCTTCTCTTCAAGAAGTTCGCCGACATCGACGTGTTCGACATCGAACTGGATTCGCTGGACCCGAAGGAAATCATCAGGGCCGTCCAGATGCTGGAGCCGACTTTCGGCGGGATTAATTTAGAAGACATCAAGGCCCCGGAATGCTTCGAGATCGAGGAAACGCTCAAAAAGACTATGAACATCCCGGTATTCCACGACGACCAGCACGGTACCGCCATCATCAGCGGCGCCGCTCTGATCAACGCCCTGGAACTGGTCGGGAAGCGGATCGGCGACGTGAAGGTGGTCTTCAGCGGAGCGGGCGCCGCGGGCATTGCGTGCGCCAGGTTTTATGAACGACTGGGGGTCCGCCACGAGAACATCCTCATGGTGGATTCGGTGGGCGTCATCCACCGGGGCAGGACGAAGGGAATGAACCCCTACAAGGAGTTCTTCGCCGCCGACACCAACGCCAGGTCGCTCGCCGACGCGATGCGCGACGCGGACGTCTTCTGCGGAGTCTCGTCGGCCGACATCGTCACGGGCGGGATGGTGAAGTCGATGGCCGACAACCCGATCGTCTTCGCGATGGCCAACCCCGACCCGGAAATCGGGTACGATGAGGCCGTGGCGGCCCGCAGCGACGTCATCATGGCAACCGGCCGCTCGGACTTCCCGAACCAGGTCAACAACGTCCTCGGGTTCCCCTACATCTTCAGGGGAGCGCTCGACGTCCGGGCCAGCACCATCAACGACGAGATGAAGGTCGCCGCGTCCAGGGCGCTCGCGTCCCTCGCCAAGGAGCCGGTGCCCGACGCCGTGCAAAGGGCGTACGGCGGCAAGAAGATCGAATTCGGCCGGGAGTACATCATCCCCAAGCCGTTCGACGTCCGCGTCCTCCTCCAGGAGGCGGCGGCAGTCGCGCGCGCGGCGATGGAGACCGGGGTCGCGAAGACCCCGATCCAGGACTTCGAGGAATACCGCGACCGGCTGGAAGCACGCCTCGGCAAGGGGCGCGAGGTGATGCGCTTCTTCGTGCACAAGGCGCAGCACGCCCCGAAACGGATCGTGTTCCCCGAGGGCGAGGAAGAGAAGATCCTGCAGGCGGCGCTAATTATTGTGGACGAGAAGATCGCCCGGCCGATTCTTCTCGGGAGCAGGAGCCTCATCCGGCAGAAGGCCAGCCACCTCGGCCTCGATCTCGAAGAGCGCGGCGTGGAGCTGATCAACCCGTCCAAGTCCGCGAAGTTCGAAAGCTACGTGGCGGCGTATTACCAGATGCGGCATAGAAAAGGCGTGACCCACTTCGATGCAGAGCGGCACGTCAAGACCCACAACATCTTCGGCATGCTGAGCGTGGCCGCGGGCGACGCCGACGGCCTGATCTCCGGGCTGACGCAGCACTACCCCGGCACGGTGAAGCCGGCGCTCCAGATCATCGGGAAGAAGGACGGCGTCAATAAGATCGCGGGCCTCTACATGATGGTTCTCAAGAACAAGACCGTCTTCATCGCCGACGCGACGGTCAACATCGAACCGACTCCGGAGGACCTCTGCGAAATCGCCATGCTGGCCGCGGGCCACGTGGCGAAGCTCGACATCGAGCCGCAGGTTGCCATGCTCTCGTTCAGCAACTTCGGGAGCTCGGACCACCCCCTCGCGATGAAGGTGCGCAAGGCGGTCGAGATGCTGAAGGCAAGGGCGCCCGGCCTCAAGGTGGACGGCGAGATGCAGGCCGATACGGCCGTTTCGCCCGATATCCTCTCGGAGGTCTACCCCTTCAGCCCGCTGAAGAAGGGGGCCAACGTCCTGATCTGTCCGGACCTGACATCGGCCAACATCGCCTACAAGCTCCTCGCCCGTCTCGGCGGGATGACGGCGGTCGGGCCGATCCTCCTCGGGATCAGGAAGCCGGTCTACCTCCTCGTGCCGGGGAACGACGTCAGCGACATCGTCAACATCACCGCGATGGCCGTCTATGAGGCGCAGACTCTCAGGCCGCCCGTCGCCGCGGCGAAACAGGAAGTATCGGCCCTGGTGGAGTCACACTGACAACATGGGAATCGTATGAAAGTCAATGTTTTCGGATTGCCCGGAATGAAAGCGCGGCAGGCGCTGATCAACGTGACCGCCGCCGTGACCGCCATCGATCCGTCGATCGGGGTGGAATGGATCTCGGACGCCAACGAAATGCTGGAGTACGGGATCGCGAGGACACCCACGGTCATGGTGGATGAGCGGATCAATTTCGAGGGAAGAATTCCGAGCATTCATGAGGTGACAACCTGGATTCAGGAAGGGCAGCTGATGGAAGCGGAAGCCTGACGGCGCGCCCCCCTGGCGCGGGGGCGTTCCGCCGGGCTCCGTTCCCCGATGCGGATTCTTCCCTGCCTGATATCGATATCAACGCCATCCCGCCGGCGGGACGGCAGCAGAGATCGAAAGGAGGTAACAATGCGCAGGAGATTGGGCATCATCGCCCTCGCCGCGGCGCTCATCGGGGCGACGGCAGCGCAGGCCGGACCCCAGGTGGTCAGGGCCACGTTTTACGGGTACAGGGGCGACACCCGGATCTGGACCGATGAAATAACGACGGAGAAGGGAAAGATCGAGGACATCATCGATGGAACGGCGGACAATCCCGACCGGGAGGCGACCACGCTCCCGGGAACGACGACCGGCGAGATCTTCACCGAGACACTGAAGGGGATCCTGGCGCACAACGTCGCGGTCAAGGGTGAATATGTCAACATCTACGACGGCGAGGGGATGACCGGGATGGTGATGGTGGAAGACCCCCCGCTGGTCTTCGATCCGACCTTTCCCTCCCACTACGGGATGCTGCTGGAAAAATACAGCGCCTCGCGGGGGGGGACGCAGAAGTTTTCCGTGATCATCCCTGAAAAGGGGGATTACTGCAGGGTCGAAATCAGCCCGCGGCCCCCGGCGTCCATTCCGGTGGGCGAAACCCGGAAGGAATCGAAGGTCTACCAGTTCAGGGTGGAATACAATCAATACGTCACGGTCTGGACGCTGGACAACGCGGTGGCGGCCGTCTACGTCCCGTGGAAGAACGAATACATGGTCGACGCGAAGTACCCCATGCTTCACCAGAAGATCCAGATGCTTGTCAAGCGTTCGATGTAAACAACGGAGAAAAAATCAATGGCGTCAGTGAAAGGGACCATCCGGGTCGACATCGACACGTGCAAGGGATGCGAGTTGTGCATCGGGGCGTGTCCGCAGAAGAGCCTCCAGCTCTCCGAAAACCTCAACAACCAGGGGTACCATTACGCGGTGCTCATCAGGGACAACTGCACCGGGTGCGAGAACTGCGCGCTCGTCTGCCCCGACGCGGTGATCACCGTCTACCGCACTCCGAAGAAGTCGGCCGGAAAGGACGTCCGGAGGGAGCCGGTGGCCGTGGTGACCAACGTGCGGGCCAACATGAAAATCACGCTGGATGACATTCCGGAAGGGAGGGTGGACCTGTGAGCGATCAACGCGATGTACGGCTCATGAAAGGAAACGAGGCCCTGGCCGAGGCGGCCATCCGGGCCGGCTGCAAAGGGTACTTCGGCTACCCCATCACCCCCCAGTCGGAAATCCTCGAATATCTTGCCGCGGAGGCGAGACAGAGGGGGATGACCGTGATGCAGGTGGAAAGCGAACTGGCCGCCATCAACATGGTCTATGGCGCCGCGGGCGCCGGCGCGAGGGTCATGACGTCCTCGTCAAGCCCGGGGATCAGCCTGATGCAGGAAGGCCTTTCCTACATCGCATGCGCCGAACTTCCATGCCTTGTGGTGAACGTCAACCGCGGCGGTCCCGGTCTCGGCACGATCCAGCCGGGGCAGGGCGACTACTTTCAGGCCACAAAAGGCGGCGGCCACGGCGACTACCGCCTGATCGTGCTGGCGCCGGCGAGCGTGCAGGAGATGTCCGACATGGTCTTCCTCGGGTTCGACCTGGCCGACAAATACCGCAACCCCGTCCTGATCCTGGCCGACGGCGCGCTCGGGCAGATGATGGAGAAGGTGGAATTCCCGGTTTACGACCCGAAGGATCACATCCCCGCGAAGCCTTGGGCGACCACGGGTAAAACGAAAGACCGGGAACGGAACATCCTGACATCGCTCCATATCCAGCCGGAAAAGATGGAAGAAGTCAACCTGCACCTCCAGCGGAAGTACCGTCGCATCGCCGAAGCGGAAGTCCGTTTCCAGCTCGTTCACCCCGGGGACGCCGAAATCCTCGTCGTGGCCTACGGGCTCTCCGCCCGCATCTGCCATAAGGCGGTGGAACTGGCGAGGGGGATGGGAAAGCGCGCGGCGCTCCTCAGGCCGGTTACCCTATGGCCGTATCCGTACGAGGCGCTCCGGAAGATGAGGAACTCGCTGAGCGCGGCCCTGGTCGTGGAGATGAATGCCGGCCAGATGGTGGAGGACGTACGCCTCGGGATCGAGGGCGCGGCGCCGGTGCACTTCTTCGGGAGGATGGGCGGGATCATCCCCACGCCGGAAGAGGTCCTGCGGGAGATTCTCCGGATATCGGAACGTCCCGGGGACGGGGCGGACGGCGGCGAACATCGCATATCAATCATTGAGGAATCACGTTGATGGAAAAATTCCAGGAAGCGACGATCGAGGCGGTTTTCTGCCCGGAAGGCCTGGAGCCGGTCTGGGAAAAACCGGACACGCTGACCGGCAACAGGATGCACTACTGTCCCGGGTGCAGCCACGGCGTCGTCCATAAAATACTCATGGAAGTCATTCAGGAAATGGACATCCAGGACAAAACCATCGGGGTCGCCCCGGTGGGATGCTCGGTTTTTGCCTACAACTACATGAACGTCGACATGCAGCAGGCCGCGCACGGCAGGGCCGCCGCCGTCGCCACCGGGATC
>DATDQD010000081.1:0-6102 GCA_035292425.1 Bacteroidota bacterium
AGAGCCAGTCGATGTAGGCGACGAGCGCCCGGACTTCATCCGAGCCCGCGATCGGCGCGGCGGCCGAATCGGGGTCGTGGGCGGACAGCATCGCGGGCGCGCCCGACGCGTTCATGCTCCTCAGGAAACATCCCACGATCCTGTCGACCAGAGAGAACTCCCTCTCCGCGCGCTTATTGAATTCCGGAAAGACCCCCGAGATGCCCACGAGCGGAAGCGCCTTCTCCCGCTGTCCCGCGTTGAGATGGCAGTGCCCGCAGGTGAGGTCGTTGCCGGAGAACCGCGCCGAGTATTTCCCAGTCTGTGTGAAGATTTTGAAACCCTCCTTCACCAGGAAAGCTTCCCCGGGGTCGCCCGAAACGCTGTCGTTCAACGGGTTCCTCACGAGGTCCCACGCCGTTTCCATCGCCGTGGCGGAGGAAATGAGGGGGCCGATCATCTGGGAGTCTACGGACGGGAAAAATATCGTCTCGTCGGTCTGGGCCGCCGAGCGGGGGGCGAAGAGCATCGCCGCACTGAGCAGGATAAGAAGGCAAAGACCAGACTTCATGATGGGGTAAAAACTATGGAATAGTATCGAATAAAACAACAAGGCCCAACGCGGGAATGGAACGGATCAACCTGGAGGGCTCCGAGGGTATCTACGCCGCCTGCCATCAATGGCACGAGTTCTCCGTCGCGCAGACTGGCCGCAGGCATCAACAGAAAAGGGAAGGATGGAAACCCATCCTTCCCTTTCTTATGTACGAACTCAACGCGTCAGCGCATCACCACGAGGTGTTTGGTTTCGCTGTACCCCCCTGCCTGCAGCCGGTAGATGTAGGTTCCCGTCGCAAGGTTGAGCGCGTCGAACTCCACCGTCTTCGGACCGGGTCCTTCCACGCCGTCCACGAGCGTCGCCACTTCCCTCCCGCTCATGTCGTATAGCTTCAGGGTGACATGGACCTGCACGGGGAGTGTATATCCGAACGTGGTTGAAGGATTGAAGGGATTCGGATAGTTCTGTTCGAGACGGTACCCTTCCGGGAACCCGTCCGGCCCTTCGTTCACGTCCGTCAGCGCGATGTCGATCTCCGTCGTCCCCCACTCCCTTGACGGGTTTTTATAACCCGCGTTGACCGTGTATCGGCCCGCCGAGGGCGCCGTGAGGATGAACGGATTGTTGCCGGTCGAGTTGTTCACCGCGACAACCGTCCCGGTGCTGTCCACCAGTTCGCCGGCAATGCTTGAAGTCGTTCCGCTGACGGTGATTTCCACCTGGAGACCGCCGGGGAGCGTCGCAGAAACGATGCCCGCCTGCGAGGTGTGGCAACCCCCGCCGGAGCCGCAGCCCGGAGTGGCGCCGTTGAACGACGGTTGTGAAGTTAACGACGATATGAACGCTACTATGATAAGAACGGAGAGAACGCTGATGATTGATATTCGCGTTATCATGGTAGCTCCTTGATGTCTATACCCTAAACGGTATATGAATTTTCAATAAATTACAAGTAAAAAATATTCCGGCGGTCACACGATGCCGGAAGTTTTCAGCCCGATCGTCAGGATGGGAGAGGGGGTATTTCGCCCTGGAACGGTTTGATTTTAAGCCCGCATTCCTCTACCTTCATGCGTGCAGGATAGGTCGCGGCCAAAAATATTCCCGGGACTCATGTACGAGCATAAATCCGAACCGCTCCTGGGCAGGAAGAATTACCTGAAACGTGTTTTGTTTCACTTCCTTGCGGCTTCGGGCATTCTCGGAATGTCTCTTTTCATCGGCGTCGCGGGATATCATCTCACCGAGGAACTCACCTGGATCGACTCCCTCCTGAACGCCTCGATGATCCTGAGTGGGATGGGACCGGCCAGCGAACTCAGGACGACGGCCGGCAAATTGTTCGCCTCTTTTTATTCTCTTTTTTCCGGGATTATCTTCCTCGTTGCTGCCGGCGTGATCGTTGCTCCCGTCGCTCACCGGATCATGCATAAGCTCCACCTCACCACGAAATCCTGATATTGCCGGAGTACGTCATGCTGGCACGACTCGCCGTATCCCTCATTCTCATTTTCCTCTGCCTCTCCCCGCTCTCTCCACAGGAAAAGTTCAACGGCTGCGGCATGGCCGGCAATGCCCGGGGGAAGGAGCTCCGCGCACTCAACCGCCTCAAGAACCGCTACCAGCGTCCGATGCCCGAGGATTACACGCGGTACGGCATCACCCTCCAGAACATGCTCGAACGCGGCGACGACCGGAGGCGGTTCACCAACTCCGAGGCCGCGGAAATCGAGGGATATGTTCGGGACGTGGTGATCGGCGGCGTGGAGAGCTGCAACTGCAATGCGAAGGACCCGCGGTACAGGGACACGCACATCGTCCTGGTTCTCGATTCGAAGGACAAGCGGGCGACACGGAGTGTCATCGCCGAGGTCACCCCCCGCTGGAGGGAGATCATGCGGCAACGGGGCGTCGACTGGAGCACCGAGGGCTTGAAAAAGACGCTCATGAACAAACGCGTGCGCATCCGGGGCTGGATGCTGTACGACTGGCACTATACCGACGAGTCGGAGAACACCCACCCGGGGGGTAAAAAGAACTGGCGGGCGACCGCATGGGAGGTTCACCCCGTCATATCCATCGAGGTCCTGAAAAAGCGATGACGGCCCGGGCCGCAATGGTCCTCGCCGCCGTCGCGCTTCTCCTGGCGGCGGCATTCGGCGCGGTGCCGGCGCCCCGTTTCCAACTCCGGCACAAGCCCCCCGACCTGCTCCCCAACCCCGTCCTCCCCGATACTGCGGCATCGCTCGGGAAGTACATAGCCAGACACATCGACGAGTTCGGTACGATCGAATTCTACGCGCGCCGAAAAACGAGGAGGGAATTTCAGCGGACCGGTTACACGAACATCCTCCACGACGTTCTCGCGCTCGACGCGTTGAGCGCCCTCCTCTCCTTTATCCGGACCCGTCTGCAGATCGAGTATGCCCTCCCGCACAATACCATCTACTTCCGGACCGACACCGGCGCGCTCGAGGCCCTTCCGGAAGACTGGACATTCCCGGCCGACCCATGGACGGAGTGACGACGGCGATCGTCGCGAGGCGGAATTTCCGCGCATCGTTCAGGGCGGCGGGCCGCCTGCTGCGGCTGGCGAAGGCCGGGGAGTCGCTCGGGCGAAAGCGCAATCCCTTCCCGCCGCTCGGCCACCTCCTGGCCAACATTTTCCTCTGTTCGTTCGCGCAGCGCTACCTCGCGGACGACCCCGGCGGCATTTACCTCTCGCTCTTCCTCGCCGTCCAGTGCTCGCTCGGAGTTCTCATTACGATGTCGTTCGTCGGCCGGGCGGGCGCGGAGATACTGAGGAAGACCAGGCTGTATCCCGCGGCATCCTCCGGCGGATATTATTTTCTGCTCGCCGGGAGCCTGCGGAGGCCGGAATTATTTCTGTTTGCGGCGGTCGGGTCCGTGTTCCCGGCGATCGTCCATTCACCCGGCCTGCTCCCCTCGGCGGGGATCGTCGCGATTTCGCTCTTTCCGCTCCTGACGTCGCAGATTCTCTGCTGCGCCGTGTCGGCAAGGATGATCCGGGCCTCCCGGCCGCTCACTGGCGTCATTCTGATCACGATCTTCGCGGGGGTCGTCGTTCTCGCCTCAGCCTTCGTGTTCAGGACGGAAGCCCTGGCCTCCTCCCTTCCGATGATCGGTTGGACGGCCTCGGGGATCACGGCCTTCTCGACGGGGCAGGCCGTCACCGGATGGAAATACCTGGCCTTTCTCGCTCTCGCCACGGCCGCGGTCCTCGCCTTTTTCAGGAAATGACGCGCCGCGCGGACAGAGCGATTCTGTGGTATGAACTCGCGGGATACTTCCGCGGCAGCCTCCCCTTCCGTTTCATCCCGCTGATCCCGGCCGGTATTTTTCTCGCGGCGTGGACATGGCGGATCGCGTCGCCGTTTGCCGCGGTCATCTGGATCGTCTTCATCGGACTGGAACCCAGGATCAACAACATGTTCTATGGCTCCGTGAGGGAGCTGGAAGCGCTGAGCCTCTTTCCGTCGGAGTGGAAACGGATTATTATCATGAAAAACGGGTCGACCGCGCTGGTCGGGATCTGGGCGCTGGTCCTCGTTTCAGCCGTGTGCCTGTACTTTTCCCCGGAGGCGGTCACCGTCCGCCAGATCGAAGACGCCGTCCTCTATCTCATGACGATCTGCTTCCCGGTCCTGAGCCTCGGGAACGAAGCCTCGTCGCGTTATCCGCGGAGGGATGCCGGGGCGTTTTCCGGGGGGTTGTACGACCCCCTCTGGATGTCGCTCACACTGCTGGCCGTGTCGGTCCCGTATTTCATCATCACGGAGCTGGTTGAAATCCCCTGGCTCGGTCTCATCTATTCCGCGGCGACGGCGGCCTCGTGGTATTTCAGGTCCGTAGCGCGCACCGCCGTACAGATCACGAACCGGAGAAACGTCTTATGGATGAAAACGGGCACATCATCGAATTCCTGAACGTCCGGAAACGGTACGGGGACGGCCCGCCCGTGCTCGACGGACTTTCCCTGGCCGTCGGACCCGGCCGCATCTTCGGCTTCATCGGGCTTAACGGCGCCGGCAAGACCACCACCATCAGGATCATGGCGGGACTCACCGTGAGCGATTCCGGGGAGACGTTCCTCTTCGGAGGGAAGGTGGCCCCCGGCAGCGACGCCCTCCAGGCGCGCATCGGGTATGTGCTCGATGAACCGATGTATTTCGACTGGATGAACGCCAGCGAATATCTCCGGTTCGTGGCGGGGATGTATGAACTTCCGTCGCGGGTCGCCGCCGACCGGATCGCCGAGATCCTGGAGGTGTTCGGCCTGGCGGATACGCATGACATGCCGATCGCGTCGTTTTCCACAGGCATGAAGAAGAAAATTTCCCTCGCCGCGGCCATCATCCATCACCCCCGTGTGCTCGTCCTGGACGAACCGTTCGACGGGCTCGACGCCGTGGTGTCCCATTCCATCAAAGGCATCCTCCGTCAGATGGCCGCCGGCGGCGGGACCGTGTTCGTGACGTCCCACGCCCTTGAAACGATCGAAAAGCTCTGCGACTCGATCGCCGTGATCCACAAGGGCAAAATCGTAATGCAGTGCGAGACGAAGGATGTCCGCGAAAAGGCCGTGGAGGTCCTGGGGGGCTCCCGGTCGCTGGAGGAACTCTTCGTCGGGCTGGTGGCGGAGTTTCCCGCGAGGAACAGGCTGTCATGGCTTTGAACGTCGCGGCGGCCTTCAACCCCGTCCGATACGCGCGGACGCTCAGGGAAAGTCCGCGCTGGGTCGGACGGTTCATCGTCCTCGCGGCGCTCTACGTCTGCCTCGGGATCGCGGGCGGCGTGGACCGCGCCGAACTCGCGGCGGACCGCCTTCCCCCGTCTGCGTCGGCGGGGGATCGCTCGGCCGCGGGGGAATCGCTTCTCAACGGAATCGCCATCCGTTCCCTGTTCCTCCCCGTGCGGTTATTCGCCGGATGGTCCATCTTCGCCCTGGTCCTGCTCTACGCCTGCAGGATCTGGAGCACGCGGGAGGAGGTCCGGTTCGTGCATATACTGGCTTCGGAGGTCTATGCCGAAGGGGCGATCCTCGCCGGCAACGCGGCATCCCTCGCGGCGGCCCTGCTCGGGGGTACACCCGGCGATCCGTCCGCACCGTGGGTCCCCGGGGGGCTGGACCTTCTGGTGTTCGCGGATGATTTCGTCTTGCGCTATGTTCTCAATTCGTTCAACATCTTTTCGATCGCGTACGTGGCGACCCTCGCGCTCACCGTATCCGTCGTCCTCGGCGTATCCCGCACGAAAGCATTCATCTCCGTCCTTCTCGCATGGGGATCGACGCTCTTTGTCAACGCCGGGATCTTCCACGCGCTGAGGACGGAATTCCATTTCGGCCTTTAGTCTCTCATCGGAGAAACGACAATGAAAATCCTCATCGCGCTCGTGTTCCACGCCGCGGCCTTCGCCGGGGAAGGACGACCCGCAACCGCTCCACCCTCCGATCCCGGGGACAATCCCGCCGCCGATCCCGCCGCGATCGTCGTCCAGGGCGACGCGCGCTTCACGATCCTCACCGACCGGCTCGTCAGGAT
>DATDQD010000082.1:0-23205 GCA_035292425.1 Bacteroidota bacterium
TTTCGGTATCCCGAGGAATTCCTGAATCCGTTCGACCCACTGATCGAAGATCTGTTTGCGATGAACAAGAATCAAAGCCGGGAGATGTCTTCGGGCGATGAGTTCAAGACCGACGATTGTTTTTCCGCTTCCGGCCGGCGCAACAATCACGCCCTGATCATGTGCCAATGCAGCATCAACCATCCCCCTTTGAAACGGCTTCAACTCGATGCAACTATTGAAATGTTCCTCGCCGACTGGAGGGTAGTGGCGCAACAATGCATAGTCGATATCATGTTCGTTTAGACGGCGCTTACCGCTGCTGCCGAGGCGCGAGGTCCTTGTAGTCGATTACGCGTGTCTTAATCGAATCGTTAGTCGACTGAGTCGGACGCGCCACCCGCGAGGAATCCGACGTTGGTTTCTTCTGGAACTCGCTGTTCGAGCGCGTAACCGTCTGTGACGCGTCCTCTTGTTTACGGGAGGGATCCTGCGAGGACGTACCGTTCCCATTGCACCCAGGAGAGAAAGCTATTACCAGCGTGAACAGGGAGGGGACCACGCTTCCAGCGATCAACCTAGGCCACCGAGGTTTAAGTGTGTTCATCTTTCTCCTCCTTTATTAACAGTACTCTTCCCAGTTCAGTATAACGCTTCTTGAGCTGAAACTCAAGACACAGTTTGCGTCCGTCACAGCTTCTACTCATGTTGACCGCAGCAGACAACGGGGCTCCAGCACGGGTCGGGGCAATAGATGGACAAACACCCGGTATCGGCATCAAAGTCGCACGAGCAGTTGTTGGGAATATTTACGACGCAGATTCTTTCCTTTCTGGGGAAAACACACGTCATGCAACACATGAGAGTACCGCTGCACCCGCTTGAGTATTCCGTCGCCACACCACTCCCAGCAAGGAGATCGTTGTAGGAGATCGTAACGACACTCCAACCCTCTGCATCTGGTGGATCGATTGTTGCACCTTGAAGATTCCTGATATCATCAACATTGATTTTAATCGGCTGCTGAGCGAACGTAGCGCTCGAGGCGATCAGGATAAGGAAAAAACAAAGAAAGAGGATTTTTAGCATAAGGCCTCCCTTTTATTGGTTTGATGACAGATGGTGAATTTGTTTTGGATATGAGAGTGTATTAATCGCTACTCCTTTATTGGCCTGCCCCTTTCTGGTGTGCCAACTTGCCTACACGCGGGGCAGGATCCTTGAGAACGATCGAGATGATGTGAGGTTTATTGATTCCACGAGTATTGGGCGCTCTGCATAAGCTCCGTTTACTCTAATCTTGAATCGGAGGGAAATTACACTGAATGATAATACCTGATTTTATCAATGTCTACAAAACGAGGGGGGGGTATGCACCTATAAATGAGGGGGGTCTTTGCCTACCTCAGGGGGGTAAATACCCTACGGGGCATAGGTATACACCTACTTCGGGATATACCAAAACCGAAAAGTATTCGAGGAATTCAGCAACGAGCTGGTTTAGGAGAATGATCCGATATCGAACCAAACCGGAACACAAAACAACGGCTTTTCCCCCAATCTGTTGCAACTAGCCGAAAGTTCGGCCCCCCAAGCCACATACTAAATCGCCCCCGCTCATGCGGGGATGTCAAAATAGTCAAATAGCCTAATCCTCGAGGCAACGCACACTGAAACCGTCAATCTTACCGTTGCCGAACAGCTCGATGTCGTTGGAAAGGTCGTACAGGCCCAGGTTGTAGCCGGCCGTTGCATCGTACTCCGCGGAACTCCAGAAGTAGGCGTTTCTGCCGAGACCGCCGAAGTAGCCGTCGCTGTCCTTGCCGCCCGCAAGCAACGCGGAGAACCCACTTGTGTTCGTCCCTGCTCCGCCTCCGGTTCCCTGCCCAATCGCCTTGAGTGCATTTCCATCATTACTCACCGCAGATCTCAAGGTATCAAATTCTGCTGCCGTCGGGATATGCCACCCCACAGGACAGATCCCCTGTACACCCGGCGTTGTGCTGTATTGCATCGCTTCGTCCCATTGATACAATCCGCCGTAATCGGCACAGTTCAATGGATCATTGCGGTAACAATATTTCTCGATCGTGCCGTTGTTAGAGGCGTCCTGTAATGAATCTATCATCGTCCCGATATCCAGATTCTCCCTCATCCAGCACTGCTCCCCGATCTGGACCGCATGATAGGTCTTCCCCCCGTAACTGAGTGACTCCGGGCAACTGACCGTCCCTCCTGCCGTGAACGTGATGCTGTCGATCTCAGACAACGGGATTGTCAGCGTCGTGCTGTCAGTCTTGTACACCACCATCGATTGTGTGAAGGCCTGCCCTCCCAGCATCGCGCTCAGCATGATGATACCGGCGATCGTCTTCATTGTTCTCCCTTCCTCATTTAATCAAAATCATCTTCTTTGAAAGCGTCCCGTCTTCAAACGCCACCTGATAGTAATACATCCCGCTTGCCACCGCCATCCCCGCATCGTCATGTCCGTCCCATGTGACAGTGTGCCCGCCAGGACTCTGTATGCCGCTCTCCAGGGCTCTCACCAGCTGTCCTGCGGCGTTATAGATCCTCACATCCACCATGCCCGACTTCGGCAATTGATACTCTATCGTCGTACTGGGATTGAACGGGTTGGGGTAATTCTGCAATAACCGGAATGTCTTTATCACCGTCGTCCACCGTTCACCCTCCACGGCGGTGACTGGTGTGAACGTCAGCTTCCGTATCTCATCGATCGGGATCGATGTCGTGCCCCCTCCCTTCATGCGGATATGCATATAGGTCGTCTGCGAGGATACACTCCCCGCGCACGCGATCGACAGCGAAACGATGAACATCATTATTTTCATGGAACCCTCCTCGGAGAATAGTAACGGACCGGCGGACGATGGGGAATGAACAGGTGGATCACGATGATGGGTCAAGCGGGGAACGCGCGGGAGTGATCACCAACTTCCCGGAGATGATAAGGGGAAGTTAAAGGTTACTGTCGTAATTGTCAACAACCCCTTTTTCCCTAACCTGCTCCCCTCCTGTTGCCTTCGATAAGCTTTCAAACTCTGAAATTTCCTGGGGTCATACCACGATAATAGGCGGGCATGGGGCCGTTAATCGCCGGACCTCTTGCTAATCATGCCGGCTATGACTATATTTGAAAGTTTTACTTTAAGAAACGATGGGAACTATTAATATTATAGGATCAAGCGCCCCCCTGCAGGTTTCGAAGATCATCTGCGTGGGAAGAAACTACCGTGAACATGCCGCCGAAATGAAGGCGGAGGTGCCGGTTGATCCGGTCCTCTTCCTGAAACCCCCCACGGCCATCGTGCACACGGGGGAAAATATCATCCTGCCTCCGTTCTCGAAGGAAATGCACCACGAAGTCGAATTGGTTGTTGCCGTCGGGGAGAAGGCCAAAAATATCTCGGCGTCCGATGCGGGGAAGATCGTCGCCGGATACGGCGTCGGGCTCGACATGACGCTGAGGGACGTCCAGAACGTCGCCAAGCAGAAGGGGCTTCCGTGGGCTGTGGCCAAAGGATTCGATACCTCGGCGCCGGTTTCCGAATTCATCTCCGCGGCGAAGGCCGGACCGCGCCCCGTTTTCGAGATTGAGTGCAGCGTCAACGGCGCCATCCGCCAGCGGGCCTCGACATCCGCGATGATTTTCGACGTGGCCTGCCTCCTCCATTATATCTCGACGATATTCACACTCGAAGAGGGCGACCTGGTCTTCACCGGGACTCCGGAGGGCGTCGGCGCCGTCCGCCCCGGGGACATCATCGAGGCAAAGCTCTCGGGATTCACGGCGACGCGCCACATGGTCATCGCGGCCTGAGCTCCAGATATGCTCTCACTGAAAAAAGCGCTGCTGTTCGTCGCCGGGATCGCCGCCGGCCTCGCGGTGTTCGTGACGACCCCCGCCGACACGGCCTGGGTCGCGGGAGGGCCGACCCCCGCCTCCTCCGGGGTTGGGTTATCCTACCCGGACCCCGACTCGGTGAACCAGAATTTTAAGGGATATATCTGGCCGACCGACGCGAGCCGGAAGATCACTTCCTCGTTTGCGGAATACAGGTCCGACCATTTCCACGGCGGCATCGACATCAGCACCAACGGCACCGTGGGCCACAAAGTCTATTCCGTCCAGGACGGTTTCCTCTACCGGATCAGGATCACCCCCAACGGTTACGGGAAAATGCTCTACGTCAGGCACCCCGACGGGTACGTCAGCACCTATGCGCACCTTAAATCGTTCAATGGACAGATCGGCGAGCTCGCCCGCGCGGAACAGTACCGGACCGGCAGTTACGAAATCGACCTGATCTACGAGACGCCGGTCGTGCGACTGAAGAAGGGCGAGGTGATCGCTTATACGGGCGACACCGGCTTCGGGCCTCCCCACCTCCACTTCGAGATCCGGGACAGCGATCTCAACCCCGTGAATCCCCTTCTCGGACGATCGTTCAGGATGGAGGACAACCTCCCCCCGACCATTTACCGCTTCCTGGTGAGACCCCTCGCCGCCGGATCCACGGTCAACAACAGTGAAAAGCCGAGGATCTACTCGAGGATCCCTCGCAAATACCGTGCGTACCGGATCGCCGAAAAAATCCGGGTACAGGGCGAGATCGGCTTCGCCGTCGAGACCAAAGACCGTTCCAACGGCGTCGGCGGGAGGACCGGCGTGTACACCATGGAGCTCATCGTGGCCGGGGATACGGTCTTCCGCGCTTCGCTGAACGCCGTCCCGCTCGACAAAACCAAACAGATCTACATCCATTACGATCTCCCGATGATCGTGGAGGGAAAGGGGCGGTTTCAGAAACTTTACATCGAGAGAGGAAATGAACTCCCGTTATACGCGGGGACTCCTGCCGACGGCGGCATCATCCGGACCGACCGGCTCTCCGAGGGCGACCATGAATACACGGTGCGCTGTACGGACATCTACGGGAATACTTCAACCCTCAGCGGGACGATCGTCGTTGCGCATCCCCCGGTGATCTCCCTCGGGGCAGTCACCGACGGATCGATTACGCTGATCAACCGCTCACGCTCGCCACTTGCGGCTGTCTCCGTCCAGGGGAAGCGGCAGTTTGCCGCCGCGTGGATCGATCATACGCTCACCGGCAGCCGCCTCGGACCGATCGGCGATACCATCGTCGTGCCGGTGAACACCGGCCAGTACGATATTCTGAAAATCGCGGCCCGGACCGAAAAAGGATCGTGGTCGGAGCCGCTCTTTTATAACCGAAGAAAGGAAACCGGTCCCGCGCACCGGTTGTACGTCGACCACCGGCTCGCGGGGGACGATCTGAAGATCACTCTCTCGTCGGCGGGCGTGATCACCGACCGGCCGACCGTCATCGTTTCCGAGGGGCTCCGCACGTCCGTCGTCCCCATGAAGGCCGTCGACGTCTCCTCCTTCGTCGGATATTATCCTCTTCCGCCGCGGAATTCCGAACCGAGGACCATCCGCGCCGAAGCCGGCGTCAACGGGCACCGTGTCTCGGCCGAAGAACAGTCCGATCTCTACTCCATTCCGCACGACGGGGCCGGGGAATTCACGTCGGTCCGCGACGGCTTTTCAGTCTCGTACGACTCGGGGGCGGTGTTCAGGCCCCTCCACTTTACCGTCGGCAGGGAGAGTGAATCGGGAAGCACCATCTACACGTTTGAACCCCGCGACGTTCTCCTCAACCGCGGCATCCGGGTTTCCCTCCCGGTGGATGCGAATGACAACGGTACGCCGGGTATCTATTACCGGGCGAACAAGGGGTGGGTCCTCCTCAACGCCACGCCGGGTGTCTTCCCGGGTAAAATCTCCGGGGACATCACCACTCTTCTCGGAGAAGTCGCCGTCCTCACCGACGGCACCGCGCCCACGGTGGGCCTGCTGAGGTTGAGGGTGTCCGGCGGGAAGCCCTCGTTCAGTTTCCGTTACCACGACAACCTCTCCGGGGTCGACCTGGAAAAGTCCGTTGTCACGATCGACGATGCGGTCGTCATCCCGGAAATTGACGGTGAACATCGCAGGGTGAAATACGCCGGCACGGAGCGCGCGAAGAAGGGAAAACACCTCCTGAAGATCGTGTTGCGGGACCGGGTGGGCAACGAATCCTCCGTCCAGAGGTGGTTCACCGTCCGTTGAGTATTCATTGAGTGTCCGTTTTGCGCGGACTCTAAAAACCCGTATCTTTCCCCGCACCAATACCCATGAGTGTAATCCCTAAAGCATATAATCCCCCGGAGGTCGAAGAACGCTGGTACCCGGTGTGGGAAAGCCGCGGCCTCTTCCGGGCGCGCGTGAACGCGGGGAAAAAACCGTACACGATCGTCATCCCTCCCCCGAACATCACCGGCATCCTCACCATAGGCCACGTCCTGAACATTACCATCCAGGATGTCTTCATCCGGTGGAGGAGGATGCAGGGCTGCGAAACCCTCTGGATGCCGGGGACGGACCACGCCGGCATCGCCACACAGAACGTCGTCGAGAAGTCTCTCGTGAGGGAGGGGACCAACCGGCACGAGCTGGGGCGGGAAAAATTCATCGCGAAGGTCTGGGACTGGAAAAAGGAGTACGGCGGAACCATCATCCTCCAGCTCCGGAAACTCGGGGCCTCGTGCGACTGGGAACGGGAGCGGTTCACTATGGACGAGGGGCTCTCGCGGGCCGTGCAGGAGATGTTCGTCCGGCTTTACGAAAAGAAACTCATCTACAGGGGGAAATACATCGTCAACTGGTGTCCGAAAGATCACACGGCCATCAGCGACGACGAAGTGAATTACACCGAGCAGCAGTCGAACCTCTGGCACATCCGCTACCCCTTCGTCGGTTCGGACGAATGGGCCGTCGTGGCCACCACCCGCCCCGAGACGATGCTCGGGGACACCGCGGTCGCGGTCCATCCCGCGGACGAGCGGTACCGCCACCTGATCGGCCGCAAACTCCGCCTCCCCCTCGCCGGCAGGGAGATCCCCGTCATCGCGGACGAGGCGGTGGACGCTTCGTTCGGCACCGGCATGGTCAAGGTCACCCCGGCGCACGATCCGAACGACTTCCTGATCTGCCAGCGGTACAATGAGAACGCGGACGCGGCCCACCGGATGGCCCCCATCCCCATTTTCGATACGTCGGCCCGCACCAACGACGCCGTCCCGGAGAAATACCGTTCTCTCGACCGGTTCATCGCCCGGAAGGCGGTCGTCGCGGACCTCGAAGCGGGCGGCTTCCTCGTCAAGACCGAACCTTATACCCACAACGTCGGCCGCTGTTACCGGTGCGACACCGTCATCGAGCCCTATCTCTCCGACCAGTGGTTCGTCCGGATGAAACCCCTCGCCGAGAAGGCGCTCTCCGTGGTCCAGGACGGGACCGTCCGGTTCTATCCCGAGCGGTGGGTCAAGACCTACGAACACTGGATGACCAACATCCGCGACTGGTGCATCTCGCGCCAGCTCTGGTGGGGCCACCGGGTCCCGGTCTGGTATTGCGTCGGCGACGACCGGTGCATGCTCGAGTGCCGTGCACCGATCGTTGCCCGAACACGGCCCGCCTCCTGCCCGCATTGTGGTTCTGCCAACCTGCGTCAGGACGAGGACGTGCTCGACACCTGGTTCTCTTCGTGGCTCTGGCCGTTCTCGACGCTCGGCTGGCCCGACGACACCGGGGACCTCCGGTATTTCTATCCGACCGACACTCTCGTCACCGGACCGGACATTATCTTTTTTTGGGTCGCGCGGATGATCATGGCCGGACTTGAAGTCACGGGCGACGTCCCCTTCCGCCACGTCTATTTTACGAGCATCATCCGCGACACGCAGGGGCGGAAGATGAGCAAGTCCCTCGGAAACTCCCCCGACCCGCTGGAAGTCATCGGGGAGTACGGGGCCGACGCGCTCAGGTTCACGATCGTCTACCTCGCCCCGCTCGGACAGGACGTCCTCTATGCGAACGAGAAGTGCGAGATGGGGCGCAACTTCGCGAACAAGATCTGGAACGCCGGAAGGTTCCTCCTGATGAACGCCGGCGAATCGGGGGTCGCGGACGTCACCCCCGGACTTCCCGACGCGCACGCGGACCTCGCCGACCGATGGATCCTCTCCCGGCACCATTCGACGGCGGCGGCGCTGAACGAAGCCCTCGAGAAGTTCGAGATCAACAACGCCTCGAAAATCCTCTACGATTTCGTCTGGCACGACTTCTGCGACTGGTACGTCGAAATGGTGAAAGGACGCCTCTACGGCGACGAGCCGGCGGAGGTCCGTTCGGTGGTGCTGGGCCGGGCGATCATGATCTACGAAGAAACCATGAAACTCCTTCACCCCTTCATGCCGTTCCTGACGGAGGAGCTCTGGCAGAGCCTGCGCCCGCGCGGGGAAGGCGTGTCGATCATGGTCTCGGAATTTCCCCGGGGCGACAGGGCGCGGATCGACACCGCCGCCGAAGAGGAGATGTCGTTTGTGCAGGACTGCATCAACAGCATCCGCAACATCAGGGGCGAGCTCTCGGTCCCGCCCTCGAAGGAGATCTCCCTCCTGGTCCGGTTCGATGATCCTGCGGCCGCCGCCGTGATCATGAAATACGAGGGATACTTCCGGCGCCTCGCGCGCGTGTCCGGGATCCGCGAATACCGCGCACCCGGCAAACCGCCGCAGTCGGCGGGCGCGGTGGTCAGGGGCGGAGAAATTTTCGTTCCATTAGAAGGGCTCATCGATCTCTCCGCGGAACGGAGCCGGATCGAAAAGGAACTCAGCCATGTCACAGGGATGTACGAGAACACGATTAGAAAACTCCAGAACGCGAGCTTCGTGGACAAGGCTCCTTCGAAAATCGTCGAACAGGAGCGGTCGAAACTGGAGTCGTTCAAAACGACGATGGAAAAACTGAAATCGAGTCTGGAAACTCTCTGATCGGCGGGTTACCGCTCCCCGGGTGTTGACCCGCGCCTGCGTACCAGCCCGATCGATACAATAGCATCGCCCTTTCGGGGACATCACCCCACATCACCCCCCTTGAAACCAGCCGAACGGTAGTTTATCTTCCGATCGTAAAATATTTTACATAAAATATTTTACGCGTTTTACGTCTCGCTTTATTCCTCCCGCATCACGATTCCATCCACCGGCATCTGGCGACCCCGAGGGGGCCAGCCAAAACCATAACGGGAGGTCACCATGGCATTCTTTTCTCCGGCTGTTGCACGCCTCACCTATTGCGTTCTGCTCCTGCTTTCGGCATCACGCCCGCTCCTGGCGCACAGGGAATACGTTCATCAATATCTCGCGGTCGAAGCGTACAAGCTTCTCCTCCACCGGTATCCCGGACTGGCATCCTCTGAATTCGCGTCGCATATCGGCTCGCAGAGCGGGAACTGCGACGGGTTCCAGTTCACCGCCGGCACGATCACCGCGGGCGCGTACCGGGAGGACTGCGAAGATCCCGTCTATCATTACGGAGACGTCGTCGGCCCCCTCGACGACGCCTATTTCAGCGCATCGCACTTCTGGGATGCCGACGCCGGAGACCGCTCGACGATCGAAATCTGCGACCTCTCCTGCGGGAAGTACCAGAACTCATATCAGAAATCGCTCCGGTATGTCCTGCCGGGAATCTACGGCCGGTGGACGGCGAAGCTGACCTGGCCGGCAGGAGTGGCCTCTTTCTACCTCCAGTCGGGTGGGACCGGTTCTATCTTCCATAACGGATTGATCGGATTCGAATACGACAGCCTCGCCCGGTTCTACCGGGACGGCAGGTGCACGATCACGGGCTTTATCGACATCACCGGAAAATGGCAAACCGCTTCGACGGTCCCCGACCAGCTCCCCCTGAAGATCATTGCCCCGAAAAACGTCAGGGACAGGATCGCCTGGGAAGTGATCGGGCGCATCACCCACCTCCTGGGAGACATGGGCGTTCCCGCGCACGCCCATAATGACATCCACCCGCCCTTCTGGTGGAACAACGATCCGGCGGATATTTTCGAGGAGGAGATGAGCAGGCTGTATTCCTCATGGGATTACGAAGACGCCGCCGCGCAGGGGCACCTTCTCGATGTCCGGCAGGCCTCCCCGGGGGGCGCCGCCGAAAACGCCATGCGCTACCTGTTGTACACGACCAACCAGGTCGCGGACCGCTTTCCTTCGAACGACGGCGACGGCGATTCGGGGTACGAACGGGAATGGGGAGGCGACGATTACTCCGTCCTGGACATCATCGAAGAGATCGGCGCCGACCCCTCGGCCGGGAACGAATTTCACCCGGAGGCGGGTGATTATGCTTTCGTCTTTTCGATACGCTCCATCGCGGGGCTCTTCCAATGGTTCGCCGTTGAAACCGGGATGCTCGCGCGGATCACCGTCGAGGCGGATTTCGCGGGAGCGGCCGTCCTCGTGGACGGAAAGCCGCGCGCGACACCGGAAATCTTCACCAGCCCGGTCGGAACGCGGTTCACCCTGGAGGCGCGCGATCAGCAGGTGGCCGATCCCTCCGGAAACGGTTCCTGGACGATGCGGTTCAACTCCTGGGACCGGTTCATCCCGGGCGTCGGCGAATCGCGCCTGACGGAGCGGCAACTCGTCGAATTTGCCCTGGACGGAGCGCGGTACCAGGCCCGCTTCGACAGGGAGGTGACGATCCTCATCGCGGAACCGCGTCACCTCGACGGGGGGAGCGGCGGAGTGTATTCCGTCAATGGAACCGACGCCGGGAGCTCCTGGACGGGCACGGTCAACACGGTGACGGTGCAATCGCTGATCATCGGAATGACGCCGCCGGCCGGCTCCGTCTTCCTCTGCTGGAGCGACGGCGTGCGCGACAATCCGCGCGAAATCCGCCCCGCCGGCAACATGACGCTCCGCGCGTTCTGCAAGCAGCGGCTCCTCACCACCTCGCCGCCGGCCGACCGGCGGGCCAACCAGCGATGGATCGCGGCCACCGCGAACGCGGAAGCAGGGGCCGTTACATCCGTCATTGCGTATGAATCGTCCGGGAATATTTTCTTTACGGAGTCGCAGGATGGGACGCAGTGGAGCGACGAGGAGCTGGTGAGTGACGGGGCGGGGAACGCCCGCGACCCCTCGATCGACTACTTCGTCCATCCCTCCGAAGGTGAATCGGGATCGTTCATCGTCTGGGAAGAAGCGATCAACGGGGGGACCGGGTACCGCATCCTCGTCCGCATCAAACAACGCTACGGCGGCGGCTGGACCGGCATCAGGGTCGTGCACGCCGACTCTTCGGGGGGAGCGCTCCGGGCGGCACCCGTGATCTCCGCGGACCTGGTCGCGTGGAAGGGGCCGGGCGGTATCATAATAAGCAGTCTCTCGGGCCCGGGACCGTTCATCGTCCCCGGGACGGACGCGGGATCGGACTCGCCGATCCTGGATTTTTATTCGTACGGCGAGGGGAAGTTCGCCCTGGCGTGGATACAATCCGGGAACGGTATCCTGTTCAGGAGGGGATCCTGGCCCGGTCCGTCGTGGTCGAATTCCCGGATCGTCGCTTCCGCTATACCCGGAGAGACCGTTCGGAACACGGATCTCGCTCTGTCCGCCACCGGGTCCGGTTGTGTTGCATGGACGGCGGACCCGGCCGGGGGATGGAACATCCGGTACCGGTTGTTCGACCCGTCGGACGCGATGCAGGCCGTTACGGCGATGTTGCAATGCCCGATCTCCGGCGCAATCGCTCCGGTACCGCGCCTCGCGCATCACCGGCAGGACCCCGGGGCAGTGAAGGAGATCGCTCTGCATGCCTGGATCCCGGGCTCCGGAGCGATCCTCTCCCTCCTTTTCCGGGCGGGCCTCAGGATCGGACCGACTGCCACGCCGGTTTCGGGGGCCGATCCCGACATCCCACGGTCTGCCCTTGCGTCCCCCCGGGGGACCCCCATCCTGTTCACGGGGAACCGGAACGGGTCGTACTGGGCTCTGGCGGCATCGGGTGTGCAGTTATCGCCTGCCGTCCCGTCGGCGCCCGTCCTCCTATCACCGCCGTCCGGGGCGCAGGGTGTCGGGGCATCGGTGCAGTTGACATGGAACTGTTCGGCCGATGCGGAGTCCTATGCCGTCCAGGTGAGCAGGAACCCGAGTTTTTCCCCGCTCGTCGCCGAGCAGGGCGCCATCACCGGGAGGTCGTTCGGGATATCGAACCTCGCGCCGGGAACGCTCTATCACTGGCGGGTCCGCGGATACAATTCCCTCGGGGCCGGCAGTTATTCCCAGGCGTCATCGTTCTCGACTTCGCCTCTCCCGCCAGCGCCGGTCCTCTCCGGCACGATCGTCACCGTCGGATCCGCGAGGCATCCCCGCCTGAGCTGGTCCGCGCCCGCCGGATTCACCTCGTACCGGCTCTACCGGTATATTTGCGCCGCCTCCGACGACTGCGCTGCGGCCGCCGCCCGGCCCGCGATGATCTACGAGGGGACATCGACGGGGTACACGGACGGGAACACCATCGTGAGCGCGAAGACCGCGACCTCGAGGGCGTATTATTACGTCTCCGGGCGGAGCAACGGTTTCACCACATCACCCTCGAACACCGTATCATTCGGCACACAGGGAACCGTCGTCCTGGAGGAACGTCCGGATGATCCCCCCGTTCCGGAGGCGAGCGGCCTCGGCGAGAACTACCCGAATCCCTTCAATCCCTCCACGACCATCACGTACCGGCTTTCAACTCCCGCACTCGTATCTCTTTCGGTCTACAACCTGCTCGGTCAGCGCGTAGCCAACCTGCTGGACGGCCCCCGGGAGGCGGGCTTCCACGAGATGGCCTGGGACGCCGCAGGAGTGCCGGCGGGAGTCTATATCGTGGCGATGGACGTCACAGAGGTGCTGTCCGGCTGGGTTGTGCGGGACCGGCGTAAAGTCGTACTCCTTAAATAAGAAGCCGAACCGTTCGCGTTTCGGTTAGCGGAATTCGTCTCCCGGGGCCGGTGGCGGGAATATGATTCCCCCCTTGCCCCGGGGCGACCGCGCCCCGGGGATTCGCCGGGGATATTATCTTGCATCGGCCCGCCGGAAAGAGTATATTTCCCACCAAATTCACTCGCCTCCACGCTTATTGAACCCGTGCCCATGATGACGAAACGATCGTTGCTCCTGCCATGCATCAATCTGCTTCTGTCGCTGTTCCTGTTCCTGGTACAGTTGCCGGCACAGAAAAAACGCGCCGCGGACGCCGGCGCCTACGAGGAATATCATTTCAAGCCGTTCAACGCCCGCGGCATCGGTCCCGCGGTGATGGGCGGCAGGGTATCATCGATCGCGTACGACCCCGAAGATCCCTTTACATTCTACGTCGGCCTGGGGACGGGCGGCGTCATGAAAACGTCCGACAACGGCGTGACGTTTTCGGGAATTTTCGAGAAGGAAGCCGTCGCGGCGGTGGGGGCCGTGGCGGTGGCGCCGTCGAACGCCAAACACGTCTGGGTGGGAACCGGCGAAGCGAACGACAGGAACAGCTCGAGCTGGGGTGACGGCGTATACCACTCGAGCGACGGCGGCGGGTCCTGGACGAATGCCGGGCTGAAATCGAGCAGGACGATCGCGAGGATCGTCGCGCACCCGACGGACACCAACACCGTCTGGGCCGCGGCGATGGGGGACCTCTGGAACCGCGGCGGAGAGCGGGGCCTTTACAGAACGACCGACGGCGGTAAAACCTGGAAGGCCGTCCTGACCGCCCCCTCCCCCCACGACGCCATCGCAGGCTGCGGAGACGTGGTCGTCGACCCGAAAAATCCCAATACCATCTACGCCGCGCTCTACGCCCGCCGGCGCACTCCATGGTCGTTCGCGTCCGGAAATACCGTCACCGACGGAAA
The DNA here is from genome assembly GCA_035292425.1 of Bacteroidota bacterium. Lineage (GTDB taxonomy): Bacteria > Bacteroidota > Ignavibacteria > UBA10030 > SZUA-254 > SZUA-254. Next base: position 13,824 of record DATDQD010000082.1, read on the forward strand.
ATCCGTCGGGGGCATCTACAGGAGCACCGACGGCGGCAACAGCTGGAAAAAGCTTGACAACGGCCTCCCCGGCGTCACGGGCCGGATCGGCCTCAGCATCTACGCCGCCGACCCGAGAATTCTCTATGCCGTCGTACAGAGCGACGAGGGAGGCAGCACCGGTGACGTCACCAGCAAGACGGGAGGCATCTTCCGGTCGGCGGACGGAGGGGATTCCTGGACGAGGGTCAACCCGCTCAACCCGCGCCCGTTCTACTTCAGCCAGATCCGGGTGGATCCCGCGGACAGCTCGAAGGTGTACGTCCTCGGCTTCGGACTCCATGTGTCGGGCGACGGGGGAAAAAGCTTCCGTGAGGACTCCTTCAAGAAGGTCCATCCCGATCTCCACGATCTGGCCATCGATCCGAGGAACAGCAAACGCCTGCTCCTCGGCACCGACGGGGGCGCTTACCAGAGCCACACGGGAGGGAAAAGCTGGGACCACCTCAACAGGATGGCGGCCGGCGAATTCTACCGGATCTCCGTCGACATGAGCGCGCCCTATCGCATCGCGGGGGGACTCCAGGACAACCTGAACTGGATCGGGCCGTCGGGGACCCGTTCCTCCGAGGGGATCATCAATGCGGACTGGTCCACGATCGGCGGCGGAGACGGCTTTTACTGTATCTTCGATCCGGTCGACCCGAACATCGTCTACGCCGAAGCGCAGGAGGGATACGTCTACCGGCTCAATCTCCTCAGCGGCCAGTTCAAAGGACTTCGACCCCAACCGGTGGAAGGTCAGACGGCGTTCCGTTTCCACTGGAACGCGCCGTTCATCCCGAGCCTCCACACCACCGGCACGATGTATCTCGGCGGCAACCGTGTCTTCCGCCTCACGAAGTGGGGGGAGCACTGGGAACCGATCAGCCCCGACCTTTCGGCGCGGGACCCCGAAAAAATCATGTCGGTGGGAAGCGGGGCCGAAAACTACGGCGTGGTCTACACCCTCGCCGAATCCCCCCTCAGGCCGGGAATGCTCTGGGCGGGCACCGATGACGGCAAACTCTGGGTGACGCGCGACGGCGGGAACACCTGGCAGGACCTCACGCGCAACCTCCCCGGGGAAACGAGAAACCAGTGGATCAGCAGGGTCGAACCGGGACATTTTTCCGCCGAAGATGCCTGCGTCGTGGTCGATGCTCACAGGAACGGAAACTATGCCCCGCTCGCGTACCGCACCTCGGACGGCGGAAAAAACTGGAAAAAGATCGTCAACGGGATACCCCCGAACGAACCCGCCAAAGTCATCCGCGAGGACCTCTCGAACCGCGACCTCCTTTTCCTCGGCACGGAGTTTCACCTCTACATGTCGCTCGACCGCGGTAATCACTGGATGAAATTCGCCGGCCTTCCCACGGTGGCGGTCGACGACCTCGTCATCCACCCCCGGGAACGGGACCTCGTGATCGCGACGCACGGAAGGAGCATCTACATCGTGGACGACATCAGGCCGCTGGAGGAATTTCACGACAGCGTTCGGTCGAAGGAAGCGTTTTTCTTCACGCCGCGGGACGCCGGGGGATTCGAACTGCTCCCCGGTTTCGCGGATTGGGCGGGCGCCGGCAATTTCCGCGGCGCAAATCCCCCCTCCGGGGCAATCCTGAATTACTGGATCAGGGGATACAACGGCGATGGCGTGAGTTTCTCGGTCAAGAATTCGTCCGACGAAACCGTCGCGACGTTGAGCGGGCCGGGGACATCCGGGTTCAACCGGGTCGTCTGGGACCTGAAAATGTCGAAGGATATGCTGAGCGATTACGGCGGGCAGGGACAGAAATTCGTCGCTCCGGGCGAATACACCATCACCTTCAGCTACGGCAAGGTGTCGCAGAGCAGGAAGATCGCGCTCACCATGGCCCCCGGACTCGAAACGCGCTGACGACGGCCGCCGGTGGATAGCCTCATGACCCTGCTCCTGAACTGGGCACTCCTCTTCGGCGTCGGCGTCGGCTCCGGCTACCTGAATGTCCTCGCCGGGGGCGGCTCGGTGCTGACGCTTCCCGTCCTCATCTTCATGGGCCTCGACGGCGCCCTCGCGAACGGCACAAACCGCGTCGCCATCCTGGTCCAGAACATCTTTTCCGCCGCCGAATTCCAGCGGTCGCGCGGCTACCCGCTCAAAAAGGTGATCGTCTACTCCCTCTGGACACTTCCGGGGGCGATCGCCGGGGCATTCTACGCGACCACCGTGAGCGACGAACTCTTCCAGACTATCCTTGGCCTCGTCATCATCGGTGTCGTGATCACGCTGCTCCTGCCGCGCAGCGCGCTCCTCCCGGGGGACGCGCCGCCGGGACTGCCGCGCTCCCCCTGGATTTACCCTGCCCTGCTCGCCATCGGTTTCTACGGCGGCTTCATCCAGGTCGGGGTCGGCTTCCTGTTCATGGCGGCGTTGTTCCATCTTCTGAAGCTCGATCTCGTCAACGTGAACATGTACAAGGTCCTCATCGTCCTGGTCTACACCGTCCCCGCCCTGCTGATCTTCATGTGGAGCGGCAACGTGGACTGGGTCCTCGGCTGGGTCCTCGCCGCGGGAAGCGCCCTCGGGGGGTGGCTCGCCGTGAAATCCTCCATCCGGGGGGGAGTGAAGATCATCCGGTTCGCCCTCGTCGCGGCATTGCTGATCATGGGCATCAAACTTTTAAACATTTTTTAACACGACTCCAGAGGCTGGATCCACATACAGGAGCACAGAACATGAAAACCACACTTTCCTTCAAAACCGGACGTCCGCCATCCGCGATCACGGTGGCCCTCGTTCTGATTCTGGGCCTTCTGCTTCAGGGCCGCGCCGGCGCGGACGAGGGGATGTATCCCCTCAGCGAACTCTCGCGCCTCAACCTGGCCGCCGCCGGGTTGAAGGTCACGGCCGCCGAGATCTTCGACCCGGAGCACGGGGGCCTCGTCGACGCGATCGTGAAGATCGGGGGATGCACGGGATCGTTCATCTCCCCGGAGGGACTCGTCATCACCAACCACCATTGCGCGTTCGGCGTGATACAGCTTGCCAGCACTCCCGGGAAAGACTATATCAGCGACGGCTTCCTCGCCTCCGGAAATTCGACGGAACTCCCGGCGCAGGGACTGACCATCCGGATCACCGAGTCGTATACGGACGTATCGGCCGAGGTCCTCGGCGCCCTCTCCGATACGATGAAGTTCGGTGAACGATCGAAGGCGGTGAGCCGGAGAATCAAGGACATCGTGGCGAAGGCCGAGACCGACAATCCCGGGAAAAGGGCCGAAGTCTCGGAGATGTTCACGGGGAAATCGTACATGCTCTTCATCTACACGTTCCTGCGCGACGTCCGCGCGGTCTACGTTCCTCCCCGTTCCGTCGGCGAATTCGGCGGAGAGTTCGACAACTGGGTCTGGCCCCGGCACACGGGGGACTTCGCTTTCATGCGGGCCTACGTCGCCCCGGACGGATCCCCCGCGGATTATTCGCCGGCCAACGTCCCCTACCGGCCGAGGAAATTCCTGCGGGTCAACCCGGCCGGCGTCGAAGACGGCGACAAGGTGTTCATCCTCGGCTACCCCGGTCGGACCTTTCGCCACCGTTCCTCCCATTATCTCTCCTACGAGGAGGATGTCCGGATGCCGTACATCGCCGAACTGTACCAGTGGGAGATTTCGATCATGGAGTCGGCCGGATCGGAAGACCCGTCGGCGGCCATCAGGACGGCTGCGCGGATCAAGAGCCTTTCCAATGTGATGAAAAACTACGCGTCGAAACTCGAGGGAATGAAGAGGATGGACCTCGTCAGGGCCCGTCGGGACGCCGACGGGGACCTCCAGAAATTCATCGACGACGACCCGCCGCTCTCCGCCGGATACGGCGGCATGCTCCGCGACCTGGAAAAAATCTATATCGGCATGCGCGAAACGGCCGACTACGAAATGACCCTGCGGTACATGCGCTCGTCGGTGACGATGCTCGGAGCCGCGCTGACACTCCTTGACGCGGCGGAGGAATTGCGGAAACCCGACCTGGAGAGGGAGTCCGAGTTCATGGAGAGAAACCTCGCCGCCACGAAAACCGGACTCGCGCAGTCGGTGAAGAATTACGTCGAGGGCGTGGACCAGGTGTTTCTCAGGGAATTTTTCCTCGACGCTTCCGAACTCGGGGACGGGCACAGGATCGCTCCCATCGACACGCTGATCGGGACCTCCGGCGTTGAATCGAATACCGACGAATTTATTGCGGAGGCATACCGGACGACACGGCTCGGCGATTCAGCGTTCGTCATGTCGCTGTTCGGCCTCTCCACGGACACCCTCAGGTCGTTCGACGACCCCTTCCTGAACCTGGCCCTGCGGCTCCGGCCGCTCTATCGCGCGCTGAGCGAGACCCAGGCCGCGCGCGACGGCGCCCTCACGAAACTCGACGGCGAGTATGCCGATGCCCGGAGCCGGTTCCTCCGGAAGGAGTTCATCCCCGACGCGAACGGCACACTCCGCATGACCTACGGTTCGATCCGGGGGTATTCGCCCGCCGACGCCCTCCACGCCGCCCCCATCACGACGATCAGGGGCGTGATCGACAAAACGACGGGGCGCGAACCGTTCAACACGCCCGCGAGGGTTATCGAGCTCTACAGGAAGCGCGATTTCGGCCGGCTCGCCAGCCGGAAGCTGAACACGTTGACGGTCTGCCTCCTCTACAATCTCGACACGACGGGAGGCAATTCGGGGAGCCCGCTGCTGAACGCGGCCGGCGAGCTCGTGGGAGTCAATTTCGACCGGGCGTACGGGGCGACCATCAACGATTTCGCCTGGGATGAATCGTACAGCCGGTCGATCGCCGTGGACATCCGGTACGTGCTCTGGATGACCGCCAAAGTCGCCGGGGCGGGGTATCTTACGGGCGAGATGGGCGTCGGCGCGATCGAATGAAAACGCTCTGCCTTCTCCTGGCAACGGCGCTCATCGCCCTTACCTCCTGCAAACAGGAGGCGCCCCGGACCATGTCCGGGGCCGACAGCCTCCGGGCCATAAACGAATCGCTCGAATACCGGCGCACGGCGGAGGATTTCTTCCGGAACCATTCCAGCTCACCATTCAAAACCGATCCCCCGGTCCCATACGAAGGACTGCGCTGGTACCCCCCGGACGCGGGATATTATTTCACCCTGCGACTCCACAGGTACGAGCGGCCCGAAACCGTCGTCGTCTACGGCACGAAGGGCGAGCCGAGGAACCAGATCAGGTATGGCTGGTTCACGATCCCGATCGGGGGGAAGGAGCACCGGCTGAACGTCTACAAGTTCACCCCCGACGACGTCCGCAGGCACCCCCAGCTCGCCGGCACCCTCTCCGTCTGGTTCACCGACGAAACCACCGGCGGAGAAACGTACCCTGTCGGCCGCTATGTCGAGATCGAACCTGAGGCGGGGGACCCCGACCACCTGTACGTCGTGAATCTCAACAACGCCCATAATCCCTACTGCGCGTACAACCCGTCCTACTCCTGCGCCATCCCGACGCGCGAAGACCGGCTGCCGGCGGCCGTCCGGGCCGGCGAGATGAACTACCATGTCGAGTGATCTATTGCATTTCAGGCCGAATCACGCTACATTGAAGCGCCATTGACATCGTTCACACTACCGGATGCACGTCAGAAAACTCTACCGGACAATCGAGACCATCGGCTCGAAAAAATTTGACCGCGAGGAAAATTTCCTGCGGGACGTCCTGACCGAGATCGTCCAGAACGAGGAGATCATGATCAAGGGCGGCCGCATCTGGAAGCTGAACTCGCGCGGAGGAAGTTACGACCTGTTCGCCCAGGTCGGCGAGGTCGAACAGATCAAGACACCCTACCGCATCCTCGTCAGCGATTACCCCCTCTTCCTGGAACTGCCGAAGGTCCGGACCATCATCGGCGACGAACACGACGAGTACCTCCGGAACCGCGGGATCCATCACTATTCCGCCACGGGGATCGGCCCCAGGGTCTCCGTCAACGGCCATACGCTGTTCCAGTACGTCATGGCCTTCAATGCCGACGAGCTGAACGACAAATTCACGGCCACCCTGAACATCATCGGATCGGCCGTGACGGCGGCGCTTGCCACCCGCAAAAGCGAACGGCGCACGAAGATCCTGGAACAGGACATCGACAAGGCCCGCGAAATCCAGCGCAGCATTCTCCCCGAACACGAAAAACGGTTCAACAAATACGAACTCTACGGCGTCTCGGTCCCGGACCGGATCGTCGGCGGAGACTTCTTCGACTACCTCGAGATCGAGGGGGACAACGAACGGCTCGGTTTCGTGATCGGCGATGCCGCCAGCAAGGGCCTCTCCGCTGCCGCCCAGGCGCTCTACACCTCCGGCGCGATCCGGATGGGTTTCGAATACCAGACGAAGATCAGTTCGCTGCTGTCCCGGGTGAACAAGCTCCTGAACAAGACCTTTTCCGAGGAGCATTTCGTCACGCTCTTCTACGGCGAGCTGACTGACGACCGCAACGGACTCGTCATCTTCGCCAACTGCGGGCACAACAACCCGATTCTCTACCGCGCCGCGACCGGCGCCACGGAGTTCATCGAGACGACCGGCCAGATCATGGGGCCGTTCCCGAACGAGGTCTTCAGGACCGAAAATTTCATGATGAGCGCCGGCGACGTCCTCTTTCTCTACACCGACGGCGTGTCCGAGGCGATGGACCAGAACGAGCAATTCTACGGCGAGGAGAGGATCGGGCAGCTGCTCCGCGAGCATCATACTCTGGCCGCAAAAGCCATCACGCAGACCGTCCTGGATGACGTCCAGAAATTCAGCAGCCACGGGGTCCAATCGGACGATAAAACGATAGTGACCATCAAACGAACACACTGAACCTGCGAGGGAGAGAATCCATGCCTGAAGAAGCAAAGACCATCGGGACCGTCACATCGGTGAGCAGCAGCACCATCTCGGCCATCATGAAGACCGGCAAGAATGGCCAGCAGGAAACCAGCGGGGCGTCGGGCAGGATGGGCACCTTCGTCACCATCCCCGACGGCATCTATACCATCGTTGGCATGGTCTCTTCGGTGAGGACGGACGCGAGCCGGACGGCGAGCGGCTCCGACCAGATGACCTCCGGACACCGCATCATGGATATCCAGCTGATCGGCACGGTCCGTGACGGGGCCTTCACGCGGGGACTCTCAACCTATCCCGTCATCGGCGCGCCCGTCGTGGGGGCCGATGCGACAAGCCTCAAATCCATCTTCTCCGCCTACCGGAGCATGGATTTTTCCTTCGGCGTGCTGCCGCAGCTCGACAAGGAGCGGCTGTACGTCGATCCGAACAAATTTTTCTCGAAACATATCGCCCTCTTCGGCTCGACGGGCTCCGGCAAATCGTGCACCGCGGCTTCCATCCTCCAGAAGGTCACTTCGCTCGAGAACACCCACGTGATCCTGCTCGACCTCCACGGCGAATACGGCCCGGCTTTCCTCGAAACGGGAAACCTGATCAACATCACCGACATCGAGCTCCCGTACTGGCTGATGAACTTCGACGAAATGGTGGAAACCCTGATCGACGAATCGGAGGCGTCCGCCATGAACCAGATGATGGTGATGAAGGAGGCGATCCTCGACTCGAAGAGGGGGAAAAACCTCGGGCTCAAGGATTACCTCACCGTCGACACCCCGGTGTTCTTCGACTTCCTCGACGTCAGCGCAAGGATGAGGTCCCTCGACACCGAGAGGACCCTGAGCGGCAAGGAGGGCCCGTTCTACGGCCAGTTCACCCGTTTCCTGGTGAGGCTCGAGAGCAAGCTGACCGACAAGCGGTACGAATTCCTCTTCAGGCCGAAAAATTACCGATCGTCGGACACGTTCCCCAGCCTGCTGACGCGGCTCTTCGCCCTCGATTCGAACAAGCGGGTCACCATCATCGACCTGAGCAGGGTCCCCTTCGACGTGATCAACGTCCTGGTCTCGTTGCTCGGGAGGATTATCTACGACTTCAACGTCTGGAACGAGGCCCGGCAGGACTTTCCGATCCTCGTGGTCTTCGAGGAGGCGCACGCCTACCTGTCGACGAGCGGCAGGTCCCACGCGGCGCGGAAAACGGTGGAAAGAATAGCAAAGGAAGGGAGAAAATACGGCGTGAGCTGTATGATCATCAGCCAGCGGCCAGCCGAGATCTCCGAGACGATCACCGCGCAGTGCAACAATTTCATCGCGATGCGTCTGCTCAATCCCAACGACCAGGCCTATGTGCGGAAACTCCTCCCCGACGCGCTCTCGAACCTGATGGACGTCCTCCCCACGCTCCAGCAGGGCGAGGCCTACATCATCGGGGACTCCGTGCCGGTGCCGTCGAGGATCATCGTGGACATTCCGTCGCCCCGGCCCTCCAGCGGCGACGTGAAATTCTACGAGCGGTGGAGGACGAAACAGGCGGATACAAACGTGAACACCGTCGTCGAGAAATGGTGGAAGCAGGAGCGGAGCTGAAGCCCTCCCGGCAGCCCGCGAATCGCCGCGCCACCGCCCCCCTATTTCCCGACGTCCGGAGACGGGGCAGGCCCGAGCACGTCATCGATCGTCAGGTTTCGGACCTTCCCGATCCCCAGCGCCGAGATACCCGCCTCGATCTTCTGACGGTCCCCCACCACGATGATCGCGATGTTTTCGGTGTCGATGTATTTCCGGGCGACCCTCTGAACTTCGTCCTTTGACACCGAGAGCGCCCTTCCGACGTAGGTATTGAACGAATCGTCCGGCAACCCGTACACGACCAGCTCGGCGATCTGGCCGGCGGCGGCGGAGATCGTTTCGAAATTATTCGGATAGAGGAGCGCAAGGTAGTTTTTCGCCCGGGCGAGCTCTTCGTCCGAGACCGGCTCCCTGATGGCATTCAGCTCCTTCATGAATTCGACGAGGGCCTTGTCGGTTACGTCGGTCTGGACCGCCGCGGCTGCGCGGAACGGTCCCGCCGAGAGCCGGAAATCGAATCCCGAGCCGGCCCCGTAGGAATACCCGTTCCTCTCCCGGAGGTTCTGGTTCAGCCGTGAGGAAAACGAGCCTCCGAGGATGGTGTTCATCACCAGGAGCGGGAAGTAGTCGGGCGTGAGACGGTCGGTCCCGATCCGCCCGATGCGGATCTCGGACTGCGCCGCGCCCGGTTTGTCCACGAGGATGATCTCCCTCGAAACGACCTGGGGCGCCGGGGTCAGCACCGGCATGTCGGGACGACCGCCGGACCATGACCCGAAATGTGTCTCGAGGATCTTCCGGGCCTGGTCGGGGCCGATATCACCCACGACGATGACGGTGGCGTTTTCGGGAGTATAGAGCCGTCCGTGCAAAGCCCGTACGTCGTCGATACCGATTCC
>DATDQD010000083.1:0-9366 GCA_035292425.1 Bacteroidota bacterium
AATCCATGCGTTGTACCAGGGTCCGCCCCACCAGCGTCTCTTGAACCACGTGTAGGTTGCCAGCCCGCCCCCGGCAAGGGTTCCGAGGAGGATATTCATTGGCTCCCAGTACCCGAGGACCGATATGCATCCCGTCAATCCGGCGAGGCTTACCGCCAGCGTCGTGTTGCGGGAGATCGCGCCCCTCGTCAGAGGACGGTAGGGCGAAGAGATGGCGTCGGTGTCCGTTTGAAAGCAGTCGGTCAGCGCCTGTCCGAATCCGTAGGAAAGAAAACAGGCGGCGAAGATCGAAACCAGCCTGGCAGGATCGGAGGTGTCGCCGAATGACATTCCGGCGATCCCCGTGACGCCGGAGACGAACAGGAGGTACGGGCGCATCGTGACGAGATAACCCCTGAAGAAGGAGATTGTCGTCGGCGTCGCGCCGCGGAGTTGGCCGGTGGTGTTCATCGTCGTCTCCCGGGAATATCAGGGCAGGCGGAGGCGCCGGTCCTGTATCTCATTTTCCTGGCCTGGCCGATGGCCGAAACGAGGGGGTAAAGATATTCGAACGCCCATGAGAAGGCGCCCACGATCGGCGAGAGCAATCCGGCGAACCGCGGCACGACCGTTTCACGACGGGGATGGTCCATCACGCCAAGGACGATCTTCGCGACCTTCCCGGCCGGGAGAGGGCGGTTGACGAATGCGATCGAGCCGCTCAGCCGGGATTCGGTCGAGAGCATCCGGGTGTGGACGGGTCCGCAGCTGATGAGACTGACGGTGACGCCGGACTCCCGGAGTTCTTCAGCCAGGGAGAGGGTGTAGCCCCGCACCGCGAATTTCGCGGCGCAATAAACCGCGCCGTGGGGCATGGGGATGATGCCTCCGAGAGAGCCGAGAATGATAATCTGTCCGTCGCGCGCGGCCGTCATCGCGGGGAGCACAGCGCCGCAGGCCAACATGACGCTGAAAAGGTTGTCGTCGATCATCTTCCTCAGGTCATCCCCCCCCATCGAGGTGACATCCCCCGGAATGAGGGTCCCCGCGCAATGGATGAGGACGTCGACCTTTCCAGCGGCGGACACGGCCGATACCAGCATCCGTTTCGCGCTGCCGGTACGGGCCAGGTCCGCCTCAATATTGAAGGCGGCCCCGGGTCCTGGAAGAGGTTCCGGGTCCCCGGCGGGAAGCTGTCTCGCCACCCGGAGCACTGTGTGTCCCTTGAGGGAAAGTTCACGGCAGACAGCCTTGCCGATCCCCCCGAATGCTCCCGTCACGAGGACGGTTTTGGGGTTTGTTGTCATGGGCTCTATCTTCATGGTCCTTCTCATTGGTACCTGAGGCATGATAGCCATTTACGGCCGCCGCAATGTCAGGGAATTGTCAAAAAGCGGTAAAGATCTTTACCGGGGAAAGCGCGTAATCTTTGTTATACCTTTGACAATTTCTTGACAATGACGAAAGCGGATGTCCGCACCTTCCAACCAAGGAAGGGATAGTGTCTTGAAGATGCGAGACGACCTTCGGAGGTGATACGACTGAATGTTTCCAGGGTTGAATGTTTTCACCTTTACCACAACAACTCAAAGGAGAATCTACCATGAAACGCTTTTGTGCAATTTTTTTCCGCATTGTCCTCGTCTGGGCCGTTTCCACCGGCGTCATCTACGCTCAGGGGACGACCATCACGCTCGTTCATGTCAACGACACCCATTCACACCTCGACGCCATTGGTCCGAGGGGCGCCTCGCTCCAGGGGACGCTCGGGGGCATATCCCGCGCCGCCGCGGTCATCGGATCCCTGAGGGCCGCCGAACCGAACATGCTGCTACTGCATGCGGGGGACGTGTTTCAGGGGGATCTCTTTTTCAACGCGTATTTCGGCGTGCCGGAATTCATGTTCATGAAGGAGATGGGATTTGACGCGATGGCCGTCGGGAACCACGAATTTGATTTCGGCCCGGGAGTATTCACCGATGCGCTCACGGCCGCCTTCGCCGGCGGATCGTTCCCGCTCATCTCGGCGAATCTCGACCTGAGCGCCTTCCCTCCGCTCCAGCCCTTCATCCGGCCGGCCATCGACAAAACATTCGGCGCCACGAAGGTCGCGATCTTCGGCCTGACCGTCCCGAACAACCCGACCAATATGCCCGCCCCGGTCGTGATCAGCGAAGCTATAGTCGAAATCGCCCAGGCCACCAGTGACAGCCTTCGGGCCGAAGGCGCGGATGTCGTCATCCTGCTGTCGCATCTGGGGATCTATCTCGACCGGATCGTCGCCTCCTCCGTGACCGGGATCGACCTGATCGTCGGGGGCCACGACCACTACCTCTTCAAGGAGCCCGTGGAGGTGGTGAACCCCGGGGGTAAAACGGTGAGGATATTCCAGGCCGGCGAGCACTATCGATACGTCGGTAAACTGACCTTCACCGTGGACGGCGGCAATATCGCCTTCGATGATTATTCCATGATCGACGTCGATGCCTCCGTCCCGCAAGTGCCCGAGGTGCAGGCCGTCGTTGAAGACCTCAAGGCGGGGATCGAGGCGCAGTTCGGCCCGATGTACCGCACGGTGATCGCGCGGGCCCCGGCGGAACTCGGCAAGCGCTACGATGAACGCCTCCCCCTCAGGGACACTCCCATGGGGAACCTCGTGACCGATGCCTACAGGACCAGGACCGGGACCGACCTGGCGATCACGGCCCTTGGCCTGATTTCCGAAAAATTATCGGAGGGGCCGATCCTCGGCGCCGACCTCTTCCGCTCCCTCAGCTACGGCTTCGACGAGGCGACAGGTTTCGGATTCAAGATGGCGACGTTCGACATCACCGGGGCCGAACTGGCCAGGGGGATGGAAATCGGACTCTCACAGCTGGAGATCGGAGACGATTTCTTCCTGCAGTATTCCGGCCTCCGTTTTTCCTACGTCCCGGCGAAACCGGTCGGGGAAAGGGTCGACCTGGCCTCGATCCGGGTGAATGGGAAAAAGTGGTCTCCGTTCAGCATGTATTCGGTCACGGTGAACGCGGGAATCGCAATGCTCCTCGGCTCCCTCGGCGTGAGCGTCGAGGACCTGGAATTTCGCGACGAGCTCGAATACGACGTTGTGCGGGAGTATCTCGCCGCCATGGGGACTGTCGTATCCAACCCCCAGGGACGCGTCATGGAGCACGCGGGCAAGTCCGATGCCGCGGTGGAAGCCGCGGTCCGGAAGGCCGTGTCGTCAGTTTCCGCCTACCCGAATCCCTTTAATCCCTCGACCACCCTGAGCGTGACGCTGGCGTCGCAGGGCCGTGTCACGGTCTCGATGTATAACGCCCTCGGGCAGGAGGTCGCGAGACTCGCCGACGGGGAGTACGACGCGGGGACACACGAATTCCGCTGGGAGGCGGCCGGCATGCCCGCGGGAATCTATTTCTGCAGGGTTTCCGGATCCGATTTTCAAACACCGGTGAAGGTCCTTCTCGTGAAATAAATCAAATCGACGGCGAAGTCAGGGCGCGGCGCGTCGTTACGGCGCGCCGCGCTGTGCATATCCGGGCCGGGGCCATTGACACTCTCGTCCGATTTCCTTACTTTCGCCTTGTCCCATGGACAACGACCGCATCACAGAGCAGCTCCGCCTCATCGAGGACCGCCTTACCCGCATAGAGGAACGGCTGTCCATTGCGCCCCCCGCCCCTGTGCCCGGGGCCATGCCGGGAGCGCCGCCGGCCCCGAGTATTGCCCGCGGCGAGGAAGAAATCGAATTCGAACTGGGCCAGAACTGGTTCGCGAAAGTCGGCATCGTCGTGCTGGCGCTCGGGATGGTGTTCCTTCTGACGTTTCCGTACACCGAACTTCCGGCTGCGGCCCCCGGCATCATCGGTTATGCCCTGGCGGGAAGCCTCTTTCTCGCGGCGCGGGTCCTGCGGGCCTCGTTTGACCTGGTGTCCCGCTACCTTCGGGGGGCAGGGATGGTGCTCTTATTTTTCACGACGCTCCGGCTGTTCTATTTCGGTCCCCAGCCGGTTTTGGAGGCGGCATCCGGTCCCGGGATCGCCCTCCTGCTCGGGGTCCTGGGACTGAACACCATCATTGCCCTCCGGAGAGGCTCGGCGTACCTTTTCTCCATCGCCCTGGCCACCGGGTATGCTGCGGCCGTCGCGGTGGGAACGGCCTGGTTCGTCCTGCCGATGATCCTTGCGATGAGCGTGCTGACCGTCGTCTCCGTGCTCCGCACGGGGTGGACGACAGTACTTGTTTTCGGAACCGTCCTTGCCTATCTGACCCACCTGATATGGGCGATGAACAACCCGATCCTCGGTAATCCCGTCGGCTTCATCACCGGGGACGAGGCGAGCGTATTTCTTCTCCTGCTCTATGCGGGCATCTTTTCGGCGGGTGCGCTTGCCAGAAAGGAGAGGGAAAAGGAGGGGATCGGAGACATCGTTGCCTCCTTCCTGAACGGGGGAGGGAGTTATGGCGTGTTCCTGCTCCATACCGCCGTCTCGTTCGGGCCGTCGATGGTCGCGACGCACCTCAGCGCGTCGGCGATGTTTCTCGGGCTCGCGACCGTTTTCTGGGTGAGGGAGCGGAGCCGGTTTTCGACGTTTGCCTATGTGATGCTGGGGTACATGGCCCTGTCCGTGGCCATCATTAAATCCTCAGAGGTCCCGGAGATGTTCGTCTGGCTCTCTGTCCAGAGCCTGATCGTCGTGGCGACAGCCGTCTGGTTCCGCTCGAGGTTCATCGTCGTGGCGAACTTCATCATCTACCTGTCGGTCGTGATCGCCTACGTCGCGGTGGGGGGGGAAGAGACGGGGATCAGCATCGGCATCGGTATCGTGGCGCTCGCGAGCGCGCGGATTCTCAACTGGCAGCGGAACAGGCTCGAGCTGAAGACTGAAATGATGCGAAACGCCTATCTCGCGTCGGCCTTCACGATCTTTCCCTACGCCACCTACCACCTTGTCCCCGCAGAATACATCAGCCTGTCGTGGCTGGGTCTCGCGGGTTTCTACTACCTGATGAATCTCATCGTCAGGGCGCAGAAATACCGCTGGATGGGGCACCTCACGATCCTGCTGACGGTTCTCTACGTTCTCGTCATCGGCATTGCCCTGCTCACGCCGACCTACAGGATCATATCGTTCCTGGTGCTCGGGACGGTATTGCTTGCGGGATCGCTGATCTTCACGCGATTGAGGGCGAAAAGAAGGGCAAGGGAAGCGGAAGCGGGGTCTGCCTCTATCGGCTGACGGCCGGGACCTTCAGTTATTCCGTCCGGAGATCCCGTGGATCCGGGCGGCGCAGTCGGGACAGGGGAGGGCCTTCTTGATGTCGATCTCTTCGACGTAGGTCGAGGAGCGCATGACGCACTCGAACTGCCGGCAGTGGTAGAGGCCGAAAGTATGTCCCAGCTCGTGGATAAGTTCCTTCTCCAGCCTGAGGAGGAGGAGTTCGTGACTCCCGGGGAGGCCGTAAAACTGGTTCGACAGGCGGTGCGTCGAGACGATCGCCGCCGTGCCGTCAAACTGCGCCTCGCCGAAGACGAAGGTCAGCACGGGAATGAAAAGGTCGACGTCCACGAGGATGATGTGCTTGTCGGGGCCGGCGGGCGCGCGTTCGAGGAAACCCGAGAGGAGTATCGTGGAATTGTACTGGCCCCGCGACGGATCGTATGCCGCGCGCAGATCAGGCTCGATGCGTGAGGGGATGGCGCGAAGGCCGAAGATGGCGCTGATATTCTCCGCCATGCCCTCGAGTTCCTGGGGATGCACCAGGGAGGATCCGCCGAGGATGTGGATGGACGAACTCACGACGGCCTGGGGATCCCATACCGTTCGATTTTATTGTAGAGTGTGGCGCGGTCGATCTGGAGGAGGTCCGCCGAACGGCTGATGTTCCAGTGGTTCTCTTCGAGGACCCGCCGGATGTACTCCTTCTCCACTGCGGCCAGCGAACCGCCGGAGGGGATTTTTCCCTTGTCGTTCACCTGGATGGGGAGTTCCCCGTAAAGAATCGAGGAGGATTTCCCCACCACCATGGCCCGCTCGATGGCATTTTCCAGTTCCCGCACGTTCCCCGGCCAGTCGTACCGGACCAGCATGTCCATCGCCTCGGGCGAGATGGAATGAATCGCCTTCCCCATGGCCTGCGAGTACTTCCTGACGAAGTATTGGGCGATGATCGGGATGTCCGACTTCCGTTCCCGCAGCGGGGGGACCACCACGGTGAAGACGTTCAGGCGGTAGTAGAGGTCCTCGCGGAACGTGCCGTCGGAGACTGCCTTCTCCAGGTTCTTGTTGGTCGCGCAGATCACCCGGAAGTCCACCTTGATGATCTGGTTCCCGCCCACGCGCGAGAACTGCTTCGTCTCGATCACCCTCAGGAGATCCATCTGGGTCTTCATGTCGACGTTCCCGACCTCGTCGAGGAAGAGCGTGCCACCGTCGACAAGTTCCAGTTTCCCTTTCCGCTGGTATTGCGCGCCGGTGAATGCCCCCCGCTCGTGGCCGAACAGCTCGCTCTCGAGGATGCCTTCCGGGAGCGCCCCGCAATTGACGGTGACGATCGGGAAAAATTTTCTCTGGCTGTTCCCGTGGATCGCGCGGGCGATCAGCTCCTTCCCGGTGCCGCTCTCCCCCCTGATCATGACGGTGGTGTCGGTGGGGGCGACGGTCTCGATCAGCTCGTAGACTTTTTTCATTGCGACCGATTCGCCGATCATGTCGTCCACCCTGAAGAATTCGGTGATCTGCTCCTTGAGCTTCACGTTTTCCCCGGAAAGCGCGGTTTGCCTGAGGGCGTTATGCACCAGGTGGGAGAGGTGGTCGGGGTCCACCGGCTTGGTGATGTAGTCGAACGCGCCCGATTTCAGGGCTTGCACCGCCGTATCGACGGAAGCGTGGGCCGTGATGAAGATGATGGCGGGTTCCGTCCCCGTCTCCCGTATCCTCTGCTGGAGTTCCATCCCGTCCATCCCCGGCATCTTGATGTCGAGGAGGATCACGTCCCACTTCCTTTCCTGCAGCCGGTGGAGGGCCGCCTGGGCGTGTTCGGCGGTCCCGATATCGTAACCGTCCTCGCGGAACCATTTCGAGAGGGAATCGCGGACACTGCTTTCGTCGTCGACGATGAGAATCGAATGCTTGCTGGTCATGGCGCACCTGCGGTTTGAGTTTCGGGATGCCGGGACGGGCCGACCGGGGTCGGCACGCGGGGCAGGACGATGTGAAAGGCGGTCCCGCTGCCGGGTTCGGACGATACCGTGATCCTTCCGCCGTGACGCTCCACGATGCCGTAGACGACGGAGAGACCGAGCCCGACACCCTTGCCGTCCTTCTTGGTCGTGAAGAACGGTTCGAAGAGATGGTGCAAATCCCCGGGGGCGATGCCCGTCCCGGTGTCAGATACCGTGATGGACAGTTCGTCGTTGTCCGGCAACGGCTCGACCCGCACGGTGATCGCTCCACCGCGCGGCATCGCCTCGACCGCGTTCACGAAGAGGGCCACCAGCGCCTGCTGGATCTGCCCCTCGTCGCACATCAGCATCGCGTTTTCGTCCGCGACGACGACGTCGAGGCGCACCGACGATATCTCGAAGTGGTGCAGGACGATTTCTCCCGCCTTCTCCACGATCCGTCCGACCGGGACCAGGGCGAATTCGCTCACCTGCTTCTTCGAGAAGAGGAGGAGGTTCTTCACGATCGTGCCGCATCGCTGCGTCTCCCGCCCGATCAGGTCGATGTCCTCCAGCGTGGGCTTCTGGGTCTCCGCCGCGGAGGGGTCCGTGCGGATGCGCCGCCCGATCAGGCGGGCGTAGGTGAGAATGGCCTCGAGGGGGTTGTTCAGCTCGTGCGCGACGGTGGCAGCGAGCTTGCCGAGGGAGGCCATTTTTTCGACGTGCAGGATCCGCTTGTGGATCTCGGTGAGCTCTGCAGTTTTCTGCGTGACTTTCTCCTGGAGAGTGTCGGCCCATATCCGGTTCTGCTCCTTTTCGTCCCTCAGCGATCCGGTCATCACGTTGAAGGCGTCCGCCAGCCGGCCGAGCTCGTCCTTCGACCGGATGTCGATATGGTGGTTGAGGTTGCCGCCCGACACTTCCCGCGCCCCGTTCATGAGGATTTTCACCGGCCTGATCACCGTCGCGGAGAGGTACCAGACCGAGACCGAAGCGACGAGCAGGATCATCCCGACGGCGATGAAGATCACCGTCTGCTCGGCCTCGGCGATCGCGGCGTCGGTGTCCGCGAGTGAAAGCCGGACGTCCAGAACGCCCAGGACCGTGCGCTCCGGGGGATGGGCGTGGCACGATCCCGACGAACAGGACGGCGCGTTGCGGATGGGCGTGATCACGCCGAGGACGCGATGGCCCGCCGGCGAGAAATAGATCCTGGTACGGTTTCCGGGGGAGAGGGAAGAGAGGGGTTTCTCCTTCTCGTGGCAGGCGTAGCAGGCTTCCGCCTGCATGTCCACGACCGCCTGCTCCTCGCGCTTGTCGGTCGAGAACATGATCTCGCCGCGTTTGTTGTAGATCCTGATGCCCTCGACGCCCGGCTCGGTGCCGATCATGGTGATGATCTCGTGCACGTCCTCCCGCCGGTTCAGGAGCATCCCGTAGTGGGTCGACTGCCTCACGACGTCGCTCATGCGGTTCGCGCTCTCGATCACCTGCTGGGTCATCCGGTCCCCGTAGTAGGTGACGGTCACGAGCGAATAGACGCCGAACAGCATGAGAAGAAGGATGATCGAACCGACGAGGACCCTGAAGCGAAGGCTGTGTCGAATGGCCATGTTTACCTCATCCTGAATAATGCAAGATGCGTGCCATCCGGAAGGAACCGGGCACCGCCGAATTTCGGTTTAAACCTCAACGACGGGGCCCGGGTTTGCCGATTTTCTTATTTCTGAGAACCTTTCAATGGTTGGCCCAGAACACTCTCTTCAGGATCCCGAGGTATTTTATGGGTCCGATCATCGTGGAGAGGTCCTCTATGGGTCGTCCCCCGTCCTGGAGGGTATGACCGACCCCGGCGCCTTCAGGGTGCAGGCACTCCATCGTGAGTCGCCGGAACATCTCCATGTCGGCGATATACTTCGACTCCGCGTCGTCGGCGACCAGGAGCGATTTCCTGACGGCGCCGCGGTCGTCCGGCGTGAAGTCGAACAGCCATCCCTCGTCGGGCGCAGCCCCGTTGACAAGGTGCGGGCGATCGGCCAGTTGAGGGTTCACCCCTCCGACAGTTCCCCCGATGGGGAGCCTCACCGGCAGCGTCCCGCCCTCGAGGATCAGCCAGCAGCAGAATGCGTCCGGGGAGATGTGGTCCCCGACCCGGGGCAGGACGACGGACCTGACGGGCGGGAGGATCCGCGCGACCCCCGGTTCCAGCGAGAGACGGC
>DATDQD010000084.1:0-7759 GCA_035292425.1 Bacteroidota bacterium
GAACGGAAGAATCGGGGTCAGCATGAACATCTTCCGCTTCTCCTGCGACGACATCCTCCCGTATCTCGAATCGGTCCCGCTCCACCCGGCGAGGAACGAGAAGGAACTTCCGGTTGCGGTCAGGATGATGGCATCGGAGCGCCCGGGGAGCGTCTATTCGATCCCCTTGTCGGAGTGCGTCCCCGACCTCACGCAGATTGCCGACATCCCGGAGGTGCGGAATTACCTCGCCGTCAGGGACGCGGCGCGATGAGGCCGTACGCAGTACCGGTCTCATATTGATAAAACAGACACTTCGATCAGCATGAACATGATGATCCCGCGGACCCTCACGGACGGTATCCTTCCCGGTGTCGTGTTATTGCTCCTCTTGTCCGCTTTTACGCTTGATGCGGCCGCTTCATCGCCGGCCGGCGCGCCCGGCGACGATCCGGTCCCGCCCGGCGGCAACGTCATCCCGAGACCCGCGGTCGTCATACGGAGTGATGGGTTTTTCACCTTGAACGAAACGACCGTCATCGCCTTCGACCACGACAATCCCCGGACGGCTTCGGCCGCGGCGTTCCTCGCGGAACGGCTCCGCAGGGGGACGGGATATCCGCTCGCGGAGATCCAGGTGAGCTCCAGGCAGGGTGTGATGATGCCGGACAACGAACGCACGAACGGCAATTCCATCGGTCTTATGCTTTTCAACGAGAAGGAATTTGGGACCGAAGGATACCGGCTGGTGGTGAATGAATCGGGCATCCTGATCGGCGCCAACACCGCGGCCGGGCTGATCTACGGGGCCACGACACTTCTCCAGCTGTTTCCGCCCGGGGTGTTTGCCGGCGCCGGCGGGTCGGGGGGCGCCGATGACGTCGACTGGGAAGTCCCCTGCGTCTCGATCGTTGACACCCCGCGGTTCGCCTGGAGGGGAATGCACCTCGACGTCGGCAGGCATTTTTTCCCGGCGGACTTCATCAAAAAATATATCGACCTCCTTTCGCTCCACAAGATGAACGTCTTCCACTGGCACCTGACCGAAGACCAGGGGTGGCGGATCGAGATCAAAAAATATCCCCGGCTGACGGAGATCGGCGCGTGGAGGAACGGCTCGATGGTCGGGCCGTACAGCGACATGAAGTTCGATTCGGTCCGGTACGGCGGTTATTACACGCAGGAAGAGATCAGGGCGGTGGTCAACTACGCCGCGCTGAGGAACGTGACGATCGTCCCCGAGATCGAGCTCCCCGGACATTCGCTCGCCGCGCTTGCCGCGCACCCGGAACTCTCGTGCACGGGCGGGCCCTTCGAGGTCGGGAGGGCGTGGGGGGTCTACGAGGACGTCTACTGCCCGAAGGAGACCACATTCGCGTTCCTCGAAAACGTGCTCGCCGAAGTGTGCGATCTCTTCCCCGGGACGTATGTCCACATCGGGGGGGACGAGGTCCCCAAGACGAGGTGGAAGAACTGCGACTCCTGCCGGGCGCGCATCAAATCCGAGGGTCTTAACAACGAAGAAGAACTGCAGAGCTGGTTCGTCCGCCGGATCGAAAAATTCCTCAACTCGAGAGGGAAACAGATGATCGGCTGGGACGAGATCCTGGAAGGCGGCCTCGCGCCCAACGCGGCGGTGATGAGCTGGCGGGGTATCGAGGGGGGGATCGCGGCCGCGCGGCAGTCGCACTACGCGGTGATGACCCCCGGCTCGCATTGTTACTTCGACCACTACCAGGGCGATCCGAAGTTCGAGCCGCTCGCCATCGGCGGGCACACGACGCTCGAGAAAGTCTACTCGTATGAACCGGTCCCGGAAAGCCTGGACGCGGCCGGGGCGCGGTACATCCTCGGTGCTCAGGGTAACGTTTGGACGGAGTACATGACTTCGACGGAGCAGGTGGAGTACATGGCGCTCCCGCGGATGGCCGCGCTCTCCGAGGTTGTCTGGAGCCCGGCGGCCGGCAGGAACTGGGACGATTTTCTCCGCCGGCTCACGGGGCATCTCCGCGTGCTCGACGTCCTGGACGTCAACTACTCGAGGTCGCTCTTTCAGCCCGGGGCCTCGGCCGTTCCGGATTCCGGCGGTAACGGCGTGATGTACGAACTCTCGACCCCCCTCCCGGAAGGCGAGATCCGTTATACCACCGACGGCTCCGAACCGACCCGGTCTTCCGCGAAGTACGGCTCCCCGATCCGGGTCGATGAGACCGGCGTCGTGCGCGCCGCCTACTTCAGGGACGGTGTCGTCCAGGGTCCCGCGATCGAACAGCCCTTCACGGTGAGCAAATCCACCGGGAAAAGCATCACATTAAAAACTCCGCCGCACCGGGACTATCCCGGTTCAGGGGCGTCCACGCTCACCGACGGCATCAGGGGGGACTTCTCCCGCTTCGGCCGGGACTGGCTCGGCTTCTGGGGCCCGGACATGGACGCGGTCATCGACCTCGGGAAGAGCGAGACGGTGTCTTCGGTGACGCTCGACGTCTTCGAGGGCGAGGGGAGCTGGATCTATTTCCCGAAGGGGATCGAAGTGTTTCTATCAGAACACCCTGCCGGTTTTGCGAGCGCCGGGAAGCTGTCGGCCGAAGAGATCCGCCTGGCGGGCAACGTTCAGCGGATCGCATTTCCGCCGCGGGCAGCGAGGTATGTGCGCGTGGTCGCGACCAGCGCCGGCACGGTCCCGGCGGGTAAACCGGGCGAGGGAAATGACGCGTGGCTTTTCGTGGATGAAATCATCATTGATTGAATGGGGCGGACGGATATGCGGCGGTATCATCATTGCTTCGCTGTTCTCCTCCTGCCGGCATTGTACGGGATCCTGCCGCCGTGGAACGATGCGAAGGCCGCGGACACGATCCGGGTCGTGACGCACTCCGGCGTCACCGTGGTGACCGATCCCTCGACCGGTTTCAGGTCGTATCCGCGGTGGGGCGTCTTTCCGCCGGCGGATTTCTCCGTCAGGAAGGCGACAATGACCGTACGGTTCGGCTGTCCCGATTCCCTCCGCTGCGCCGACTGGGATTACCTCGACCATATCGTCGTCCGCAGGAAGGGCGGCGCGGGCGGCGATTCCCTCGGATATGAAATCGGCAGGATGCTCACGCCCTACGGCGGGGCGTTCGGACCCGACTGGACATTCGCATGGTCGGCCGACGTCACCGATTTTGCCCCGCTCCTGCGCGACAGCGTGGAGATCGATTACTATCACAGCGGCTACGAGCCGAACAACGACAGGGGGTGGCGGATCTCCGTGGAGTTCGAATTCATCGCCGGCCCGCCGCCGGCCCCCGCCATCATGCTGACCAGGATTTATGACGGCAATTATTCGTACGGCGACACGGCCCGGCCGATCGGAGCGTCGCTCGCCCCGGTGACCTTTACTGCCGCGCAGGGGGCCGAATTCGTGAGGCTGTTGGTCTTCCAGACCGGGCATGGCGGGGACGACAGCGGGTGCGGAGAATTCTGCAATAAGTACAGGGAGATCGTCTTCGACGGGAAGGTCACGGATAAAAAACGAATCTGGAAGGAATGCGGCGACAACCCGCTCTCGCCGCAGTCGGGGACCTGGATCTATGACAGGGCGAACTGGTGCCCGGGAGACCTCCTGACGCCCGATGCGTACGACTTCCCAGTGACGGGCGGCAGCGTCCATACCGTCGACATCGAGATGGAGCCGTACGTCCTCCCCGGGACCGGGGCCAGCGAGGCGATCTGCGCGTACCTGGTGCAGTACGGGCGCCCAGCGTCGGAGAACGATGCCGCGTTGTCCGGCATCGCGGTGCCCTCGCTGGACGACGTCCGCCGGCGGGACAATCCCTCCTGCTCCGGCGCGGGCATCGTCATCCGGAACAACGGGTCGAAGCCCCTGACGAGCCTCTACATTCGTTACGGCACGGCCGGGTTCGATGACCGGTCGTACCACTGGGAAGGGAACCTGCCGTTCAACGCGTCGGCGGTCGTCGGCCTTCCGGGGGACATCCCCGCGCGTGCCGGCGGAAACCGCTTCAGGGTCGTTCTGCTTTCTCCCAACGGCGCCGATGACGCCTGGGACGAAGATAACGAACTGACAGTTCCGTTTGCCGCCACCCCGGCGCACCGTTCGCCGGTTATTTTTCTCCTCAAAACCAACAACGAGCCCGCGCAGACCTCCTTCATCCTTCGACGCAATGACGGGGTTGCGATCAGGGGAGTAAAAGCCGGAACGCTGGCCCCGGATTCCGCGTACCGCGACACCTTCCGGCTCGACCCGGGCTGCTACGAGCTGGCGGTCGGCGACACGGCCGGGGACGGACTGGAATTCTGGTACAACGTGAAGGGCGGAAGGGGGCATGCCCGGCTCTTCGACGCCGCGGGGATGATGATCAGAAACTTCGAGTCGGACTTCGGGAGCTCGGTCCGGTACAGCTTCCGTGTCACGGATGACCGGCGCATCGTCGCGCCGCCGGCGCAGGAGCCGGCAATCGGTCTTTTCCCCACCCGCACGCTGGGCGTGAGCACGATGGACTATTTCTCGAACCTCCCCCGGAAAGTATCGGTAAAGATCGTCGCCGATTCCGGCGGCGAGGTCGTCGCGGAGTACGAATATCCCGATCTCCGCTCCGGATCGTTTACGTATGACCTCACCTCCCGGGGCCCCCGGCGCTACTACGTCAAGGTTTTCGTGGAGGGGGAAATGAAATTCAACAAGCGGCTCAGGGTCGTCGAAAAAATAGACTGAGGACTCGTGAAAACATTTCCGATGCTCGCGCTCCTCGTCGTTCTGTCCTTTCCCCTCCGGTCCCAGCCCCTGGGGCCGGCGGCTCCGCTCCCGACCCGGCACCAGCTCGAATGGCACGACCTGGAGTTTACGATCTTCATGCACTTCGGTCCGAACACCTATACCGGCGCGGAGTGGGGAAAAGGGACGGAGGATGAGAAGCTCTTCAACCCGGTCTCACTCGATTGTTCGCAGTGGGCCGGGATCGCCGCCTCCGCGGGCGCGAAGGGGATCATCATCACCGCCAAACACCACGACGGATTCTGTCTCTGGCCCAGCCGGTACAGCGCGCACACAGTCCGGGAAAGCGGCTGGAAAGAGGGGAAGGGAGATGTCCTGAGGGACCTTGCGGGCGCCTGCGGGGCCTACGGCCTGAAGTTCGGCGTCTACATTTCGCCATGGGACCGGAACCACCCCGCGTACGGTACGCCGGGATACAACGACGTCTTCATCAATGCCCTCACCGAAATTTTCGCCGGTTACGGACCGATCTTCGAGCTCTGGTGGGACGGCGCCAACGGAGAAGGGCCCGGCGGGAGGAATCAGGTGTACGATTTCCGGCGGTACGAGAAGACGGTCAGGGAGCTCTCGCCGGGGACGGTCATTTTCAGCGATATCGGCCCGGACATCAGGTGGGTCGGCAACGAGAGCGGCATCGCCGGCGAAACGAACTGGAACCTGCTGGACACCGCGGGGTTCGGGAGGGGGGCGACCGGTCCGCCGCAGGACACCCTCAAGGGCGGGAACGAAAACGGGGCGTTCTGGATCCCCTCCGAGTGCGATGTCTCGATCCGCCCCGGCTGGTTCTACCACGCAGCCGAGGACAGTCTGGTGAAATCACCGCGCGAACTGATGAAGCTGTACCTTCTCTCCGTGGGGCGGGGATCGCTTCTCCTCCTGAACGTCCCGCCCCGTCCCGACGGGCTGATCGCCCCGCAGGACAGCGCCTCGCTCGACGGATTTAAAAAACTCCGGGACGAATTCTACCGCGATAACCTCGCGGCAAACGCCCCCGCCCGCTCGGACGAGACCAGGGATGGATATCCTGCGCCGGCGATCACCGACAACGATGCTGGCACCTTCTGGGCGGCGAAGGACGGGGTCTCCGCTCCGTCGGTGGAAGTGGACCTGGGCTCCGGGAGGACATTCAACACCGTCGTCCTCGGGGAATACCTCGCGCTGGGACAGCGGGTGAAACAGTTCACCGTCGAAACCCTCGCCGACGGCGGTTGGAAACAGGTCGCCGCGGGAACGACGATGGGACATAAACGAATCCTCCAGTTCCCGGAAATAACGGGTTCGAAGGTCCGCCTCACCGTCGCAGATTCGAAGGCCGCTCCGGCGATTTCCGGCCTCGCGGTCTACAGCGCCGCCGATTATCTGAACGACAAATGATGAACTTCATCGTGCGTCCGGTATTCATCGTCACGCTTGCCCTCTCGTTGGTTTTTCCCCTCGCCGCGCAGCAGGACGTTATCATCGACGTCCGCGGCGCCGGCGGTGGCGCGGGAGCGGGCGATGCCGACGGGGCGGTGAACTACCTGAACGGGTACAGCAGAGCGCTGGACGGGGCGACGATCACCTATCATTCGTCGCACCCCGACGCGGAAGACGCGCTCATCTGCCGGGCGCGACGGGACGCGGGCGCGATATCGTGGCAGCCCGACAGCCTTCCGCAGGCCGCGGCGGGAGAATTTTACCGGTTCGTCTGGCTCGCGGGGTTCGAACGGATCGGCTGGGGCAACCCGGAGGGCCGGCGGACGTTCCGGTTTTTCATCAACGACGCCGAATACTTCACGTTCCAGAACCGGAAGGATTCGAGCGCGCCGGCCTGGGCGATCGCCCGCGCCGACGGCGCGGAGTTGAAGTTCCAGTCGCTCTTCACCGACAAATTCGGCGACCTCTTCGGGATGATGTACCTCGCGCTCCCGAAAAGCGACTTTGCGCCGGGCGCCCTGCTGACGTTCAGGGTCGAGAGCGAGGACGCCGACAGCCCGGAATGGTTCATGGTCTTCAGGCATTCCTTCAATTTCACGCCCCGCGTACGCGCCGAACCCGCCGCGTTGAAATCGGCCGGAGGCGCCGCCGTGCCGCTCCGGGTGAGCCTGGACAATCTCGTCCCGGGCCGGCGGGTGGAAATCGCCGACGGGGGAAACCGGCTGATCGATACGACGCTCGACATCGGCGGGAACATTTTTGTGATCCCCGTCCGCGGCGGCGCCGGGGAACGGCGGATCGTGTACAGGGTGAACGGGAAAACGGTCAGCACGGACCGCTTCGCCGCCCGGGCCGCCGGCCCGATGGAAATTTACCTTATCCCCCATTCCCACACCGACATCGGGTATACGGACCTCCAGCCGGACGTCGAGAAGAAGCACTGGAAGAACATCGACATCGCGCTCGATCTGATACGCCGCACGAAGGACTATCCCCCGGGGGCGCGGTTCAGGTGGAATATCGAGGTCCTCTGGCCATTCGAATCGTACATGGAGAGGGCGTCGTCGGAGAGGCGCCGGGAGCTCATCCACGCCATAAGGGAGGGGAGCATCGGCCTGAACGCGCTCCTGGTGAACCCCCTGACGGGCCTCGCGACCGCCCCCGGGATGGACCGCTACACCGAATATGCGCGCCGGTTGAAGCGGGAGTATGCGCTCGAAATCCCCACCGCGGCGGTTTCGGACGTCCCCGGTTTCACCTGGGGGATCGTTCCGTCGCTGGCCCGCAGCGGCGTGAAATATTTCGCCAGCGCGCCGAATTCCGGCGACAGGATCGGCCACGTCCTGGAGAAACACGGCGACCGCCCGTTTTACTGGGAGTCCCGGTCGGGGGCGGAGCGCCTGCTCTTCTGGGTGGCCGGCTCGAGTTACGCCCTGTTCCACGAAGGGGCGCTGTCGCACCTCGGCCGGGATAAACTGATGAAACTCCTCCGGCGGATCGGGGCGTCGGGGTATCCCTACGACATGTACTACCTGCCCTATACGCTGGGCGACAACGGCGGGCCCGACACCAACCTTCCCGCTT
>DATDQD010000085.1:0-3122 GCA_035292425.1 Bacteroidota bacterium
AACCGCCTGGCGCCGGCCAGGATCGCCGCGGTGTAGAGTTTCTCGAGGTCGTCCGGCTGGGCCCGCGTCGTATCTTCGGTGACGTACATGCTCGGCAGGTTGTGGTCCACCACGTACTTTACGGCTTTTTTCGAGAGATCGACCACCGTGTCGATCGTCCACCCCTCCACGTACTGGCGGACCGGGCTCGACCCGATGAACGTGGCGACCTCGATCGGGATCCCGGTCTTTTGCGAGATGTCGATCACCGGGTCGATGTCGGCGATGACGGTCCGCGCGGCGCAGTTCGGTTTGATTTTCATTTTGCAGGAGGCGATTTCCTTCGCCAGTTCGAGGGCGTCGTTGTAGGCCCTCGGGCCCGCCCCCGGGAGGCCGATGTTGGCCGCCTGGATGCCGAGGTCCTCCATCATGTGCAGGATCCGGATTTTCTGTTCGATGGTCGGATCGGTCACCGAGGGCGACTGGAGCCCGTCGCGGAGGGTTTCGTCGTCGAACTCGATATGGACGACGCCCTTCAGGTCGACCAGGCCGCCCTGGTTCCAGTCGTGGATCAGATTGTTGGGGTTCCGGTTCATAGATCCTCCTGTTTAAGGCCTGTGTTGTTGACGTATCCGCTTCCGGGCAAATTCCACCATGCCGCCGGCGCTGATGATTTCCTGTATAATGTCCGGGAAGGGCGGGACGCTGTACGACTTCTTCCGCGTCAGGTTCTCGATGACCCCCGTTGACGGGTCCACGCGGATCTCGTCGCCGTCGGCCGCGTCCGCCACCGCGGCCTCGCATTCGAAGATCGGGAGTCCGATGTTGATCGAGTTGCGGTAGAAGATCCTCGCGAACGAGGTCGCGATGACGCAGGAGACGCCCGCCCCCTTGATGGCGATGGGGGCGTTCTCCCGTGAACTGCCGCACCCGAAGTTCCTTCCCGCGACGATGAGGTCCCCCTTTTTCACCTTTTTGACGAACTCCGCGTCGAGGTCTTCGAGGCAGTGGGGCGCGAGCTCGGCCTCGGTGAAGGCGGTGCAGTAGCGCGCGGGGATGATGACGTCCGTGTCGATGTTGTCGCCGTAGCGGTGGATTCTACCGTTGATCATGGTCGTCACTGGAATGGATACCGTCGTTTGAATTCGGGGAATTTTCCGTCTAAAAGCGCCCCGATGCCGATGCGGGCGTCGGGGTGCTCAAAGACCGGGACCAGCTCATGCTCGAGCTCGAAGGCGGCGAGAGAGTCCATGTCCCGGCCCTGCAGATAACCCTCGAAGCCGCGCGCCAGGAGGAAATCCGCCGCCCTGACCGCGTTCGGAGAATTCGCGGCGACCCTCCGGGCCATCCGTTCGGCGATCCCCTTCATCTCCCCTGTATAAAACACCGGCTGGTGGCCGCGGGCCTGCGACATGATTGAGGGCACCAGGTCCGCCTGGCTGAACATCTCCGAGGCGATCTGCAGTTCGACCCGTTCCGCGTCGCCGGGGGCCGTGCCAAGCCGTTCTATGGGGAGGGCGTCGAGCTGCTCTATCGAAAGCATCCGGCCTCCATTCCCGATGATGGCCCGCGCGATCGCGTCGGCGGCCGAGTCCCTCGTCTGCTGCGGAACGATAACGTCGGCGCAGCCGAGGTGATGGATGACCCGTGGGGAGGAGGTGGCGGTCCCGCCCGCGAGTATATAATACCTTGCCAGCGCGAGGGCGCGTTCGGGGTCGCCGGTGGCGCGGTGGATCAGTTGCGGGAGGGTCAGCGTCCCGCGCAGGCCGGGGTAGATCCCGAGACGCGTTTCCGGGAGGGCAAACGTGGTCCTGTTGGTGATTATCACGACGGTCTGCGGATCATGGGCGAAGGCGCAGGCGATCTCCACGCCGCCCCCGAAGGCGTTGCCGTCCACGATCGCGACCTTCGGTTTCGCCGTGCCGGTCATGACTTTAAACAAAATCCTCTGCCATTCGGCCGTCTCTTTTCGTATCGCGTCAAATTTCCCGGCGGTCATCTTATCGAAAAACGCCCGAACGTCCGCCCCGGCGATAAAAGATTTAATGGGGGCCGTGTCGAAGATGATCACCGCGCAGGAGGGGTCATCGTCGGCCTTGCGGAATTCTTCCCCGAGTTCCGAGAAGATGGCATTGTTCATCGCGTTGGCCGCGCGCGGGTTCGACAATATGATGCGGCGGACCGGCTCCCCTTTCGCGGCCTCGGTCGTCACGAACCTGATATGGAATGGCCACGGGGCGGCCGTCCCCATCTCCTTCCGCAGCAGGGGGGTGACCGGGAAGTCCTGCTTGAACGATTTCGCCAGCTCCGCGCGTTTTTCCACCACCTCCCGGACCTTCCTCTTCCCGATGTCGTTCATAATCTCGAACGGGCCCCTCTTCCAGAGGAACGCGTTCTGCGTGAGGAGCTCCAGGTCCCCGACGGTGATCAGGCCGGCGGCGACGGTCTCGGCGGCGGTCACGAAGCCGACAGCGAGGAATCTCCCCGCGAGCTCGTCCACGACGCCGCGGTTCTCTTCCCCATCCAACCGCAGATTGTCCGGGATCCAGACGACATCGGAAGGCTTCGCGCCTCGTTCCAGTTTTTCCACGAGCGCGACGTACGGTGGGCGGGGTTCGAAGAAGTTCCCGTAGACTCTGTATAATGAATCGTTCGGGTCCGACGGATCGGAGAAGGATTTCATCGATGCGAGCCCGATCGGGAGCCCGGTCGCGTCCATCAGTTTCAGGAACCCCATCGGGAGTCCGTACGCCTGGCGGGCGGCGGCCTCGATCGCCCGCGCCCCAAATCCTTCCTCCACCATCCGGGTGGCCTCGTGGAGGAGGGCAACAAAAAGAATGTCCGCGACTCCTCCCTTCCGGCTCCCGCGCACGAACGTCCCGAGCTTGCCGCCGAGCTTGAGATACTTGCGCGCCGTTTCGATGCTCCTCGGTGACGCGCTTTCCGATCCGGCGTATTCGGCTGCCCTGTTCTTGTGCGGCAGGTAGAAATAGTGCATCCAGACGACCCGGTCGGTGCGTTTCGTCGAGCGGGCGAGGACGTTCACGTCGAGGGAGGAGGAATTCGTGGCGATGACGGTTTCGGCGCTGGCGATCGCATCGACGCAGGAGAAAATCTTTTTTTTCACGTCGATCCGCTCGGTG
>DATDQD010000086.1:0-3386 GCA_035292425.1 Bacteroidota bacterium
GTTGTAGGAGAAATTGGGGGCCAGGTAGAAACCCCTCAGCGATTTGCCCGACGGGTGGATGCGCAGTTCGGCGCTCACCCCGTACCCGTCGAAGTCAGAAAGTGTGGGAGACTGGAACCCACCACCGACCGCCACCGTGGAGGAGACCTTCTGGAAGTAGGAAATGTTGTAAAAGAGTAAAAATTTCAGCGGGTTGATGACGATCATGGAATTGCGCGGGGTGATGTCCTCGCTCTCCGAGACGATCACGGACTTTGTGTACGAGGTGTCTCCCTTCAGAGAATCGACGGTGACGCGCGTTTCTTTCGTGCGGACCTGCGCGGAACCGTCGGCGTGAAAACAGATGAACGCGACTGCAGTGACGAACAATAACGATTTCATTCTTTCCTCCTTTTCATGACAATGAGTGGTTGTCGTACCGGCTGAACCCGCTTATACCAGTGTGCCGAGCCGCTCCGCGATGTCCTCGAAAACCTGCTCCAGCGCTTCGGTGTCCTTCGCGCGGCCGCTCGTGCTGCCCAGAAGCCAGACTTCAGAACCGCCGATCGTAAAATCCTGCTTTCCCCTCAGCCGGTTCGCCGCAGGATAGAGGGGTTTGAAACAGTTTTCGAAGACGTCCGTTCCCGAGACGAACGCGACGACCTGCGGCTGGTATTTTTCCACCTTCAGGACGAACTTCCGCACGTCCTCGGTCGTGGGCCTGGCGTCCGGCTCATCGTCGTTGCTGAATACCCGCCGGCGGTTGAGGTCCGTCAGGCCGATGCGATGCTTCGCCAGCACCCCCTCCTTCTTCTCGAAGAAGAGTTTCTTATACATCTCAGTGAGCGCGTGGGTTTTCAGCGTATCCAGCAGGATCTTGCGCTCCTGGGGCGTGACGACGGAGACCGGGGTGATGCCGGCGTATTCGAGCAGTCCCCAGAACCGGTTATTGGGACCGAGATAGTAGAACCCGAGATCGTTCGAGGCCTCGGAGACGGTCGTTCCGACGAAGAGGACACGCAGGTTGCGGGTCAATATTTCCGGGAGCATGGTCCCCAGCCTTTACGACGGATTCGGTTGAAGATGGTACGGAAGAATTGATACCACATGTAAAAAAACGGCTTCAGATCGTCACCGGCGAAGTAGGCCGCTTCCTCGACTCCCCTGAACGACCGGATCCACTCCCCGATCGTCATGCTCCCTTCGCGGTAGTATCTGTAACTTGAGACGGTATCGCGATCCTCGACGAGCCATTTCCGCCCGGGGCGGAGCCTGGACACCGGGACCACCTGACCCATCGGATCCAGATACGCCGCGCGCGCGACATCCATGCCGTTATGGGCGACGAACATTCTGAACGACGCCCCGATCCGGGGATTGATATCGAGGACCTTGTATGGCCCGTCGCGGGCATCGTAGCGGTAGCCGAGTCCAGGATGCCCCTGTACCCGATGCGCTTCATGAACTCTTTGGTCGTCTTTTCGACGACCTCGTTCTGAAGACAGATCCCGAAGGACGCTCGAGATGACTCTCGGGCGTCGCATAGTCGTAGCCGGGGTCGAACGGACTCGTTGCCGGACGAATCTCCGGCACGCCGATCATCTTCAGGTAATCCCCCGTGTGGAGACGGCCGGAGGGCGCGTTCATTCTTTTATCGGGCATAGCCCTGTCAATATAATGAAAGTCTTTGGAGGGGGAAAATTCGTAATTCTGCGTTCACGGACATCGACCATGATAAAATTCTACTGTTGTTCGCATGAGGGGTTCGTGTGAATCGGATGAGGAGCATCTTCCTTGTCTGTGTAAATGTCCCGGTCGTCAACGACTTCGCCATCGAAAACCGTATATATGATTTATATATATAGCATAAATACATATATTAATATAATATGATGTATATATAATGCATAAATACTTGCTTATACCACGCTGATATCGTACATTGTTTCTGAATAGCGGGAAGGGCATATCGCAATGACTGCACTTTCAGGGATGACCGATGCAGGGATCATCCGGACACTCGGGAGCAGGGTCAGGCAGGAACGGCTGAACCAGAATAAAACTCAGGTCCGGCTCTCGCATGCCGCCGGTGTGAGCCGGATCGTCATGAACCGGCTCGAAAACGGACGGGGATGCACGCTGGGCAGTTTTATCCGTGTTCTCCGTGCCCTGGGAAAACTCGATCAGGCCGGCCTTCTCCTTCCCGAACCGGGAATCAGCCCTCTCGAACTTGCCCGGATGGGCGGCAGGGTCCGGCTGGAAGCAGCGGGCGGCAGGGGACCGAAACCCGCGAGGTCGAAGGGATCATGACCCCGTCGGTAAAACGCGTTTCCGCGGCGAGGGTACTTCTCTGGGGAAAGGAGGTGGGAGCCGTTGCATGGGATGCCGGCCGCGGGCTCGCATCATTCGAATACGCTCCATCCTTTCTGCGGGAAGGGTTCGAAATCTCGCCGTTGGTACTCCCGCGCGGGCCGGGAATATTTTCGTTCCCCGAACTGAACCGGAAGACATTTTACGGCCTTCCCGGGCTGTTGGCCGACTCCATCCCCGATAAATTCGGCAATGCCCTGATCGATCTATGGCTTACACGCGAGGGACGCAGCAGGGAAGATTTCTCGCCGGTCGAACGCCTCTGTTACATCGGGTCCCGCGGGATGGGTGCGCTGGAATTCAAACCGGCGATCCGTCCGCGGGAGAGTCAGTCCGTCGCAATCGAAATCGACAAGATGGTCGAACTGGCCCAGTTCGTGGTGGACAACCGGGCGGAGATTCTCGTCAACCTGAAGGACGATGCTGACGCCCTTGACACCATCATCCGCGTGGGAACATCCGCCGGCGGCGCGCGCGCAAAGGCCCTGATCGCATGGAACCCCGGATCCAACGAGGTTCGTTCAGGGCAGGTACCGCCGCCGCCGGGATTCGAACCATGGATCATGAAATTCGACGGTGTGGAGGACCGGTCGGTCGGACCGTCGAAGGGTTACGGTCGCGTGGAATACGCCTATCACCGGATGGCCCTATCCGCCGGTATCGGGATGTCCCCGTGCAGGCTGTTCGAGGAAAACGGAAGGGCTCACTTCATGACGCGCCGGTTCGACCGGGGCAGAAACAACGAGAAGCTCCACATGCAATCGCTCTGCGCCATGGCGCATTTCGACTTCAATCTGGCGGGCGCTTACAGTTACGAACAGAATCTCTCGACCATACAGCAGTTAAACCTCGGTTACAACGCGCTCACAGAGGTGTACCGGCGCATGGTATTTAACATCATCGCCCGGAATCAGGACGATCACACCAAAAACGTTTCGTTTCTGATGACGGATGACGGATCATGGAAACTCGCTCCCGCCTTCGATGTGATCTGGGCGTACAGTTCCGCGGGCCCCTGGACGAATCAACACCAGATG
>DATDQD010000087.1:0-8277 GCA_035292425.1 Bacteroidota bacterium
AAAGATCTCGACGGGAGCGTGCTCTCGGGCGAGACCTACACATTGACGGTTTCCTCGCCGGGCCTGGACAGGCCCCTGAAGTTTCCCAGGCAATACCCGAAACACGTCGGGAGGGGGATATCGGTGACGCTCCTGTCGGGTGCTTCGACGACACGGTTGCTGGGCGTGCTTGTCGCGGCCGGCGAGCGGTCGATCCTGGTCCAGACCGAATCCCGGGGTGAGGCGAGGGAAATCGCCTTCGAGGACATTGTCGAGGCGAAGGTGGAGCCGCGCTGGTAGGATGGCTTTTTTCACAACAGTTTTACTGAGGCAGATCAGTCATGAATTTTGAAATTGTAGAATCGTTTTCCCAGATGGTGCGGGAAAAACGCCTCGACAAGGACACGCTTGTCGGGATCATCGAGGACGTCTTCTCCATGATGGTCCGGAAAAAATACGGCATGGAGGCCCGGTTCGACGTCATCGTCAACATGGACAAGGGCGAGATCGAAATTTACCTCGAGAAGGAAATCGTCGCGGAAATCACCGACCCCAATCTCCAGATCGACCTGGCGACGGTGCGGAAAAAAACAGACGAACCGCTCGATATCGGCGACGATTACGTCGAGGTCATCGACCTCCAGAGTTTCGGCAGGCGCCTGATCGTGAGCGCGAAACAAAACCTGAACCAGCGGATCAAGGAAGTCGAAAAAGAGATCGTGTACAACGAATACAGCAGCACAGTCGGCGATATCATCGTCGGCGAAATCTACCAGATCAGGAAAAACGAAATCCTGATCAACCACAACCGCAACGAACTGATCCTCCCGAAATCGGAACAGATCGCCCGGGAGCGGTACCGCAAGGGAGAAACGATCCGCGCGATCGTGAAGGAAGTACGGAAGGGCGCGGCGAATCCTCTCGTCATCGTGTCGAGGGCCGATCCCCAGTTCCTCTCGAAACTCTTCGAAATCGAAATCCCCGAGATCTACGACGGTATTATCGAAATCAAGGGCGTCGCCAGGGAGGCGGGGGAAAGGTCGAAGGTCGCCGTCATCTCCCACGACGACCGGATCGATGCGGTCGGGGCGTGCGTCGGCATGAAGGGCGTCAGGATCCATGCCATCGTCCGCGAGATGAACAACGAGAACATCGATGTCGTGAACTATTCCGAAAATCCCACCGTCTATCTCCAGCGCTCGCTCGCCCCGGCAAAGCTCAAGAGCATCGAGCTCGACGAGGCGGGGAAGAAGGCCACCATCGTCGTCGAAAAGGACCAGGTCTCCCTGGTCATCGGCCGGAACGGCCTGAACATCAGACTCGCGTCGCGTCTCACGGGGTACGAGATCAACCTGATCAAGGAGGGCGTCGAGGAAGAATATGACATGGACCTCTCGGAATTCCGTGAGGAACTCGGTGAGCCGCTGCTCGAACGCCTCATCGAGGAAGGGTACACGAGCGCGAGGAACGTGCTCGAGGCCCCCGCGGAAGACCTGCTCGAGATCGAAGGCCTGACCGAGGACAAGATCACCGAGATTAAGTCCATGATGGAAAAGGAGCTGGAGGAGGCCGACATCGAAGAAGACGGCCTGCAGGGAAATATCATCGTTTCCCCCACGGACCAGGCGACGACCGTCCGGAAGGACGAAAACAGCCAGCCCCCGGCCCCGGAGGGGTCCGGAGAGGAAACGAAACGGGAGAGTGAATAACGACGGTATTGAATGACCGCTAAGACGGCACATAAGAAGATCTACCAGGTCGCCAAGGAGATCAACATCTCGCACGAGACGTTGATCGAGTATCTCTCCAAACGCGGGCACGCGGTGAAGAGCCACATGTCCGTGGTTGACGACGAGATGATGCACGACATCCTGTCACACTTCAAAAAGGACAAGGAAGTCGCGGAAAAGCACCAGCGGAAGATCCAGAGCATCAGGGAATCCCGGAAGAAGGCGGAACTGAAGACCGCAGCGGCAGAGACGGAATCCGTGAAGGAGAAAAAGGGTCGGAAAGCCGCCGGTGCCGTCGTCGAGGTCAAACCGGGGGAGACCGAACCCGAATTTCTCGCGCCCGCGGAGGCACAGGAAGAGACGCCCGTCGATTCCGCGCAGGAGGGGAGCCGGGGGCCGGCATCCGTCGCCGGGGAAACCGAGCCGGTGCTCGCGGCCGCGGACAATGCCCCTGAAACGGCGGAACACCCCCCCACGGAGGCGGCCGTCGAAAAGAAACCTGAATCCTTCAGGATCCGCCGCGCTCCCAAGATGGCGCTGAAGGTGATGGGGAAGATCGACCTCGAAGAGGTGCGCAAGCGCGAGGCCGCCGCCGAGGGAGCGGGCAAGTCCAAGGATGGTTCGGCGGAGTCCGCGGAAAGCGAACTGAAGAAAAAGAAGAAAAAGAAACGGATCCGCACGGAGGCGACCGTGTCGCCCACCGAAGAGACGGATGATTCCTCCAGGAAGGGGAAGAAGCGGAAAAAGACCAGGCACCTCGAAGTTGACAAGGTCGAGGTGGGAGCGGCGATCAAGAGGACGCTCGCGGAGATGGACGACGCGGGCGCTGCGACCCCCCGCACCACGTTCAAGAAAAAAAGGAAGGAAAAACGGGCGCTCCATGAACAAGCCATCCAGGAGGCGAAGGCCAGGGAAGAGTCGATCCTCAAGGTGACGGAATTCGTCTCCGTGCAGGAGCTCGCCAACCTCATGGGTGTGACCGCCGCCGAGATCATCAAGAAATGCATCGATCTGGGCCTGATGGTGTCGATCAACCAGCGGCTCGACAAGGATACCATCACCCTCGTGTCGTCGGAGTACGGCTACGAGATTAAATTCTACTCCGGGATCGCGGAGGACCAGGAGGAGACCGAGGCCGGCGAAGATACGGAGCTCGAGACCAGGCCCCCGGTCGTCACGATCATGGGCCACGTCGATCACGGAAAAACCTCGCTGCTCGATTATATCCGCCAGAGCAACGTGGTCGCCGGCGAAGCCGGGGGCATCACCCAGCACATCGGGGCCTACATGGTGACGGTCAACGGCCGGCGCATCACGTTCCTCGATACCCCCGGTCACGAGGCCTTCACCGCCATGCGCGCCCGCGGCGCACAGCTCACCGACATCGTGATCCTGGTGGTCGCCGCCGACGACAACGTCATGCCGCAGACGGTCGAGGCGATCAGCCACGCCCAGGCGGCCAACGTCCCGATCATCATCGCCATCAACAAGACCGACAAGGCGGACGCCAACACCGAGCGGATCCGGCAGCAGCTGTCCGAGAAAAACGTCCTGGTCGAGGAATGGGGCGGCAAGTACCAGAGCGTGGAAATCTCCGCCCGGACCGGGAAGAACGTCAACCTGCTCCTGGAGAAGATTTCGCTGGAAGCGGACGTCCTCGACCTCAAAGCCAACCCCCGCACCATGGCGAAGGGAGGCGTCATCGAGGCGAGGGTCGACAGGGGCAAGGGCACGATTTCCACCGTCCTCGTCCAGAAGGGGACCCTCACCGTCGGCGATCCGTTCGTCGCCGGGGTGCAGAGCGGTCGGGTGAGGGCGATGTACGATGAACGCGGACACAAGATGCAGACCGCCGGCCCCTCCACGCCGGTCCAGATCCAGGGATTCGACGGTATCCCCCAGGCGGGCGATTCCTTCTTCGGAGTCGAAACCGAAAGGGAGGCCCGCGAGATCAGTCTCCGGCGGCAGCAGCTGAAGCGGGAGCAGGATTTCCGCCTCATCCGCAGTGTCACGCTCGACGACCTCTCGAAGAAAATCCAGGACGGCCAGGTCAAGGAACTCAACGTCGTCGTGAAGGGCGACGTGGACGGATCGGTGGGCGCGCTTGCCGATTCGCTCATGAAAATCACGCACGCGGAGGTGAGGGTGAACGTCATCCACCGCGCGGTGGGAGCGATCTCCGAATCCGACGTCCTCCTCGCTGCCGCGTCCGGCGCGATCATCATCGGTTTCCACGTGAGGCCGAATCTCAACGCGCGCGTGCTCTCCGAGCAGGAAAACGTCGACATTCGGTTATACAACATCATCTACGACGCGATCGAAGACGTCCGCAAGGCCCTCGAAGGACTCCTTTCTCCCGAGAAGAACGAGGAAGTGACGGCCACGCTGGAGGTGCGCGACACCTTCAAGATCCCGAAAATCGGGATGGTGGCCGGGTGCTACGTCCAGAACGGAAAAATTACCCGCGGCAACAAGGTGCGCCTCGTCAGGGACGGCATCGTCGTGTACGAGGGGTCGATCAGCTCGCTGAAGCGGTTCAAGGACGACGTCCGCGAAGTGGAATCGGGTTTCGAGTGCGGCCTGAGCCTCGAAAACTTCAACGATCTCAAGGTCGGCGACGCGATCGAGGCGTACAAGATCGTGGAAACCCAGAGAAAACTCGCCTGACGTGCGCCCGTGACGCTCAGGACTGACAGGGTGGCTTCGTTGATACGGGAGGAGATCGGCTCTCTCCTCTCGCAGAAGTACCAGGCGTCGGAATACGGCCTGGTGACGGTCACCGAGGTGCAGGTGACCCCGGACCTGAGGATCGCGAAAGTCTACGTGAGCATCATGGGGAACGAGGAGCGGAAGAAAGCCACGCTGAAACGGCTCGAACAGGACAAGAAATCGATCAGGTCGTTCCTCGGATCGCAGATCAGGATCAAATTTACGCCGGACATTCAGTTTTTCCTGGATGATACGATGGACCGCATTGATAAAATCAACCGGATCATCGACCAGATCCATTCATCCGACCAGGGAACGTGAGGATCGTCGCGGCAGGTCCCGCGGGGATGGAACGGGACAGCCCATCGGTGGAAGGAATGCGGATCGCGAGGAGTCTCGAACAGGCCGGTTTTGATAAGAACTCCGTCGTGACGATCGGAACGTTCGACGGCATGCACCTCGGCCACAGGGCCGTCATCGCCAGGGTCCTCGAAAAGAGGGCGGCACTGAACGGACGCTCGGTGGTCGTGACCTTCGATCCTCATCCCAGGAGCGTGGTCGACGGGGCGCCGGTGGGTCTGCTGACGACCATGGACGAGAGGATCGACCTGTTCCGCGGCGCGGGGATCGACCTGGTCCTGATCGTGGATTTTTCGTACGAGTTTTCGCGTCAATCGGCGTCATCGTTCTACGAACGCTATATCATCCGCGGGACCGGCGTGAGCGAAGTGGTCGTCGGCCACGATCACGTGTTCGGCCGGGACAGGGAAGCAAGCATCGAGACACTCAGGGTCATGGGGAAGGAATCGGGTTTCGCGATGACGACGGTCGGGCCCGTCACCTCCTCGGGGGTCAGGATCAGCAGCAGCTCCATCCGCCGGCACCTCTCCGAAGGCAGGGTCGCGGATGCCAGGATTTCGCTCGGCAGGCCGTACGAACTCCGGGCGACGGTGGTACGGGGCGACGGGCGGGGCGCCCGGATCGGTTTCCCGACGGCGAACCTGCTTCCGGTCTCCCCGGAAAAGGTGGTGCCCCGGGGCGGCGTCTACCTCGCCGTTCTCGACGTCGATGGGGTCCAGCGGCACGGAATGGTCAACATCGGGACACGACCGACGTTTACCGGCGACGGCAGGGTCGTGATCGAAGCGCACCTCTTCGACTGGAGCGGGGACCTCTACGGGAAGATGGTGACCCCGGGCTTTCTCGGGTACATCAGGGAAGAGAAAAAGTTTTTGAACGTTCACGAATTGACAGCACAGTTAGTACGCGACCGCGACGAATGCCTCAGGCGGATCGACGCGGTCCAATGAACATAACGTAAAGGAGCAAGGAAACATGCCTCTCACAAAAGAGCAAAAACAGGAAGTCATCAACAAGTACGGAAAATCCCCGAGCGATTCCGGGACGCCCGAGGTGCAGATCGCACTCCTCACCAGGCTGATCAACGAGCTGTCGGGGCACTTCGGCGCCCACAAGCGCGATAACCATTCCCGGCTGGGTCTTCTGAAGATGGTCGGCAAGCGACGCCGGCTCCTGGATTACCTGCAAACGAGGAGCATGGAGAGATACAGGAAAATTATTGAAGACCTGGATCTCCGTAAATAAGGGCATCACACACACTACTCAAGAAAGTTATCCCATGATAAAAAAATCAATCGACATCGGAGGCAGGGAACTGAGCCTCGAAATCGGAAAGTTTGCGAAACAGGCCAGCGGCGCAGCGATGGTCCGGTGCGGCGACACGATGGTCCTTGCGACCGTCGTTGCCAGTCCGGTTGCAGACACGGGCAAGGATTACTTCCCCCT
This sequence comes from Bacteroidota bacterium, assembly GCA_035292425.1. GTDB lineage: Bacteria > Bacteroidota > Ignavibacteria > UBA10030 > SZUA-254 > SZUA-254. The sequence goes on from DATDQD010000087.1 coordinate 6,225, forward strand.
CCAGGTGGAGTACCGGGAAAAGATATCGGCCGCCGGGAAGATCCCCGGGGGATTCCTCAAGCGGGAAGGCCGGCCGTCCGAGAAGGAGGTCCTCACGTCACGTTTGATCGATCGCCCGATCAGGCCGATGTTCCCCGAGAATTTCAGGAACGAGACCCAGATCATGGTCACGGTCTATTCTTCGGACCAGGAGAACGACGGCGACGTACTCGGCGCCGTGGGAGCGTCAACGGCACTCATGATTTCGAACATTCCGTTCGACGGTCCGATCGCCGAGGTCCGGGTCGGCCGGAACGACGGCCGGTTCATCATCAATCCGACGTTCGCGCAGCTCGGGAACAGCGATCTCGACGTCACGCTTGCCGGCACCATGACCTCCATCGTGATGGTTGAGGGGGAGGCGAAGGAAATTTCGGAAGCCGACATGCTGGCAGCCCTGAAATTCGCGCATCCCTTCATCAGGACGATCTGTGAACTGCAGATCCAGATCCGGGACGAAATCGGCCTCCCCAAAATGGAAGTCGTTCCTAAACAATTGAAGACGGACCTTGTCCCGGTCGTGGAAAAACATGCGGCCGCGAAACTCCGCGAGATCACGCGCCGGGTGCTCAAGAAAGAGGAGCGCAGCGAGCGTAACGGCGAACTGCTCGATTCCCTCCTCGAGGCGCTGAAAACCGAGGCGGCGTTCGGCGAAGTCGCTGCGCGCCACGCCTCCGCCGGAGAGGCACTCTCGCAGGCGGATTTTCTCGAGAAACATCTGAAACTCGTGAAGGAAATCGTGCACGACATCGAGTACCGTGAGATGAGGGAGATGATCCTTTCCGACGGGAAGCGTCTCGACGGAAGAGGAGTGCGCGACATCCGCCCGATCGCGTGCGAAATCGGCCTGCTGCCGCGGACCCACGGCTCTTCGCTCTTTCAGCGCGGCGAGACCCAGAGCCTGACGACGGTGACGCTCGGCACGAAGATGGACGAGCAGATCCTCGACGGGCTCCTGCCGGAGACCACAAAGCGGTTCATGCTGCATTATAATTTTCCGCCCTTCTCGGTCGGCGAGGTCGGCCGTCTCGGGTTCACCGGCAGGAGGGAGATCGGGCACGGCAACCTGGCGGAACGCTCGCTGAAGAACATGCTCCCCGTGGAATTCGAATTTCCCTACACGGTGAGGATCGTGTCGGACATCCTCGAATCGAACGGTTCGTCGTCGATGGCCACCGTCTGCGCCGGATCGTTGTCGCTGATGGACGCGGGCGTGCCGTTGAAAAAGCCCGTCGCGGGTATCGCCATGGGACTGATCAAGGAGGGGGACCGCGTGTCGATTCTCTCCGACATTCTCGGCAACGAGGACTATCTCGGCGACATGGATTTCAAGGTCGCCGGCACTGCTGACGGGATCACAGCCTTCCAGATGGACATCAAGATCCAGGGGATCTCGTTCGACATCTTCGGGCAGGCGCTGGAACAGGCGAAGGCCGGCCGGCTCCATATCCTCGGGGTCATGAATCAGACCATCCGCACGCCCAGGGCCGACCTCTCGCCCTACGCACCCAGACTTACGACCATCAAGATCCCCGTCGAAATGATCGGCGCCGTGATCGGGCCCGGCGGGAAGGTCATCCGCCAGATCGTCAAGGACACGGGCGCGGAGATCAACATCGAGGACGACGGCACCGTGGTCATCGCCTCCGTCACGTCGGAGGGAGCCGAGAAGGCGCTCGCGATCATCAACAAGATCATCGAGATCCCGGAAGTCGGCAAGGTCTACAGGGGAAAGGTCGTGAGGATCATGGACTTCGGAGCATTCGTCGAAATCCTCCCCGGCAAGGACGGCCTCGTGCATATCTCGCAGCTCTCGCTCAATCGCGTCGAGAAGGTCACGGATGTCGTGAACATCGGCGACGCGGTGGACGTGAAGCTTGTCCAGAAAGACGATGAAGGCCGCTATAACCTGAGCATGAAAGTTCTCCTGCCGGGATACGACGAGGCGACGGATCCCACAAAGGGGATCGAACGGCGGCCTCCCCGCAGGGACGGCGGTCGTGATCGCCGCGGC
>DATDQD010000088.1:0-9444 GCA_035292425.1 Bacteroidota bacterium
CCTCCCGAACGTGAGAATGTTGAATATCCGGCCGTCGGTCAGTTTCAGCGCGTTCGCGGCGTCGAGCGCCGGGGGCGGGGGGTATCCGCGGGCGGGGACTGTTCCGTCTCCCTTCCCGGCCGGCCCGTGGCACGGCTGGCAAAACGTCGCAAAGACGGCCGCTGCCTTCCCCTCCCGGTCAGCGAGCTGGTCCGGCGATAATCGCGCGAGGCCCCCGGCCACGAGCGACGCCTCGATGTCCGCGCGGGTAGAATCGAACGGAAGGTACCCGCGCGCGATCGTGCCGGCCACCGGGGTTCTCAAGGTTTTATCGTCGGCGAAGTTGGGATTAACCGAGAGCGGGTCGTAGGGGACGGATTTCACCATGCCGGGGAGGAATTCGATGTTGGGCTCGGTGAACGTCCTCGGGAGAAGGTAGGTGAGCGCCACGATGACAGCCAGCGCCCCGGCAAGACCCCAGCCCAGGACGGGTTTCAGGAAGAACGTCCCGGGGGCCGTCATTTCCACGGGCAGTTCGGTCCTTTCCTCCAGGCGCAGGAGATTGAACGACGACAACAGGCCTCTCACGCTCCCCGGATCGAAGCCCGCATCGTGCTGTACCAGGACCAGGGCGAACAGGTCGTTGGTCGTCCGGTCATAGATATGACGGGGTTTCCGGCCGGGTCTCAGGCCGCTCACGATGAAAAATGCCACGACGGTACCGACCGCCGCGAAAAGGACCATCATCTCGAAGGTGACCGGGACGAACGCCGGGACTGACTTGAGCGGTTTTCCCCCGACGTTCACCGGCCAGCTCGTGGCCGATGTCCAGATCTGGTACCAGAGCTTCGCGACGGCGCCCGAGAGGCCGAGCGCGAAGCAGATCCATGGAAGCCGCGATGGTTTGAGGCCGGCCGCGGTGTCGAGCCCGTGGACCGCGTAGGGGGTGTGGACGTCGAGGATTTCATACCCCGCGTCCCGGGCCGCGCGGGTCGCCCCGAGGATGTCCTGTTCGCCGCCGAACCAGGCGGTCAGAAGGCGCCGGCTCATCGGCGTCCTCCCTCGGGTTGTTTTCCGTAACCCAGGACCCCCTTCACCTCGCCGATCGCGATCATCGGGAGGAAGCGGGCGAAGAGCAGGAAGAGGGCGAAGAAGAGGCCGAAGCTCCCCACCAGGGTGGCGATTTCTATCGTGGTCGGGGAGTAGTCCGCCCAACTCGCGGGAAGGTAATCGCGCGTGAGGGAGATGGTGATGATCACGAACCTCTCGAACCACATCCCCACGTTGATCAGCAGGCTGAGGATGAAGACCATCGTCACGTTTGACCGGACCTTCTTCGACCAGAGGAATTGCGGGACCGCCACGTTGCACCCCACCATGATCCAGTAGGCCCAGGCGTACGGCCCGAGCGCGCGGTTCACGAACGTGAAGCGTTCATAATCGTTTCCCGAGTAGAGGGCCACGAAGAACTCCGTCGCGTAGGCCAGCGCGACCATACCCCCGGTGGCGATGATGATCTTCGACATCGCCCCGATGTGGTGCAGCGTGATGTAATCCTCGAAGTGCAGCACTTTCCTGACGATCAGCATCAGCGTCAGCACCATCGCGAAACCGGAGAACACCGCCCCCGCCACGAAATACGGAGGCAGGATCGTGGTGTGCCAACCGGGAATCACCGAGGTGGCGAAGTCCCAGCTGACGATCGTGTGGACCGACACCACCAGCGGCGTGGCCAGGCCGGCCAGGAGGAGGTAGATCGTCTCGTACCGGAGCCACGTTATATTCGAGCCGTCCCAGCCGAAGCTGAAAAACCCGGTGAGAGCGCGTTTGATTCTGGAGGTGGCGCGGTCCCGGATGGTCGCGAGGTCGGGGATCAGGCCGACATACCAGAAGACCAGCGACACGGTGAAGTAGGTGCCGATGGCGAACATGTCCCAGACGAGCGGCGAGCGGAAGTTCACCCAGAGGGGTCCCCGCATGTTGGGATAGGGGATCACCCAGAACGCCAGCCAGGGACGCCCCATGTGGATGATCGGGAAGAGTCCCGCGCACATGACGGCGAAGAGCGTCATCGCCTCGGCGGAGCGGTTCACCGACGTCCTCCATTTCTGATTGAACAGGAACAGGATCGCCGAGATGAGCGTCCCCGCGTGTCCGATGCCGATCCAGAAGACAAAATTCGTAATGTCGAACGCCCAGCCGACGGTATTATTAAGCCCCCACGTCCCGATCCCGGTCTTCAGCTGGTATCCGACCGCGATCATGCCCGCCGCGAGCATGGCCAGCGCCGCCGCGAACGTCATCCACCACGCCGCCGACGATTTATTTTCGAGGGGCGCGCAGATTTCCCGCGTGACCTGGTCGAAATTTTTATCTCCCGAGATCAGGGGCCTGCGGAGTATCGAGTATCGCTCAGCCATTGCGCCCATCCCCTTCCGGCAGGTTCCTGACGAGCGTCAGGTATCCAACCGACGGTTCCACCCCGATTTCCTCCAGCACGCGGTAAAAGCGCGGGTGCTTCCGGGAGGCCGAGATGCGGCTCGCGGGATCGTTCAGGTCGCCGAAGACGATCGCCTGCGCCGGGCACGATTGCTCGCACGCCGGGCTGATCTCCCCGTCCTTCACCGTCCGGCCTTCCTGCTTCGCCCTGATTTTCCCCTCCTGGATCCTCTGGACGCAGAAGGAGCACTTTTCCATGATCCCCCGCTCGCGCACGACCACGTCGGGATTCAGGACCAGCCGTCCCATGTCGTCGCCGCGGGAATAGTCGAACCAGTTGAACCTCCGCACCTTGTAGGGGCAGTTGTTGGAGCAATACCGTGTCCCGACGCAGCGGTTGTACACCTGCTGGTTGAGTCCCTCCTCGCTGTGCACCGTCGCGAGGACGGGGCAGACTGTCTCGCAGGGGGCGTGTTCGCAGTGCTGGCACAGCATCGGCTGGTGGGCCACGGACACCCCGTCCTCCTCCTCGGTATAATACCGGTCGATCCTGAGCCAGGTCAATTCACGGTTCCGGTACACTTCGTCCTTCCCCACCACGGGGATGTTGTTCTCCGCCTGGCAACCGACGACGCAGGCCGAACACCCGGTGCAGGCGGTCAGGTCGATCGACATGAACCAGCGGTGTTTCGTGAACCGGTGCTCGTCCGGCCACATGCTCACGACTTTGTGTGTCTCAAAACGCCCCGCCCCCGGAGATTCTGTGTATGCGGCAAGCGACGTTTCCTGGACGATCGGCCGGCGTTCGGCGTTCTTCGGCGCGAGGTGTTCCGGAACATGGAGGGAGTGGTGGATCTGCGTCGAGGCGATCGTGCGGACCCTTCCCGTCCGGGTAACGCTCACCCCGCCCCGGTACGAAGAGACATAATTCCCCCGGATTTCCCTCATCGGCGCCATGTTCCTGCCGACGGTTTCGCCCGGTTCCACCGTCGGGACCGCCTCGAACCACTCCGGCCCGACGGAGGTGAACCTGTCGGTGCCTTTTCTCCCGTATCCGAGCGCGACGGAGATGACATCGTCATGCTGGCCCGGCTGGATTACCGCCGGAAGCTCCAGAATATGAACCCCGGTCTCTATTCGGATCACGTCTCCTTCCTCCACGGCGAGGCGTTTCCCGGTCCGCGGAGAAACCGAAGCGTAATTGTCCCAGACGACCTTCGTGACCGGATCGGGAAGTTCCTGGAGCCAGGGATTGTGGGCGTGCCGGCCGTCGAGGAGCGCGACGGTGGGATACATTTCAATCATGAATCCTTCCCCACTACTTGAATCCGCTCCGGCGCCCGGGTTCTTCCTGTCCCCGGCTGGTAATTGCGGGACCACCGATGCATCAAAACTATGGTGGCCGGACGGGACAGGGTCGACCACGGCATATCCTTCGTGGACCGAGGCGTTCCAGAACGTTTCGAAGTCCGCTTCGGCATTCTGTCTCGGGAAGACCGCCGACTTCCACGCGCGCCGTATCGCTTCGCGCGCGCCGGTCCTCTCCCCCGTCCACGCCAGGAGACATTCCGCGAGGGAACGCGAATTTCCGAACGGCGCGATCGCCGGCTGACGCACCGAGACCACGCCCGCCACGGGCTCCGCATCGTCCCACTCCTCAAGGGGATGCCCCTTCGGAAGGATGATGTCCGCGTGTTCGGCCGTCTCGTCTTCGTGCTGCGCGAACACGACGGTGAGGCCGGCTTTTTTCATCGCGGCCGAAAAAACCCCGCCCCGGGGGTGGTCATAGACGGGATTGACGCCGTGAACGACGAGCATGCCGATCGTCCCGGCATCGAGTTCGGCGAGCAGGTCCTGAGTCTCCCGGTCGTTGTCCGTCCTGGATGACGTCGGGCGCTCCAGCTCGACGGTGACGCCGGCGTTCCCGAGCATGTCATTGATCGATGCCGCAAGCGCCTGGCACGCGATCCCGTTCACCCCGCAGACGACGAGTCCTTTCCGCCCCGCCGCCGCGAGCCGCCGCGCGAGCAGGGGAAGGAGGTTCATCGCGTCCTCCGCGTCCGGTGATCCGGACGCAGTCCGGGGCGACGGCGCGGCCGGTGACGCGAACACGGCCGGGCCCGCCCCGGTTTCTTTCGCAACGTAATACGCGAGGCCGCCGAGCAATCCGACCATGCTGTCCGGACGGACAACGATCCGGGCGTCCGCGTTGCTCCCGGTGAGCGACATCCGCGATTCGATCTGCACGTGGTGCGACATCGCCCGGGACGGACCCTCGGGAGAGCGGCCGGCCCTGTAATCCGATGTGAATTCCACGGGTGAAATCCAGGTGCCGAGGAAATCCGCGTCGAACGAGACGATGACCGAGGCGCGGTCAAAACGATAATGCGGCACGATCCGGCGGCCGTAGCACTGTTCGTGCGCGTCCGCAAGGGCCGCGATCGAGAGCGGTTCGTAGACGACATGCCGCGTGTCCGGGAAGGCGGCAGAGAAGGAGCGGATCGCCGCGAGTGTCGTCGCCCCGGCCCCGCTCCCCGTCAGGATCCTCACCCCTTTCGCGCCGTCGCGCGTCTCCGCGAGTTTTGCGGCGATCGTCCGGTCGACGGCATCCCATGCGGCGGTTTGCCCGGAGATCCGGGGCTCCCGGAGTCTCCGGGAGTCGTAGAGCGAGAGGACCATCGCCTGGCCCGTCGCGCAGAGCCCGCCCTTCGAAAGCGGGTGCGCCGGGTTCCCTTCAATTTTAATCGGTCGTCCGTCCCGGTTTTTTATCAGGATTCCGCATCCCGCACTGCATCCGCCGCAGGTGGACGCGTACCATGTCGCGGTCCCCGGGGTCACCTCTTCAGGTTTGACCAGGAACGGAATGGCCTTTTCGACCGCGCCCTTCTCGCACCCCGCCAGGACGGTCCCGGCAAAGGTGAAGCCCGCCGCTTTTAAAAACGACCGGCGGTCGAATCCCCTCTGCGGGGCGGGAGCGGGATCGCGGGCGGCAATCGTCGGGACGGGCGTCGGGAAAGGCATGTCTGAAATTTTTTTCATGTTTAAAAATGGCATCCGGTGCAATCCGTGGGAGCCGCGACCGCCCGGCCGTTCACACCCTGCGCGTTGGAGCCGCGGTGACAGTTCACGCACCACCCCATCGAGAGGTCCGACACCTGCCGGACGCGTTCCATCGTCTCGATCGCGCCGTGACACGCCTGGCATTCCACACCGGCGCTTACGTGCGCGCCGTGGTTGAAATAGGCGAAATCGGGAAGGCGGTGCACTTTCACCCATGCGACCGGCTGAGGGGTCTTCCCGGGATCGGGCCGGAGTTCCGGGTTCATGCCGGCCGCGTCGTACAATTTTTTCAGTTCCGCCGATATGATGCGCCTGGGTTTTTCGCCCGATTTTTCGGCCCGTTGGTCCTCGGCCTTTACGTCCACGATCGGCGCCGTGACGAACCTGTGGCAGTTCATGCAGGTTTCGACTGTGGGAATCCCGGCATTGCGGCTCCTCCCGGCGTCGGAGTGGCAGTGGAGACAGGGGATCTGGAGCTCCCCCGCGTGCAGTCTGTGGGAGTAGGATATCGGCTGCACCGGTTCGTAGCCCTCGTGGTTTCCCGGCAGCCGTACGTTGTTGGCGTACGACGTCAGGAAGATGGTCAGGCACAGGAGCAGGCCGCTCCCGAGAAAGATCGACAGTATCCTGTTGTTCAATCCCATGACGGATTCAGCACGGTTTCTCGCAACCTTTTCTCGTGTAATACCACCAGTTCACCGCTGTCGCGATCACGTAGTACCCCGCAAGCCCCGCGAAGAACGGCGTCGCGGACCCGGTGCCTGTGATAGCCGTCCCGATCAGCGTCGAAAAGAGAAAGGGCCCGTAGGCGGCGACGGCGGCCGTCCAGCCGATCACGCCCGCGCCCTGTCTCGGGGAATGGGAGAAGATCACCGGGAATTGCCTGAAGGTGGACGCGTTGCCGATCCCCGAGAAGAGGAACAGGACCAGCATGACCGCGACGAAGTACGGGAACTGGTCTCCCGACGCCGGGGTGAGAAACCCGCCGGCGATCAGCACGACCGTCCCTGCGATCAGCACGATGCCCGAGATATGCGTGAGGACCCCCCCGCCGATTCTGTCGCTCAGCGGTCCGGCCGCCACGCGGGCCAGCGACCCGACCAGGGGACCGAGAAACGCGAACGTGAGCGGGTCGGGAGCGTTCGGGAAACCTCCGTAGACGGTCTTGATGAGGAGCGGAAAGGCGGCGGAGAGGCCCGAGAACGATCCGAACGTCATCACGTAGGTGATCGTGCAGAACCAGGTGTGTTTGTTCCGGAAGATGTCAAGCTGCTCCCGGAACGACGCGCGGACCGGGACGCTCCTGAGCATGGTCCAGGAGAGGATACCCATCAGGACCAGGAACGGGACGTACCAGAATGCGGCGTTCTGCGTCCAGATGGGCCTGATGACGTCCCCCTTCGTGAAGGTCTGCCCGCCCCCGGCGAGGACGCCGAACATCCCGAACCCGATGATCCAGGGGGTTACAAATTGAGCGAGGCTGACGCCGAAATTGCCGACCCCGGCCTGGATGCCGAGGGCCGTGCCCTGGAGCCGTTTCGGGAAGAAGATGCTGGTGCTCGGCATGTACGAGGAGAAATCGCCCCCGCCGAATCCCGCGGAAAAGGCGAGCACCATGAAGAGCCAGAACGGGGTCTCCGGGTTCATGACCGCCATCCCGATCCCGATACAGGGTATCAGTTTCAGCAGGGTGGCCGCGGTGACGACGTTCCGCGTGCCGAAAATCGGGACGAGGAAAGTGTGGATGATCCGCAGCGAACCCCCGGCGAGGCCCGGCATCGCGGCCAGCCAGAAGAGCTGCATCGTATCGAACCTGAATCCGATGTTCGGCATCCTGACCACGATGGCGCTCATCATGAACCATGTCGCGAACGAAAGGACGAGCGAGATCGTTGTGACCGTGAGCGTCCTCCAGGCGATGGCCTTTCCCGTCCTGTTCCAAAACCCGTCGTCCTCCGGCTTCCATTCCGCCAGCCAGGCCGCCTGAGGAGGCGACGACGCGGGATCGGCGTTCTTCGATTCCATGGGTAAGGGTCCTTTCATCTCAGCAAGGTCATCGGAATTGATCTATCCGGCGTTGGGAGGTTTGTCGGCCCTTTTCCCCGGCGCCCCCGGTGCGGTTTGCGGCCCGGCCGGAGCGGCCATCATGTGGATGGGGATTTCCATCTCGGCCGGTTCAGCCGGATCAGGCGGTCCGGCAGGCTGACTCTTATCCTCGATCTGCCGCGAGAGGACGGGGGCCCTCTGCGCCATCAGCTTGCGGACCGTGACGTACATCCAGACGTGGCAGAGGAGCGTCACCGCGAAGAAGAACATCCAGCAGGTGGTCCAGATGCCGGTGCCCTTCAGCAGATACCCGAAAATGATCGGGCAGACGAACCCGCCGAGCCCGCCGATGACACCGACGATGCCGCCCACGACGCCGACCTCTTTCGGATAATACTCCGGGATGAACTTGTAGACGGCCGCCTTGCCGATCCCCATCATGATGCCGACCACGAACACCAGGATAGTGAAAATCCAGACGTTCGCCTGGAAGTAGATATGCGTGATGCCCTTCGCCAGGAGCTGTTTTTTCGCGACCGTATCCCCGACCTTGACGGCCGGGTCCTGCCAGAAGGTGAACGTCGGGAGGATCAGCGTTCCCTCTTCCATTTCAGAGAATTCCGTTTCCGGCTTCGGAAGAAGGGCATAGGTTATCCCGGCGACCGTGATCGATTCGCCGGCCACCGACGTCACCGTCCCTCCCCTGTCCGCCATGACCCCCTGTCCGGGGGACTGTATGTCCATGCGCGGGACAAAAAGTAAAACGAAACAGACAAGGCAAGAGCCGAACACCCAGTACATCACCGCCCGCGCGCCCTGGCGATCCGACAGCCATCCTCCCAGCGCGCGGATCACGCCCGAGGGGAGGCTGAAGATCGACGCCATCAGCCCGGCGGTGGCGATGCTCATGGTGTAGGCGTTGACGTAATACGGGATCAGCCACTGCGCGAGTGCGACGAACCCTCCGAAAACCACGAAGTAATAAAGGCCGAACCTCCAGACCCTGGCATATTTCAACGGGGCCAGCCTCTGCCGGAGCGTGAGCTCCTGCCCGTGCTCGACTTTTTTCGTGTATGTCAGGAGGTAAAAGAGCACCGTCATGACCACGAGGGCCAGCGCGTAGATCCTCGGCATGGTCCTCCAGGCCTCGATATTCCGGCCGTCGTCGGTGAGATACCTGAGCAGCGACGGCGCCGCAAGGCTCGTCACCGCCGATCCGGCGTTTCCCATCCCGAAGATCCCGAGCGCCGTCCCCTGGCGTTCCTTCCGGAACCAGATGGACGAATAGGCGATCCCGACGGCGAACGACGCGCCGCTCATGCCGAAGCCGAGGCTCCCCAGGACGAAATGCTCATAGGTCGTGGCGTAGCTCATGAGGTACATCGGGATCGCCGAAACGAGCATCAGGAGGCTGTAGACGATCCTTCCTCCGTATTTGTCGGTCAGCACGCCGAGCGGCAGCCTGAGGATGGAGCCGGTGAGAATCGGAATCCCGATCAGCCATCCGATCTCGACCTTGTCCCACGTGAACACGCCCCGGTCCACGAGGTAGGTGGCCAGGACGCCGTTCATCGTCCAGCAGGCGAAGCAAACGGTGAACGCGATCGTGTTGAGCGTCAGTACCTGTATCGATCTCCGGTCTTCTGTCATGGTGCGCTCCTGGGGTGTCTAAGCCTTCGTCGAGCCTTCCCGGAAGCGGCGGATCCCGTACCAGCGGACCACCTGGGTCTTCCGCCAGAGGTAGGGATTGGGCACGACCAGGGCATGCACGAGTCTGGTGAACGGGAAGAACGCGATCATCACGTACGCGCACACGATATGGAGCTTGACCATCCAGGGAAGCGCCGTGACGAAGGAAATGTTGGGATCGAGCGTCAGGAGCGACCAGAGGTACGGGGTCGCGATCGACGCGAACCAGGA
>DATDQD010000089.1:0-9276 GCA_035292425.1 Bacteroidota bacterium
GTTATCGGGCCGGACGCGTTTGTCTTGACCCAGTAGCCCTTCCCTGGGGTGAGGACAAGGGCGGTGGAATATCCCGCGCTGTATCCCCACACGCTGCCCGTCACGATCCCGCCCGACGGTGCGGGCACCGCGTGGTCGACCGCGCCGATGATGTTCCACCCGGAGTCGAGCGCGATCGTCACTGAATCGAGCGGCAAACCCGTGACCGCCTGGCTCATGCCGGCGGGGAACTTGCTCCAGTAGCCCCTGCCCGCACCGAGGGTGTCGCGGTGGACGTAGCCGCTGTCTTTCGTGAAGGCCCACGTGGTTCCTCCGATGACGGTCGGATACACCGACGATACAGTCGGGTTAAGGACGTCGAGCGGCCTGGAGATCATGTTCCAGCCGGTCGAGAGGGCGACCGACAGGGACCCCGTTCCCGAAGGTTCGACGTGAAAGCAGCTGTCGGGTCCCGGCCAGTCGGTGAGGGGGCTGAGCGTCGTGGTGACGTCCCCCGCGGGGCCTGTGAGCCCGGTGTAGAAATCGACATACCGGTAATCGCCGCCCAGGAAGTCCTTCATGCCGATCATCGCGCCGATGTCCGATCCGCCGAATGTCCCGGCGGCGACCGGCCCGTAGCTGAAGTCGAACTCGTCAGACGTCTCGTACAGTTTGATCTGGAAATTGACGAGCGTCGTGGTGAAGGCGTCATAGTATGCCCGCATGTTCTTCCACTGGACGGTGAAGACGCGCGACGGCGCCGACCCGGTGACGAGGTAGGTAACGGAGGCCCCGGCCACGTCCGTGTTGAGGTCCTCCCACCAGGCGCCGAGCGCCTTCGTGGGACGGTCGGTCGTGCCGAGCGTGCCGTTCTGGTTCGCCCCGCAGCAGCCGAGCTGGCCGGAGGTGGACAGCCCCCGCGGCGTCCCTGCGGTGCCCGTCCCCAACTCCAGCCAGCCGTTGGTGCTGATCTGGACCCTGTCGTAGGGGTAGCCGTCGAATACGAACGTGAAGGGAAGAGGCACGGTCATCTGGACGTCGTCTCCGGCCGGACCGGCCCCCCCGCCGATTATTTCGGTATAAGGACAGGCCAATTTCGAGACCAGGTAGGTCTGGATGGTCGGCGCGAGCACGGTGTAGAACGTCGTCGTGAGCGTGTCGTTGCCGTTATCGTCGTCGGCTATAATTGAAATCGCCTGGACGGCGAAATCGCCGGAGTCGGTCGGCGTGTAACTTCCGGGGAAGGTGATCTGCCGTACCTCGGCGACGCCGAGAAACTGTGTCCGGACCGTGCCGGAGTAGACCTCGGAGGCGTTGTGCAGTATTCTGAATTTAACGTCGAACGAATCCGCCCCGGCGACGATGCCGCTGTTCCGGAACGACGCCATGAGCGGGCTGATCGCGGAGTTGACGTTGTAGACCTGGCCTGCGCCGGGGGAGTTGACCGCGTAGGCCTTGTAATCGAAGAAACCGGCCGGGACTTCGTTCAACATTTTCCGCTCGTACACGCCGTTCCCGTGGGTCCCCACCCTGATGCTCCGGTTCGACGGCGAAATGCTCAGGTCGGAGACGATGACGCCGTCCGGGAGCCCCTCGCCGAACCCGGACCAGGTCGACCCGCCGTCGGTGGAAACATAAACGCTGATGTCGTTCCCGACGTAGACGATGTCCGGATCCAGGGGATCGATGGCGATGGACGTCGCGGGGGCGTCCGGGAGGACCCCGGTGATATCGGTCCATGTCCCCCCCGCGTTTGCGGACTTGAAGACGTGGCCCGATCCGAACCCGCCCATGGCGATATAGACGACCGCGGCGTCGGTCGGGTCGACCCTGAGGTCCATCGGATACCTGTCTGGAAGCGTGCCGGTGATGTTGGTCCAGCCGGGACCGTTGACCCAGCGGAAGACGTCGGTGCCGTTGACCTTCGGCGACATCCCGGCATAGAGCGTATCGAGCGTCGTGGAGGGGAGGCCGAGGCAGAGCGCCGGGTTGCCGGCGTCAAGGAGGCCGGAGATGTCGGTGAAGGCCGTGCCGCCGTTGGTGGACCTGAAGATCCTCCGGGTTCCGTAGAACAGCGTCAGCGGGTCCGCCGGCGAAACGACCACCGGCGTATTCCATGCCCCGGGGTTGGCGCTGAAATTGAAGATGAAGGAAAACGACGCCCCCCGGTTGGTGGATTTATAGAGGGACTGCCCGAACCGGGTCACGGCGTACATGATGTCGTCGTTCGACGGGTCGATGGCGGTCCATCCCGCCTCGTCCGCCGCGCCCGGCGCCCAGTCGAGCCCGCCGGTGTAGAGGTATCCCGGGATGTGGTCCTGGGACTGGACGAGGGCCAGGTTCGAGTCGGTCGTCGAGCTTGCCAGCCCCTTGTAGAGCTGGCCCGTCTGCATGCCGGCACCCACGTCGGTGAAGCTCTGCCCGAAATTTGTGGAACGGTAGATGCCGTCGTCGTTGGCCGAATAAATGACGTCGGGGTCGGTCGGGTCGATGGCGAACCCGTGATTGTCGGGGTATAAACCCGACGTGCCGAGGAAGCTGACGCCGCCGTCGTTGGATTTGGATGCGCCGACTGAAGCCGTGAACACCTGGCTGCTGTCCGCCGGATGTACGGCGACGTAATGCGAGTACCACCCCTGCACACCGTAAATCCCGTTGGTGGTGTAATTGCTCAATTCCGTCCAGCTGCTCCCGAAGTCCGTCGTGCGCCATGTTCCTCCGACTCCCGTCACGCTGTCGCAGACGCTGGCGTAGACCCATTCGGGGTTCGACTGGTACATGTGGAGCTGCGTCTTGCCGGAATAGGGAGGCAGGTCCGGTACCGGCAGCCATGTCGATCCGCCGTCCGTCGTGAGATAGACGCCGCCGGCGGGACTGCTGAGGTTGCCGAACGCCCCGAGCACCCTGTTCGTGTCCGTCGAATGGATGACCATGTCCGTCGCCATGATGACCGGCCAGACGTTGTTCCAGGTTCCGCCCGCGTCGGTGGATTTATACATCCCCTCGGTCGTCGCGGCCCAGACCGTCAACGGGTTAAGGGGATTCAGTTTCATCGCCTGCACGCCCCGCTGCTGGTTATAGGTCCAGTCGAGGCTCTTGAACCATGTCGTCCCGCCGTCGGTCGATTTGAGGATGCCGATCCCGTAGCTGCCGCGGGTCGTCCTGACGATCAGACCGCCGGTGGCGCCGAGGTAACGGTACACCTCGCCCGTCCCGAGATAGATGACGTTCGTGTCGGCCGGGTCGAAGACGACCGCACCGATGCCGGACGCCGGAAATCCCAGGTCCACCATCTCCCAGTCGCCGCCGAGGCCGCCGCCGTACGACCTCCAGAGGCCGCCGCTGGCGGTCCCGAGGTAGACGGTGTTCCTGTTCTGCGGGTTGATGGCCACCGACAGGGACCGCCCGTGGAGGTTGGTGGGGCCGATCGGCTCCCACGTCGCGCTGGAAGCGAGCTCCCGGGGGACCTGCTTGATCCGCTGTTTCGCGGAGAGAAACGCCCTGTAATATTTATCGGCGGGAATGTCGTCGTCCGGGTACGCCCTGGAGGCGGTCCAGAATTCGAGGGCCTCCATGGCGCCGGAACGGCGCGTGTTGACCTCGCCGGGCAGCGGGTTATTCAGCGATTGCCGGACGAGAAAGGCGCCCGCAAAAACCGCGGCCGCGCAGATCAGGGTGATCAGTGTTTTTTTCATGACGGTACTCCTTCAGAAATGACGGCGATGGAAGAACGGCGGTGCGGTGATGATGTGTTCCCGGTGCCGGCTTCCGGCCGCGTCATTCTGGCGGCCGGCCGGCGGGCCCGTTAATCCAGGTGGTTCTTCTTTTCCCGGTAGTCCATGGCCGCGCGCACGAAATCCTTGAAGAGGGGATGGGGGCGCGTGGCCCTCGAGCGCAGCTCCGGGTGAAACTGTCCGGCCACGAACCAGGGGTGGTCCGGCAGTTCGATGATCTCGGCCAGGTCGTTGTCGGGGCAGATCCCGCTGAAGACCATCCCCTTCTGCTGGAGGATCTCCCTGAAGGCGTTGTTCACCTCGTAGCGGTGGCGGTGACGCTCTGAAATGTGCTCGGCCTTGTAGACCCTGTACGCGGCGGTGCCCTTCCTGATCGTGCAGGGGTATGCCCCGAGGCGCATCGTTCCGCCGTAGGCCGTTACTTTTTTTTGTTCGATCATCATGTCGATGACGTTCTGGTCGGTCTGCCTGAACTCGGTGCTGTTTGCGCGCTCGAGGCCGCAAACGTTTCTGGCGAACTCGATCACCGCGCACTGCAGTCCGAGGCAGATGCCGAAGAACGGGATTTTCTGTTCGCGCACATACCGTACTGCCAGGATCTTTCCCTCGATGCCCCGTTCGCCGAAACCGGGGGCGACCAGCAGTCCGTGAATATCCGCGAGATGCTTCTTCGCCCCGTCGCGCTCGATGTCCTCCGCCCGCACCCAGGTGATCTTCGCTTTCACGTTGTTGGCGGCGCCGGCATGCACGAACGACTCGCTGATGCTCTTGTAGGCGTCCTGGTGGTCGGTATATTTTCCGCAGATGGCGATGCGGACCTCGCCGGCCGGCTTCTTCACCCGTTCCACGAACTTCTTCCACTCCTTCAGGACCGGCTGGGGACAGGTCATCTCCAGTTTTTCGAGGATGATGTCGTCCAGTTCCTGTTCCGCGAACTGCAGGGGGACTTCGTAAATCGTGGGGACGTCGTGCGCATCCATGACGCATTGCGACTCGACGTTCGTGAAGAGCGCGATTTTTTCCCTGGTGTCCCTGTTCAGGGCCTCCTCCGACCGGCAGACCAGGATGTCGGGCTGGATGCCGATCTCGAGAAGCGTCTTCACGCTGTGCTGCGTCGGTTTTGTCTTGATTTCGCCCGCCGCCCTGATGTACGGCACGAGCGTCACGTGGACGCTGATGGCGTTCTTCTTCCCCTTGCTGAACATGAACTGGCGCATCGCCTCCAGGAAGGGGAGGCTCTCGATGTCGCCCACGGTCCCGCCGATTTCCGTTATGATCACGTCGTACTCGCCGTCCTTCGCCAACGCCTCGAACCTGCGCCGGATCTCATCCGTAATATGCGGGATGACCTGCACGGTGGCGCCGAGGTAGTCCCCCCTGCGTTCTTTCGTGATGACTTCGTAGTAGATCTGCCCGGTGGTGGCGTTGTTGCATTTCGTCATGTTGGTGTCGAGGAAGCGCTCGTAGTGGCCGAGGTCAAGGTCGGTCTCCGCGCCGTCGTCCGTCACGTAGACCTCGCCGTGCTGGAAAGGGTTCATCGTGCCGGGATCGACGTTAATATATGGATCGAATTTCTGCACCGTCACTCTCAGGCCGCGCGATTTCAGCAGCAGCCCGATGGAGGCCGCGGCGATCCCTTTTCCCAGCGAGGAAATGACGCCGCCCGTGATGAAGATGTATTTAACTTTCGTTCGAGCCACTTTCACCTCTTTCTTTCACGGTTAATGTTCCGGTCGTGACGATGCCCCCGGACAGGACGAGCTTGAGACCCTGTTCCACCGACATGTCGAGCACCTGCACCGACTCCCTCGGGACGAGGATCAGGAGGCCCGACGTGGGGTTGGGCGGGTTCGGGATGTAGACGCTCACCATTTCGCTCGCCGGCTCCGCCTTCTCGATCGTGATCCTGTTGGTGGCGAAGCCGATCGTGGCCAGCCCCTTCCTCGGGTACTCCACCAGGACGACGTCCTTGAACGACCGTCCCTTGCTCGACGGCGAGAACGACGTCATCATGTCCTTCATCGAGCCGTAGATCGTCCGCGCCAGGGGGAGCCGTCCGATCACTCCCTCGATCCCCGCCATCAGGTACCTGCCGATCAGGTTTTTCGAGAGGATTCCCAGGAGGAGTATCAGCGCGATCATCGCGATGAACCCCAGCCCGGGGACGTGTCGCCCGAGGACGCGGTCGAAGACCGGGGAGATCGTGCCGTCGATGGCGGCAAAGAGAAAATTCAGTATCCACCAGGTGATCACGATCGGGATCACCAGCACCAGCCCGCGACCGAAGTTCGCCCGGAGGACCGACCAGAATGTCCGTTTCTTTTCGCCGATGCTCATGCTCCCAGCGTACGATGCCGGTCCTTGTAGAATTTTCTCGCCTTCGCGAGGTCCCCGGGGGTGTCCACGGAGACGGTCTCGAAATTTCCCGACGTCACCCGGATCGGGAAACCGTGTTCGAGGATCCTGAGCTGCTCGAGCTTCTCCGCCGTCTCGAGCGGGGTCGGTTCCCACGACGCGATCATCATTAGGAAGTCCCTGCGGTACGCGTACAGCCCGAAATGCCTGTAGACGGTGCAGGGTCCGCCGTCTCTATTGTACGGAATCGTCGACCTCGAAAAATAGAGCGCGTTGCCGTTGAGCGCCACCGCCACTTTCACGACGGCCGGGTCCCTGAGTTCATCCTCGCCCGAGACGGGCGCAACCACAGTTCCGGTCACCACCGCCGGGTCGTCGAGGAGCGGCCTGACGGCCGCATCGATCATGCCGCCCGTGACGAACGGCTCGTCCCCCTGGACATTGACCAGGATCGGGTTGCCCGGCAGCGTTTTCGCGAAGAAGGCGATCCTGTCGGTGCCCGAGGGCAGGTCCGCCGGGGTCATGACGGCTTCGCCGCCGAACCTCCGGACGGCCGCGGCGACCGCCTCGTGGTCCGTCACCACGACCACCCTCGTGACCAGCGACGCTTCATTCGCCCGCTCCACCACGTGCTGCACTATCGGCTTGCCGCCGATATCCACCAGAGGCTTGCCGGGGAGGCGGACCGAAGCGTGCCTCGCCGGAATGATCGCAAAAATATCGGGGGCGGGAGCCACCCTAACGCTCGCCCCTCACCGTCGGTACCCTGAAAAACTTCTCCGTGCGGTCGGGGGCGTTCCCGAGCGCCTCCTCCCGCGGGAGCGACGGGGTGACGACGTCGTCACGCATCACGTTCGTCGATCCTTTCGCGTCGATCACGTGGAGGAGCGGTTCGACCTTCGACGTGTCGAGCCGGTTCAGCTGTTCCATGTACGCCAGAATCTCGTTGAGCTGGCCGGTGTACATTTCTTTTTCTTTCTCGCTGAGCGACAGCCGGGCGAGGGCGGCGACGTATTCGACGTCTTTCATGGTCACGGACATGGTTCATGCCTTATAATCAAGATTGCGTTCAATGACTTCACGGACCCGGTCGCGCAATTGCAGTTCGGCTTCCTTGCCGTTGGCGCCGGGCGGGGGGATGGGAGCACCCACCACCACCGAGATGGCGCCCGGCCGCACCTGCCAGGAATCGCGCGGGAGCACCTCGTGGCTGCCCCTGAGGGTCACCGGGACGACCGGGATGCCCGCCCTCACCGCGAGGTTGAAGGGGCCCCGCTTGAACGCCTGGAGTTTCCCGTCGGGTGAACGCGTCCCCTCGGCAAACAAAAGAACGGACGAACCTTCCCTGATTTTCCTCGCCGTGTTTTCAATCGTCTGCAACGCGTCCGACGACTGACGTCGGTCGATCGCGATATAGGTTTTTCCCAGTTTCAGCCCCCATCCGAAGAAGGGGACTTTCTCGAGTTCTTTTTTATAGATGAGCCGGACGTCCTGCGGGATGCCCGCGAGCACCGCCGGGATGTCGAAATAGCTCGCGTGGTTCGAGACGAAGACGTAATTGCGGGAGAGGTCGAGTTTCTCCGTGCCCGTCGTGCGCAGTTTCACGCCGGACATCGCGAGCACGCCGCGCGCATGAAACCTCGCCAGCGTGTGGAATATTTTCCCCGTCCGGTGGAACGGCACCGCCAGGATCTCCAGCGTCGACACGAATACCGTAAAGAGGATCAGGATGACGAGTCGGAACGCGGAGAGGACGAGTTTCATGGCGCCAGCGGACCTCCGGGCGGAATGGCGGCCTCCCCCGGCGACGGCGAGGTGGAAGTGCTTTGATGATCGGTGCTGCGGGAGGGAGTCTGGCCGGGGAATGACGGATCGTTGAAATTGAACGGAAATGACACGACGCCGGCCTCGGAACGGGTGAAGAACTTCGTGGTTTGCTAAAATTACGAAACGCGGGATAGAAATGCAACCGGGGAAAAAGACTTACGGATTGTCGCCTTCAATGCTTTTCAGCTGCCCTTGAACCCTGGCGTAATCCTCGCTTCCCGGGGGGAGTATCGAAAGAAGCTCTTTCAGCGTCCTGACGACTTTATTTCGCTCGTCCCTCGCCGCGTAAATCATGGTCAGCCCCAGGTAGGCGTTCACCTGGTTTCTGTCCTTCCCGAGCGCGTCACGATAACTTTTTTCGGCATCATCCAGGTTCCCGATCGCGAAGAGGCTGTCGCCTTCTGCCACAAGCGCGCCGGCCGCGGCGGGCTCCCGGCTTGCTTTGCCGGCGACGCGGTTATCCGTTTTTCCAGGCGAGGCGCGGAACGCACGCAAGCCGCCCAGCGCCTTTTTCGCCGTCTCGTTATCCGGTTCCAGGGAAAGGAGTATTTTGAACAACTGTTCGCTCCTTGTCAACTTTCCCTGTACTGAAAGGATCAAACCGAGTTTCCCGAGAAATGCAACCTTCCTCTCCGTCTCCAATTCAGAGGCGAGCAATTGTCCGGGGAGCTGTGACGGGAACGGTTCGTCCGTGACCTCGCCGGGATACCGGTAAAGCCGGATCGCCGGACCGGTCAGGCTGTCGCCGGGTTCGAAGGAACGGACGAGTTCCCAGCTTGACCTGAGGGTGTCGAGGTAACCGAGAATTTCCCGGAATCTTTCGGGTTCATTGCGATATCTCCCGTAATCGAAATCGCTCACGACGACGAGGTCGACATCTTTATACCACTCCGGGTTATAGAAAGGCGTCATCCGTTCGGAGTTCACGGCGGTAAACTGAATCGGGAGGGTGATATATTTTGTTTTTGAGAGTTCGATCCCAAAGGGGCCGGCGGCGATGGCCGATCCGGGTTTCGCATTCCCCCCGATCCATTCCACCGCGGCCGTCCGCGTGTCGGGCAATCCCGCGGTTCGCTGGTACCCGGTGACGGCCCGAAACGACGGTATCATCAGGAGAACGACGACGATTCCCGCAGCGTACGCCTTGGCGGATGCAGGCGCTGCGATACCGGTTTTCCATCGGGATCCTATCCTGAGGGTGATCGCCTCCAGCGATCGGGTGATGCCGACGGCAGCAATCATCAGCAGGAAGGGTATGGCGGGAAAGATGTAGCGGTCCGCCCTCATCTTCCATGATGCCAGCATCACCAGGTAGAGCACGGGAATCAGGAGGAGCAGATAATATTTCCTGTCCCGTTTCGCCGCAAGCCAGCCCGATACA
>DATDQD010000090.1:0-19585 GCA_035292425.1 Bacteroidota bacterium
GCTCACCGTCTTCTACCGGGGCATTTCTGCATTCGACGGGAGGTACGACAGCGGGGGGATCCTTTTCACCAGGACCGGCACGGGCTACGCGGTCGGGACGATCAGCCAGCCGAACTTCGCCCGGGCGTGGTGGCCGTGCAACGACCGCCCCTCCGACAAGGCCTTGTTCACGCTCCGGTGCTCCGTCCCTCCCGGGATGACGGTGGTCTCCAACGGCCGGCTCGTCTCCAGGAAGGAGAGCGCCGGCAGGCATATTTTTGAGTGGGCGACAAAAACGCCGATCGCGACCTACCTGGTCTTCCTCGGGGCGTCCGACTACCTCGTCACCAGGGACACGCTCACGCTGCCTGACGGCGGCGGACTCCCCCTGGCCTGGTACGTGTTCCCCGGGGACTCGGCGAAGGCTGCGGAAGACTTCAGGAACACGAAGGCGATCCTCACATATTTTTCGGACACTTTTTCCCCGTATCCCTTCGCCGGCGAGCAGTTTGCCGTGGCCGAGGTCGACGGCCATCTCACGATGGAAAACCAGACGGTGGTGGCCATTGAAAAAAACATGATCACCGGCGACCGCCGGAACGAGAACACCTTCGTCCACGAGATCTCACACCAGTGGTGGGGAAACCTGGTCACGCCGGTCGACTGGCACCACACCTGGCTCAACGAGGGTTTCGCTACGTATTCCGAGGCGCTCTATATCGAATCCCGGAAGGGCCCGGCGTCGTACCGGGCGTACATCGACGTGCTGATGGACCAGCCCCGCGGGTTTTACGCCGGATCGGTGATCGGCCGGGACGAGGACGCGTTCTGGGACTCTTTCGGCCAGGTGGTGTATTACAAGGGCGCGCTGACGCTCCACATGCTCCGGAGGATGATGGGGGACGAGTCGTTTTTCCGCTGTCTCCGGTCGTACCTCCGTGACCCGCGGTTCGCCTACGGCAACGCGTCGACGGAGGATTTCCGGTCACATTGCGAGAGCCACTACGGGGGGGACCTCGGGTGGTTTTTCGACCAGTGGGTTTACGCGCCCAGGGACTCCGCCGACCGGCCCGGCATCGCCTACGGCTGGACGGAGCATCCGGCCGATTCCGGATACGTGCTCCGCGTTTCGGTCCGGCAGGTATCGCCGGCCGACCCGGCCTGGAGGCTGCCGTTCCGCATCCGGGTCCATGGCGGCGGCGAATCGAGGGAATTTCCCGTCGTCGATTCTCTCGCGCGGCAGGAATTCGTCTTCCACGGTTCGGTGCCGACGGATTCGGTCCTTGTGGACCCCGGGAGGGATCTTTTCATGACGGTGCGCCGGGGGCTGACGGAATGACCCCGCTCCGGAAAAAAGAGAGGTCCGTCTACCTTGCCGGCGAACCGGAGATCGTCCGCGAGTTCGGCGAAGTCTGCGCGGCCTCAGGCTTCGCCGTGATCTGCGCTCCCGGACCCCGGGGGTCCTCCTCTCTGCCCGCGGGATTCCGAAAAACCTCGGCCGTGCCCGGCTCCATCCTGCTGGCCGCGGAACTGACCAACACCGACCGGGACCGGAAAAGGAAGAACCTGACAACGCTCGACGCATCCCTGCCGGCCCGGATTCCTCTCCTCACGTCGGCGGTGACGGTGACTGCCGGGGAACAGGCCTCCTGGATCCAGCGGCCGTCCAGGCTGGTCGGGTTCGGCGCGTTCCCCACGCTCCTCGGAGGGCCGCTCGTGGAAGTCACCGCCCCCCTCCGGACCGGACAGTCCTCCCTCGATCTCGCGCGGGAATTCTTCGCGCGGATCGGGAAGGAAGTCTCCGTGGTCCAGGACAGGGTCGGGCTGGTCATGCCCAGGATCCTCTGCATGCTTATCAATGAGGCTTGTTTCGCCCTCACGGAAAATATCGCCTCCCCCGGGGATATCGATACCGCGATGAAACTGGGAACGAACTACCCCAGGGGACCGGTCGAATGGGCGAATCTCATCGGAATTGGACAGGTGGTTTCAGTCCTGGAAGCGCTCCGGAACGGCACCGGAGAGGAACGCTACAGGCTCGCTCCGTTGTTGCACCAGATGTCTGTCGGATCCGGATCATGGAATAAATGATTTTTTTCGTTATTTTAAAGTACTGCCCTTATATTTTACCCAACTCAAGGAGTGTTTCGATGAAGATCCGCTATTCTGTGTTCGCCCTGTTTCTTTCCCTCGCGGCCGCGGCGGCCCTCGCCCAGCCGAAAATCGATGTCGTGAGCGGTTCCTCCATCGACATGGGCAGCGTCTACGCCGGGGAGGTCGTTCAGAAAATCGCCGTCATCAGGAACCTCGGGACCGACACGCTGGTGATTTCCGATGTCAAGGCGCAGTGCGGCTGCACGGCGACGCTGATGTCGGACAAGGTGCTGGCGCCGAACGACACCGGGAAGCTCTCGATTTCGTTCAACACGTCCGGCCGGAGCGGGCATCAGAGCAAGCAGGTGTATGTCATGTCGAACGACCCGCAGAATCCCAAGCTGACCATCTCGTTCTCCGCGGACGTCATGAGCGTGCTCGACATCGCCCCGAAGGTGCTGGCCTTCGACAAATCGAAAGTCGATTCCGTCTACACCAGGACCGTCACGATCACGAACCCCTCCCAGACGGAGGCGGTCACCATCCTGGAGGTCAAGTCCGATCTCCCCGCGGTCAAGACCACGCTGATGAAGAACAAGCTGATGCCCGGCGAACAGACCCAGATGCAGGTCACGATCTCACCGACGAAATCCGGCACCATGAACGGGAAGATCGAGATGACGACCGACCACAAACGTCAGCAGAAGTTCGACATCGGCGTTTTCGCGTTCGTCAGCAAGAAATAACGCGCGCCCAGGGATGACGCTCCGCCTCGCCGCGCTGACACTCCTCGCCGCCGCCCTCTCGCCCGCACAGCCGAAGTTCGTGGTCGACGGCGGCAAATTGTTCGACTTCGGGGAGCTCTATACCACCTCCCCCGTGGTCCGGGAACTCCGCATCACCAATAGCGGCGGCGACACGCTGCGGATCACCAACGTCTCGGGGTCGTGCGGATGCACCGGGACGCTCCTCTCCGCCAGCGACATCCCCCCGGGGGGGAGCGGCACGCTGAAGATCACGTTCGATCCCGCGAAGTTCCGGGGAAAGGTCGAAAAGGTCGTTTCGATGAATACGAACGACCCCGCCGATTCGAATCCCCACATCACGTTCACCGCCACGGTCACCCAAATTCTTGACCTGGACCAGACCCACCTGGTCTTCTCGACGAAGCCCGATTCCGAGGCGACGACCGTCGTCTCGATCCGGAACGTTTCGGACGGACCGGTCAGGATCACCGGCACGCGCTCCTCCTCGCCGGAACTGGTGGTGGAGCTCTCCGGCGGCGTTCTCCAACCCGGCGGGCAAGCCTCCCTCCGCTGCCGGATCAGGCCGACGAAGCCGGGCATCCTCAGGGGCGACGTCACGCTCTCCACAGACCATCCCCTGCTCCCTTCCGTGGGCCTTCGCTTTTTCTCCTACGCCAAACCTTAAGGGAAATCCGGTCCCGGGGCGCCCGGGACACGCCCCCCCCCGGCGTCACGCCCTCGGCACCCCTCACGGCGGGATTGTTTTTCGACCGGGATTCTCTTATTATTGATCTTTCCTGATCCGGACACAATTCATGGCCCGCACGGAAGCATATATCGTCGAAGCGGTCAGGACGCCGATCGGTAAATACGGCGGCGCCCTGCGCGAAGTCCGTCCGGACGACCTGAGCGCGTCCGTGATGAAGGAAGCGGTCCGGAAGTCGGGAATCGACCCGGCGCTGATCGACGACATCCTCTGGGGGTGCGCGAACCAGGCCGGCGAGGACAACCGGAACGTCGCGCGCATCGCCGCGCTCCTGGCGGGCATGCCCGACTCCGTGCCCGCGACGACGCTGAACCGGCTGTGCGGATCGGGCATGGACGCCGTTCACTTCGCCGCCCGCGGCATCTGGGCGGGCGACTATCGCGCCGTCCTCGCAGGAGGCGTCGAGAGCATGAGCAGGGCCCCCTACTCCGTCCCGAAAAATCAGAACGGGGCCTACGGCAACATGACGGCCTTCGACACGGCGCTCGGGTGGAGATACCCCAACCCGGCCCTCCAGCAGAGGATCCCCCTCGAATCGATGGGTGAGACCGCGGAAAACGTCGCGGAGAAATATTCGGTATCCCGAAAGTCCCAGGACGCGTTCGCATGCGAAAGCCACCGCCGCGCGGTGGGCGCCAGGGAACGGTTCCGGCGCGAGATACTCCCCGTTGAGATCCCGCGGAAGAAAGGCGCTCCCGCGGTCGTGGACACCGACGAGGGACCGAGGGAGGACACGTCCGAAGAAAGACTCGCCGCCCTCCCGCCGGTGTTCAGGAAGGGCGGCAGCGTCACCGCCGGTAATTCATCATCCCTCAACGACGGTGCGGCGGCGCTGTTGATCGTCGGGGAGGAAGTTCTCGGGTCGATGAAATTCCAGCCCCTCGCGCGGATCGTAGCGACCGGGACGGCGGGCGTCGATCCCCGGTTCATGGGGATGGGACCCGTGCCGGCCTCGGCCATGGCGCTGAAAAAGGCGGGGCTGACGATCGGCGACATCGACCTCGTCGAGCTCAACGAGGCATTCGCCGCCCAGGCGCTCGCCGTCATTGCGCAATTGAAGGCCGATCCGTCCGCGGTCAACGTGAACGGGGGAGCGATCGCCCTGGGCCACCCCCTCGGTTGCAGCGGCGCGAGGATCCTCACGACCCTCGTCCGCGAAATGGGAAGGCGTACATCGCGCTACGGCCTCGCGACGATGTGCATCGGCGTCGGACAGGGGATCGCCACCGTGATCGAAAACGTTCACCGGCAAAAATGAAAGGTTGAAGCCATGAAATCCTCCGTGCATCCCGTACCCCTCCTCTTTTTTCTCTCCGTGGTGGCCCTCATTCTCGCGTACCAGGTCTACCACTACGCTGGGGCCGTCATCTTCCTCGCATCCACCTTCATCCTCGCCGCGGCGATCGGCTGGTCCATCGGCCGCCGGTGGCTCATGTATCCATGGCAGATCGGGCTCCTGGGAGCCATCCCGGCCGCGGCGTTCGTCCTCTGGAGGTTATATACGCAGGTAACCCCCGAGGAAACGGCGGACAACATCTCCCTGTTTGTCTTTCACCCGCTGCTCGTAATGATCGCCGGACACTTCGGCGGCCTCGTGGGGCGCTGGCAGGCATTGAAAGCCCGCTCCGGCGGGACCCGCTGACGCCGGATTTCCCATTAAGACGGGCGAGCGCCATCAGCGCGCCCGGTCGTATCATTGTTGAACACGGACAATCATGCCACATCGCCCACCTGAGCCGGCCCGGGACGTCCCGCTGCGGATCGATCCCGAGGATTTCAGAAAAATCGGGTATGAATGCATTGACCTGATAGCGGGTCTCCTGTCGGGGATCGCCTCCAGGCCGGTGACGAGAGGCCTCAAACCCTCCGATGCGCGGACCCTCATCGGCGGGGGGACCTTTCCCGCCGGCCCGACACAGGCCGACGTCCTCATCCGCGACATCGCCGGAAAGCTCATCGACCACTCCCTGTTGAACGGCCATCCCCGGTTCTGGGGCTACATCACGTCTCCGGCGGCCCCCATCGGGGCCCTCGGGGATCTCCTGGCGGCGGCCGTGAACCCGAACGTCGGGTCGTTCACGCTCTCCCCGGTGGCCACGGCGGTGGAGGAGCAGAGCATACGGTGGATCGCCGGGTTGATCGGGTACCCGGAGGATTGCGGCGGGATCCTGGTGACCGGCGGAAACATGGCGAACTTCGTCTGCTTCCTTGCCGCGCGCAGGCACGGCACTCCCGGGGACGTGCGCCGTCACGGCATCGGGTCGGCGGGGAAAAAACTCCGGATCTACGTCTCCAGCGAAACTCATACGTGGATCAACAAGGCCGCCGACATGTCCGGCATCGGCACGGAGGGGATCCGCTGGATCCCGGCGGACGCCGGCCAGAGGATGGACCCCGGGGAGCTGGAACAGCGCATCGTTGAGGACCGGGCCCGCGGCGACCTTCCCCTCATGATCGTGGGAACCGCGGGGACGGTGAGCACGGGCGCGATCGACCCGCTTCGCGCGATCGCCGCGGTCGCGAAAAAATATGGAATCTGGTTCCACGTGGACGGGGCCTATGGCGCGTTCGCAGCATCCCTCCCGGATGCGCCCGACGATCTCAGGGCGCTCGCCCTCGCGGATTCCGTCGCCGTCGATCCCCACAAGTGGCTCTACACCCCCCTCGAGTGCGGATGCGCGCTGGTCCGCGACCGCGCCCTCCTGCGGGAAACATTCCACTACCATCCCTCCTATTACCGGTTTTCCGGCGACCCGGGCGACGCTCCCACCAATTTCTTTGAATACGGCCCGCAGAACTCCCGCGGATTCCGGGCCCTCAAGGTCTGGCTGGGGATGAAACAGGCGGGGAGGGACGGTATCGTCCGGATGATCCGGGACGACATTGCTCTCGCGGAGATTATGCATGGCGCGCTCTCATCCCACGCCGAGATCGAAACGCACGCGAGGGGGCTCAGCATCGTGACGTTTCGTTACGTCCCGCCGGGGTTCGGGGACGGGAGTCCCGCGCGCGAGGAGTACCTGAACCGCCTGAATTCGGAACTCCTGGAACGGATCCAGGGCGGGGGCGAGGCCTTCGTCTCCAACGCGGTGGTGGGCGGAAAAACCCTCCTGCGCGCGTGCATCGTGAATTTCCGGACAACGGCGGCCGATGCCCGGGCCCTTCCCGGGATCGTCGCCCGGTACGGGCGCGAAATCCACGCCGCAATGGGGGCCGGGGGGCATTGACAGCCCGCCGGGAAAGTCGTATTATCACGTATCGCTCCCCGGGGGGGGGAGCGGACAGACCCACAGATTTTTTTGAGGTGCGCGATGAGAACGGTTCATCACATCCTGCAGTCGAAGGGAACGATCGTCTGGTCGGTGTCGCCCGGCGCGACGGTGTTCGAGGCGCTCAGCCTGATGGCGGAGAAGAACATCGGCGCGCTCCCCGTCGTCGATGACGCGGCGCTCACCGGCATCTTCTCGGAGCGCGACTACGCCAGGAAGGTGGCCCTGAAGGGGAAATCATCGAAGGAGGTACAGGTGCGCGAAGTCATGACTCCGGGGGTGTTTTCAGTCGCACCCGCCGCCTCGATTGAGGAGTGCATGAAGATCATGACGGAAAGACATATCCGACATCTCCCCGTGCTCCGCGACGGGAAGCTCGCGGGGATGATCTCGATCGGCGACGTCGTCAAGGAGATCATCGCGGACCAGCGCGCCACGATTGACCAGCTGAGCGGATACATCACCGGGAAGGCCTGACCGGGCGGGGCGTTCTTCGCGTCCCGGGCCGGACCGCGCCGCCCGGATCCGTCAGGAGAAGATGTCCTGCGTGTGTCTCACCGTCGGCCGATCCCCGTCGAACACGACCGCGATCACGTCGAACCTGCAATCGCAGTCACCGATCCTCCGCTGGGCGAGGTACGCCGACGCGATCCTGCGGATCCGCCTGACTTTCTCCCGCGTCACCGCTTCCTCCGGCTCCCCGTACCGGTCGGAGCTCCTCGTTTTCACTTCGATGAAGACGGTCGTCCCGTTCTTCCGGGCGATCAGGTCGATCTCGCCGCGCCCGAACCGGTAGTTCCTCTGAAGGATTTCGTACCCGTTGCGCTCGAGGAATTCCGCGGCCGTTCGCTCTCCCCTGTCCCCCAGGAACCCGGTCACGTTCCCCCGTTCTCCCGGGAGGGGAGCCGGAAACTCGTCCGGTGGATGGGGCATGGACCGTATTTCCGGATCGCGTCCATGTGGGCGGCCGTCCCGTACCCCTTGTGCCGCGGGAACCCGTACTCCGGGTAGAGCCGTCCGTATTCCACCATGATCCGGTCGCGGGTGACCTTCGCCACGATCGATGCCGCTGCGATGGCGAAACATCGCGCGTCGCCGCCGACGATCGGCGTGCTCGGAATCGTTGAATGCCCGAAACGCGGCCCGTCGACGAGGAGGTGCCCGGGGGGTTGCTTCAGGAGGGCCACGGCGTCGTGCATCGCCTTGATCGTGGCCCGGTAAATATCAAGCGCGTCGATTTCGGTGTGGGACGCGATTCCCACCCCGACGTCCTCCGCGCACCCCATGATGACGTCGAAGAGGCGCTCCCGCGTGGCCGCATCGAGGACCTTCGAATCATCCACTCCCTGGATCCAGACCTCCTCCGGGAACACCACGGCGGCGGCGACCACCGGACCCGCCAGGGGGCCGCGGCCCGCCTCGTCGATGCCGGCGACCCGGCGGATGCCCGAGGCCCAGCGGACCCGTTCGAAACAGCACTCGAGGCGTTTCACGGCGGCGACAGTTGTTCAGAAGTCATTGATCAGCCCGAAATGGATTTTGGTTTCCGAAACCGGGTCACCCTTCCCGAGGGCGAAACTCACCCCGATGAGTCCGAGCCCCGTCTCCAGGCGCATCCCTGCCCCGTACCCGAACGTGAAGAAGTCTCCGGCCGGGGGTGGGGACGCGACGTACCCCGGATCAAAAAAACCGTAGAAAAAACTCTTCCCTTCGACGATGACGCGGTACTCCGCCGTCCCCCATGCCACCCTGGCGCCGCTGAAATGGTTCTCGCGGAAGCCCCGCAGGGTCCTGAACCCGCCGATCCTGTAGAGGTCGCCCGGCCCGGCCGAGGCCGTCGAAACCTCCCTGCCGTGGACGGCGAGGTTCACGACATGCGTCTCCCGGAGGGGGATGAAAAGGTCGATGTCGAATTCGAGGTGCCTCACACTCCCCGCGGCCGCGCCGGGACTGCCGCCCGCCGGGGTCCGGGTCCCGGTCCTGTACTCGCTCCTGTAATTCACCCCACTGCGCGGAAGCTCCCGGTCGTCCCTCGTGTCGTACCGGACGACGATCCCGCCGGTCGTCGCGGTGCTCCCCGGCATGCCCGCGCCCCCCGCGCCCCCCGCGCCACGGGAATCCAATGAGGGGATGATCCGTTTCCGTTCCCCCACCGCCGCAACCGAAAACGAGGACGACGCCAGGAATTCCACCGCGGCCGAGACCCTCCGGTCCACGAACGACGAATCCTGCTGTCGCTGTGAAAAACCGACGCCGAGGTTCACCGGGAGCCCGAACGCCCACGGCTCGTCGTAGGAGAGGCGGATCTCCTGCGTCGATCGGCCGTCCCTCGACCACTCCGCTTCCATCTTCCTCCCCGTGCCGAAGAGGTTTCTCATCGCGACGGCCGCCCTCCCGGCGATGCTCCCCCCTGACTCGCCCGGACGCGGGGGAGCATATCCCGCCGCGCCGTCGAAGGTGTTCGTCCTGCCTTCGCTCACCCTGACCAGCAGGCCGTGTCCCGCGGGTGTCGCGTACAGCGATGGCTCTCCGACCGCGGTAAAGAGTCCCAGCCGCCGGAGCCTCTGCGCGAAACGCGAGACCTTTCCCGGGTCGAACGGCTCCGGAAGCTCCATCCTCGATTCCCTCAGGATGACGGCGCGGTCCGTTTCGGTGTTCCCCTCAATCCGGATTTCGCCGACCGCGACGCTCTCACCCTCGCCGATGCCGACGATCACCGTCATCGCGCCATCATCCCCGCCGGAAATCCCGTCGATCGATGCCCGGGCAAACGGGAACCCCAGGCGTTCATACTCCGTCAGGAGGGCGGCAAGGCCTTCCTGGAGACGGCCGGGCGTCAGCGGGTCGCCGGGACGGCCCCCGAAGGTTCCCGAGGCGCGATCTTCCGGGAAGGCGCGGACCCCGCGGAATTCAATCCTCCCGATCGTGGCGGGGACGCCTTCGCGTACCGAAACGAGAAGGTCGGCCCCGGAACTGTCGGCGGTGTACCCGGCCGGCGAGGCGATGACCACGGCCCCGTAATAGGACCGTTCCCGGTAGAGGCCCGTCACCGCGGATACGGCGCGACGCAGCGCGGAATCCGTCATGTCGTCACCCGGCCGCAGGGGAACAACGTCGCGCAGATCGCCGGACGAAACGGCTTCGTTTCCGGAAAATTTCAGGGAGAGGAGGACCGGGTGCGCTCCAGGATAGAGCGTTTGGGAGGTGAGAAACACCGCGACGGCCAGGAACACCGGGACGCGCCCCCGCGCGGATCTACCGCGGCCGGGTCTGGTAGACATCCCAGATGGGGGTCTGGAGCCGGTAGTCCCCGAAGCCCGTCGCGTCGACGAACACGAACTGCCGGTTCAGCTCGTAATACGTCCAGACCTCGTACGGTTTTGAATCGATTTCGAAGGGATGGCGCTCGACGTTGCTGGGGGTTCCAAAGATGATGTACACCATGCCCATGTCGGTCTTCCAGCCGGTCGTGTAATGCCCGAAGTGCTTGTTGGCGTACGCGACGCGGGAATAATACTCTTCCATCAGTTCGTTCCGGTCCGTGACCGGGGTGGGGTCTCTTCCCTTCCAGTACGCAGTCCACCGGTCCCGTTTCACCCCCGGCGGGAGTGCCTTCATCTCCTCGATGAGCTCCTTCTCCATGATGTACTGCATCTGGTCGATTGCGGCATCGATATCCGTGACCTCGATCGGAGCCCCGATCCAGCGCACGCTGAAAGAGCGTTCGGTCTCCGCGAATTGGGGGGTCTCCCCCCCGCCCGTGTTCCCGCCCGGCACCGGGAGGACGCGCACCCTGAGCGTGAATTCTCCCACTCCGAGGGGACTGCACCTGACCGGCGGCAGGAGACTGTTCTCCCCGGCCCCCAGCCGCACGGGAAGAGTGTCGGTAAGGACCGGCACCGCGGCCCGGTCCGAGACCTCGACGATGACGAGCCCCGAATCGACCCCCAGGTCATTGTACAGTTTGAGAAAGACGAAAAAACTGTCGCTGACGTCGGAAATGGCGGCGGCGATGTTCGGCGTGATGACCCTCCGTCCGCCCTCTGTTTCAATGCCCTTGAGCAGCATCGCGTCGCTCACTTTCCATTTTCCGGAGGCGTAATCGGCGACGGTGATCGTCAGGCGTGAAGCGCTCGCCCGGTCCGTTTCCAGGTCCCTGACCCTGACGTCGAAAGAATAGCGCCCCGGCGGGAGATTGACGGATTTTTGAACGATTTCCCCGGGACGGCGCGTTCTGACCTCCTGGATGGAGTCCACCTCGACATTCCCGGACCATGCTTTTTCGGTGATCAGCCGGTCCGAGGTGTCGTTGATCGCCACGATCAGTTCATACGACGCCCGGAAAAAACCGCCCTGGTTCACGAACTGCAGGGAATGGTAGGGCACCTCGAGATAGATGTCGACCCTGCTGAGGCCGGCCGAATCGCCCGGGTAGGTCAGGACGTCCACCGGGAACGTTCTCCGGTCCGACTTCAGGAATAATTCCTCGCCGGGCTCCTGCTGTGCCCGGAGGGCGGGACATGCAGTCGCAAGAAGAAGGAAAGCGATCGCTCTGGGGGTCATCTGGTTCGCCTCCGGCCTTTTGAAGTTATCATCCGTTTTCTCCCGCGGATCCGTCCCGGAAAACCGCGAAGAGGTCGTACTCTACAGCATCAACAACCGTGACCCTGGAAAAGTGTCCGACGGAGATGCCCGGCCCTTTCGCGACGAAGACCTCGTTGTCGACCTCGGGGGCGTCGTGCTGGGTGCGGCCGGCAAATCCGTCTTCTTCGGCGCGGTCCACGAGGATGACGACCTCGGAGCCGATTTTCTCCTCGTTCTTCCGGAGGGAAATGGCCTTCTGCGCCTCCATGATCTCGATTCTGCGCCGGAGCTTCTCGCCGGCGGGGACGGGATCGCCCAGGCCGAATGCCGCCGTGTCGTCCTCCCGGGAATATTCGAACACCCCCAGGCGGTCGAATTCGGTTTCCTTCACGAAGTCGAGGAGCTCGAGGAATTCCTTCTCGCCTTCCGCCGGGTACCCGGCGATCAGCGTGGTCCGCAGCGCGATCCCCGGAACGGCGGCGCGGATCTTCCCGATCAGCGTCCTCAGGCCCGCGGAGGTGATCCCCCGGCGCATCGACGCGAGCACGCCGTCCGAGATGTGCTGGACCGGCATGTCGAGGTACTTGCAGATTTTCGGGTTGATGGCGATCTCCCCGAGGAGATCCTCCGGAAAACCGGAGGGGAAGGCGTACATGAGTCGTATCCACTCAATGCCGTCGACCCGGGAGACTTCCCGGAGCAGTTTCGCGATCTCGCGCCGGCCGTAGAGATCGAGGCCGTAGCAGGTGCTGTCCTGGGCGATCAGCACGAGTTCCTTCACGCCGAGCGCCGCGAGCCTCCGCGCTTCGAGCACGACCCTCCCGAGGGGTTTCGAGACGTGCCCTCCCCGCATGAGCGGGATCGCGCAGAAGGAACAGGGACGATCGCATCCCTCGGAGATCTTGAGGTACGCGAAATGCGCCGGGGTGGTGAGGGCGCGCTCCCCGAGGAGTTCGTATTTCATTTCCCCCCCGAGGGCGTCCACCACGGTGTCGATCCTGTTCGACCCGACCAGCGCGTCGATCTCCGGGATTTCGGTCCGCAGCGCCGCAGCATACCGTTCCGAGAGGCACCCCATCACGACGACCTTTCCGAACTCGCCGCGCCTCTTCCGTTCGACGGCCGCGAGGATCGTTTCGATCGATTCCTTTTTGGCCTCCTCGATGAACCCGCACGTATTGATGACCGCCACGTCCGCGGGTCCCCCCTCCCCGCTCACGGTCCAATCGTTCCCCTGGAGCTGGCCCATGAGCTCCTCCGAGTCGACGGTGTTCTTCGAACACCCCAGCGTGATGACGCGGACGGTTTTCACGGAAGCCATCGGATCAGCTCAGGATGATGAAGTCGATGTAGATGTAGACCGCCGGGGCGACGAAGAGGAGGCTGTCGAAGCGGTCGAGGACACCGCCGTGGCCGGGGAGCAGGTTCGAGGAGTCCTTCACGCCCGCGTCCCTTTTCAGGAGGGACTCGAAAAGGTCTCCCACCTGGCCCAGTGTGCCGACGATCAGGCCGATGATCACGGCATCCCCGGCGCTCAGGTAGTCCAGGACGAGATATTTCGCTGCGAGCGCGCTCCCGATGGCGAAGATGAATCCTGCCGCGGCCCCCTCCCGCGTCTTGTTGGGGCTCACCCTGGGGAAGAGTTTGTGTTTACCGATCGCCAGGCCGGCGTGGTACGCCGCCGTGTCGCAGATCCAGATCGTCGACAGCACCGAGATGACGGTGTACCCTCCCCACCGGTAGACGTCGGGCCAGATGATGTCCGCCCCGCTCCCCGCGGCGTCCGGGAACCAGCGGTACGCGGGGAAGTCCCCCTGGACGAAGATTTCGCGGAGACCGATGAAGGTCCCGAAGAAGAGGGACACGTAGAGGACCCCGGCGACGGTTGCTGTGACGCCGGCGATCGCGGGCCCCCTGTTGCCGAAGAGTTCCGCGACGGCCATCGAGAGCACCGACACCAGGAGGACGATCACCAGGAGCTGCGCCTGAGTCGGGAACGGGACCGCCCACCCCATGTCGTGGAGGAGTTCCACGCAGAACATCGAAAGTTTCGGGTAGAAAAATGCACTGTTCACCATGAAGCCCGACGCCAGGCCGAGGGCGACGTTCGGCCGGGCTCCCTTCGCCTTCGCGAGCGCGTAAAATTCATGGAGCGCCGCCGCCGATGCCAGCGCGATGAAGAGAAAGAACCAGATTCCGCCGGCCATGCAGATCAGCACGATCAGGGGAATGGCCACGGAGGCCGTCGCGATGCGTTGTCCGAGGTTGCTCATGATGATTCCGCCCCGCGTCCGTCGCCGGCGGGTTTTCTCGTCAGGTGAAGGAAATAATATGTGGATAGTAAGAAAATTACGCCCGAGAACCAAAACACCGCCATCAGCGTCCCGAATGACATGTCCCCGAGGTCGCCGGTGATGACCTTCTCGTCGGCGATTCCGAAATAGAGTGCCGCCACCGGGATCAGGTTGTTGAAAAAATGCGCGGCGGCGCTCACCCAGACGGAGTTCGCGCGGTAGGCGAGGAATCCCAGGTAGACACCGAGCGCCATCAGGGGGACAATCGAGAACGGATTCAGGTGGAACGCCCCGAAGATGATCCCCGAGGTCATGATGCCCCTGACCGCGCCGATCCCCTTTTCGAAGCTCCGCTGGATCAGGCCCCGGAACGCGAACTCCTCCGCGACCGCGGGAATGACGGCGATGACGAGGACGACCCCGAGGAATTCCGGGAACGAGTGCGAACTCAGGAGACTCACCAGCGTCCGGTCGATGGCCTCTTTCATCTCGTTGACCAGACCCTCCACCTCGGGGGGAAGGGGGATTTTGCCCTGGAAGACCATGTAGACCTGGAGCATCTGCTGCAGCGAAAAGACGCCCACCATCGGGACGAGGAGCGATGGGAGCGAGGGGCGGCGGAGCCGCATATAATAAAGAATGTCGGCGCTGGCGAGCCTCGCCACAAGCAGGGCCGGGACGAGGAGGAACGCCATCTGGGCGATCCCGGTGAATACCCTGAATCCGCCCGGTTCGGTGAGGTCCGGGGATAATCCGAAGATCAGGACGCTGAAGGCGGACCCCAGCACCTGGTACACGACGAAGAAGAAGACGACGCAAAGGTACCCGAAGGTCACCGGCGAGACGCCATGTCTCCCGAGAAAGGTGGTTCCGCCGGGGACCGGCGGCATGCCGGGGCCGGGATCCGGATGATCCCCGACGGGGGTTTCCATCAGCGGGCGGGGACGCCGAGTTTGATCATCGCGGCCAGGAGCGGGATCATAATCTCATGATGACCCGTGAAGAGGTAGCCCCGTCCGCCGCCGGAGGCGGGCCTGGCCACGACATTCAGCCGCGGCCGGTAATGCTGGATCATGTCAAAATTCGCGGTCGTGAATCCCCGCGCGCGCGCGCCGAGGTTTCTCGCCACGGTGAGCGCCTTCAGGAACACTTCCGGGAGGACGACCGCCGAGCCGATGTTCATCACCACGCCGCCGCCCCGGAGTTCCCCCACCTGGCTGCAGAGAATCCGGAAATCGCGGAACGAGAGCTCGCCGGTGGCGGCCCCGTTCATGGTCGGCTGCTGGTGGACGATGTCGGTCCCGATCGCGGCGTGGACGGTCGCGGGAATCCCCTCCCTGACGCACGCCGCCAGGATGCTCAGCCGGGTATGCGGCGCCTTCAGGAGCGCGCGGCCGAGTGCCTCGCCGTACCCCGCGCCGCCTTTCCGGTACGCGCGGTTCAGCGTTCCGTTGATGAATTCACCGGTCTCGCGCGACATGCCGAAGCTGCCGTCGGCAAGACTTGCCGCCACGTCTTCGGAGGTGACCCCCCAGAGCGCGGCCTCGGCGTCGTGTATCGCCGCCGCGCTGTTCATCGCCACGCAGGTCAGGACCTTCCGGTCGATCAGGTCGATCAGCACGGGCGAAAGCCCCACCTTCACGACGTGGGCGCCGATCATGGCGATGACCGGTTTCCCGGCCCGCCTCGATTTCAGGACGTCGGCCGCGAACCTCCGCAGTTCGTCGGCGGCCAGGATCTTCGGCAGCGATGCGATGAAGGCCGGAAACGATCCCACCGAAGGGTCGAACGGCTTTCCGAACGCCCCCACGCCGACCGTGCTCTTCCGGTTATGGATGGAGATCGTGCGTATGTTTTTCAGGTTCACTTTTCCGGGTCTGGCCATGGCAGTATGTCAGTCGTCATGAATGAGCGCGCGAAGGGGTCCGTACACTCCCCTGAATTCCGTCAGGTCCACCTCGACGGTGCCGATCGGGATCTCGGTCCGGACCTTCACGGGCATCTTCCGGTCGTCGTCGGTGATCCAGAGGAGGATCCTCCCCTTGCTTTTAAACAACCCCCCTTCGGTTACGAGCGGCTCGATGATGATGCAATCGAACGTGCCCGCGTCAACCTCGATCCTCTGGCGCCCCTTGTATTTCACGGCGAGCGGGTAGACCGAGTCCTTGTAGAAATTCTGCAGTTCGATCCTGCGTCCGGGGCGGAACCCGGTGTAGTCGACGGTCCGCGCGAAATAGAACGCCGACATGATGTCCTGGACGTAGGGCGGGATCGGGTAGGTACCGGCCGTCGTGATCGCCACGTTTTCCCACTGGTCGAACTCGGCCATGAAATCGCGGCTGAAACCACCCTCCCGGATCTGCTGCTCGAATCGCCAGGGGAAAAGGCCCTGGGCGTCCACGATGGTGCGGTACTGGTCGCGTACCTTGTAAAAGATGTCGAAGAACGGCTTCGACTCGAGCCTGAAGGTAACGATATGACACGGCCTTCCGGCGAAGACGGTATCGGTCACCGTCAGGTATGCGTCCCCCGCCGTAACGAAGCTCCAGTGGACGTCGAATTTCAGATATTCACCACCTTTGTAAGCGATGTTGGTGAGTTTCCGGAGCGTGTCAGGAGACGGAACACTGCCCTCGCTCCGGCCTGGAGCCCCCGGGACGATCCGTGTCGTGGCATCGGAGGGCGCCGCGTCTGTCGCGGGGGGACCGGAGTGCGATCCGCCGCCGGCAAGCGCGCAGAGGAGAAGCGTCGAAGCGATCGGCTTCATGAAACCCCGGCCTCCGCGCCGAGCAGCCGCATCGCGGCGTCGTGGACGTCGCCGGGCGGGATCGAATCCATGCACTCGCATCGTGAACCCCGCGTCCCGACGCACCTGGAACAGTCCTCCGGAAATCCCTTCGGAGTGAAGACGGTCTTCCGGTCGGTGTAGGGGCCCCAGCGGGGGGCGCTCAGGGGCCGGATCTGCGGGTAGAGGCCGATGACGGGCGTGCCTACGGCGGCGGCAATGTGCAGAGGCCCGGTCGAATTCGCGATGAACACCGAGGCCAGTTTTGCGAGGGCGGCGTATTCCCTGATCCCGAGGGACCCGACGATGGAACGGACCTCGGGCGGACAGAGCGCGCGAATGCCCGCGACAAGCCGTTCCTCCCCCTTCCCGCCGGTGAGGAGCACGGCAAGACCGTCGTGCGCCGCGAGAATGGACGCCAGCGCGGCGAAATTGTCGGGGCTCCAGTCGCGGGCCGATGCCCCGCTCCCCGGGTGGAGGATCGCCAGTTTCGCGCCCGGGGGCACGCCCGCGTCGGCGAGCGCCCGGCGCGCTTTCACCATGTGGGCCTCTTCTACGTCGATCCGGGGACGGACGTCGCCCCACGGCGCGTCGCACCCGACGGCGCGGAGAAGGTTCAGGTTGTATTCGAGTTCATGTTTCAGCGCGTCCTTCCGATGCTCGTAGACGCGCCTGTTGAAAAGAAATGAATACCAGCGGTAACCCGTCCCCACCCTGACCGGTATGCCCGCCAGCGCGGTGATGAGCGCGAGCCGCGGGCGGGGATGGGTATGGAACACCACGTCGAAGTTGGCGCGGCGCAGTTCCGCAACGGTCCTTGCGTACGGGGGGCAGTGGCTGTCGACCGAAATCACCTGGTCGACGTTCGGATCGGCGCTGACCAGCTCGGACGTATACGATTGAACCAGCATGGCGACATGGGCGCCGGGGCGGCATTTCTTCAAAACCCGGGCCATCGGCAGGGTGAGGATGACGTCCCCTATCCTGTCGGTGCGGACGATTAAAAAACGCCGGTATGCCTGGTCCAATCCTGTGTCTTCTCCGCTCGGTTGATTTTTCAATATACCCTCGGCGTGGCTTAATTGCAACGGTTCGGGGCGTCCGCCGGGCGTCGTCACTGCGACGATTCGATCATTTTCGCTTTCTCCTTCAGGATGTCGATCGTCAGGTCGATCGTGTCGAGGTGCGTCCTGAAAGAGAGCACGGCCAGCCGGAGGGTGAAGCGGCCGCGGAGCATCGTCGAGGAGAGGAACACCCTGCCGTCCCTGCGGACCTCCGCCGCGAGACGTTCGTTGAATTCGTCCGGATCGCCGCGGCGCGGAACGTAACGGTAGGTCACCACCGACAGATCGGGAACCGGGCCGGTCTCGAAACCCTCCATCTCCTGCAGGCGGCCGTGGAAATACCGAGCCAGGAGGATCTTTTCCCTGAGGCCGGCCCTGAAGGGGGCAAGGCCGTGGAGCTTCAGCGGCAGCCAGAGACGCAGTCCGCGGAAATGTTTCGTGAGTTCCGGCGAGAGGTCGGCCGGGGAGGGCGATCCTTCATCCCGGACCGCGTCCTGCATGTAGTTCGCCTGGTAATGGAATGATTCCAGGAGCCGCCCGGCGTTTTTCACCAGTACCGCGCCGGTCCCGTACGGAAGGAAGAGCCCCTTGTGCGGGTCCATCACGAGCGAATCGGATTTCTCCATCCCCCCGAGGACGCTCTTTCCCTCGTCGCAGAGGGCAAAGAATGCACCGTAGGCCCCGTCGATATGGTACCAGATGGCGCGGCCGGCGGCGATCTCCGCGATGGCGTCGAGCGGGTCGACGGCGCCGGTATCGGTCGTCCCGGCCGACGCTATGATCGCCATGGGTAGAAGGGCATTCTCAAGGTCACCGATGATGGCCTTCTCCAGGAGGTCCGCGGACATCCTGTGACGTTCGTCGGTGGGAATGTATCGAAGGACGGTTTCGCCGAGCCCGGCGATCCGGACCGCCTTCTGGATCGAGTGATGGGCCTGGTCGGTCAGATAGATCACCGAACGAGCATAATCGGCCGCCCTGATGCCCGATTCGTCCCTCGCCGCGACGATCCCGATCAGGTTTGCGATGCTCCCCCCGGAGGTGAGGTTGCCCACGGTCCCCGCCGGATACCCCACCACTTCCCGCATCCAGTCGATGAGCATGTTCTCCATCCGGACCGCGCCCGGGCTGGCGAAATTCACGCCGGCGAAGCGATTCGTGATGTCGGCCATGTAATCGCCGAGCGATGCATGATAAAGACCTCCCCCGGGGATATATCCCAGGTGGCCGCCCGATGCGGGGTTCAGCCCCGGGCGGTCGACGTTATCGCGCACAAGCGCGAGCAGTTTTCCGAGATCCGCCGGTTCCTCGCCGATCTGTTCGGAAAGAAGACCTATCCCCCCGTCATGCTTTCCGACGAAGGTCGGGATTTCGCCGAGTCGCTCAAGAAAATCCTCCGTGTACGCCACCACCTTCTCGCGGGCCGATCGGCGGTCGGCGGCCCCCGGTTCGAGGCGGCGCGCGACGGCTTCGAGTTTCTGGATTTCAGCGATCAGGGACATATTCGGGGCGGACATGAGGGGTAACATACCCCGCGGGGGGGATAATTCCAAGTTGGAAGGGCGCCGCCGCGCGGGCGGATCGCTATCCCCGGAGACCTTCCTTCTCCAGTCGCGCGAGTTCCTCGTCCAGGAGCGTGTTCCGTTTGAGGTAGGGATAGACATCTCCGCCGCTCCCGCTCGTTTGCCTGAGGAGCTCCTGGTTCTCCTTTTTCAGCGCGCGGAGGTTGCGCTTTTTCATGGCGAGCACCGTGTCCGAGGCGATGCGGAGCGGCTCGCCCTGCTCGACGGCGGGCGTTCCCGGCCTCGGATCCCGGTTCAGTTCGTACTTCGTGAGCATGATCTCCGAGATGAACTCCCTCCCGGCGGGATCGCCGGTGGCGTCGATGAGCGCGGCCGGGTCGACGTTTTCCCCCTCCTCGAGCCGCGAGGACAGAAGCGACGCGAGCGAGCGCGTGACCGGGTGCGAGAACTCCTCAGTCGTAAGGTGGGCCAGCGTGAACCG
>DATDQD010000091.1:0-2950 GCA_035292425.1 Bacteroidota bacterium
GAGCGTCCCTTTCCGGAGCGCCCGCAGCGTCGCGGGCTTCACTTTCACGTGGGCGGCCGCCCTGGCGATCCGCAGCGATACCGGTTTGTCCGAAACGTCCCTTGTGGCTGATACCGATGTCATCCTATCCTCCGATGCTGCTCATGGTTCTCCCGGGCCGTACGAAATCCGGTTGGTTGATCAGATGTCCCG
The DNA here is from genome assembly GCA_035292425.1 of Bacteroidota bacterium. Taxonomy (GTDB): domain Bacteria; phylum Bacteroidota; class Ignavibacteria; order UBA10030; family SZUA-254; genus SZUA-254. Next base: position 193 of record DATDQD010000091.1, read on the forward strand.
CCTCCTTCGTCGCCACCGCCGCTTCGACGATCGCCCTGATGTCGTCGTCGCCCGCCCCGGCTCTCAGGGGACCCTTGATGTCGGTCTCGCCGAGCGAAAAGAGGCAGGTCCGCAATTTACCGTCGGACGTGAGCCGTATGCGGTTGCACGACGCGCAGAATGGATGGCTCACCGAACTGATGAAACCGATCTCTCCCTTCCCGTCGGCGAAGCGGTACCGTTCCGCCGGGTGCGTCCCGTTTTCCCCGAGGGGTACGGTCTCGTAACCGAGCCGCTCGAGGGTGGAGAGGACCTCTCCGGTCGTGACGACACGGTCGTTTGACCAGCCGTCCCCGCTGCCGATCGGCATGAATTCGATAAAACGGACCACGAAGGGTCTCGTGCGGGCGAGAGCGGCGAAACCCCCGATCTCGCCATCGTTGATGCCCCGAATGAGCACGACGTTCAGTTTCACCGGGCCGATGCCGCAGGCGAGGGCGGTTTCGATTCCGGCCAGCACTCGGTCGAGGTGATTGCGCCTCGCCATGGCTTCGAACGTCGCGGGATCGAGGGAATCGAGGCTGACGTTGATCCGCCGGAGTCCGGCGCGCGCCAGGGACTCCGCCTGTTCCGCGAGGAAGTAGCCGTTCGTGGTCAGGGCGATGTCCTCCAGGCCTGAGATGGCATGAAGGCGTTCCACCAGTCCCGGAAGCTCTTTCCGCATCAGCGGTTCGCCCCCCGTGAGCCGCACTTTCCTGACCCCCATCGACACGAGTATCCGGACCACCCTCGCGATTTCCTCGTACGTGAGGATTTCTGCATGGCCGAGCCAGGTCATCCCCTCCTCGGGCATGCAATACCGGCACCGGAAATTGCACCTGTCCGTCACCGATATCCTGATATTGTCGATTTTCCGGCCGAATGAATCTCTCAACTGGTATCGCGGCGCCATATCTTCAGGTCGTTAAAAAATGCATTTTGTGACACAGGACACATCATCTTCCGGGTGATCGTTCGTATCTTGTACACGTAAGCTGTTCCTCCGCAGCTTACTTTAGTGTTAGGGGAAAGCCCGGCGCGTGAAAGTGCCGGGCTCGATTTTTTTATGGCCCGACCCACGCGTGGCCGTCGGCGAAGACTTCCTTCTTCCAGATCGGCGCGTCTTTCTTCACGGCGTCGATGATGAAACGGCATGCCTCGAAGGCCGCGGCCCTGTGGACCGCCGACACGGCGATCACGACGCTCGTCTCCCCGATACCCACGCGCCCCACCCGGTGTACCGCGCAGACCCCCACGAGGGGCCAGCGGGACCGGGCCGTTTCAGCGATCGCGGCCATCTGTTTGAGGGCCATCGGTCGGTAGGCCTCGTACTCGAGGTACTCCACTTCCCTGTTTCCCGAGGGCGTCCTGGTCGTGCCGATGAACACCGCCGTCCCGCCGGCCGACGGGTCCGAAATCCCTGCCACGAGTTTTTCGGTGTCGATCCTCCCATCGACGATGTCCACCAGAATCGGAAGCATGCTATCCGCCGCTCACGGGAGGAATAATGGCGACTTCGTCGCCCGGCGAAACGGTTCTCTCATCGGGGACATATTCCTGGTTGACCGCGACGCGCAGGTAGTCCCGCCACGGCGCGAGCGGCGGGTAGCGGTCGATGAGGGATTTCAGGACAGTCCCGGTCGTCTCCCCGGCCCCCGCCGGCAGGTCGATCTCGTCCGAGCCCACGATCTCCTTCACCCTTCCGAATACACGTACCCTGATCCCCTTCACAGCATCTCCGTTTCGACGTATTCCGATTCCGCAAAATCCCGGCGGTCCTCGGGAAGTATGATGAGACAATCAGCGGCGGCGAGCGCCGATGCCACATTCGATTCCTGGACACCCGCGACGCGCACCGTCGGCTCCCCGTTCAGGTTCTCCAACCTGCCGCGAAGGAAATGCCTTTTCCCGTCCTTCTTGACGATTCCGGCGGCGAGCCGGGCCCTCACGATCTCTTTTCTTCCCGGATCCGGATCGCCCGACATCTTCCGGATCGCCGGCCTCACGAACTGGAGGAAGGTCACCGCCGCCGACACCGGGTTCCCGGGGAGCGAAAAAAACGGAGTGTCGCCGCGCATCCCGAAAAGCAACGGCATCCCCGGCTTGATGTTGACCTTGTGGAAGACGATCCCGACGCCCGCGTCCGCGAGGATTTCCGGCACGATGTCGTGCCGTCCGGCCGAGACGCCCCCGGTGGTGACGAACATGTCGCAGCCGGAGCCGCCTCCGATCGCCGCGGAAAGAAGTCCGCGGTCGTCGGGCGTGATCGGTGAGCTGCGGACGTCGCACCCCTCCCTTCTCAGCAGTCCGGTCACGACGGGGGAGTTGGATTCGCGTATCTTTCCCGGGCCCAGGGGTTTTCCGGGCTCCGTCAGTTCATTCCCGGTGGGAATGAAATAAACGAGCGGCTTGCGGCGGACGGCGATGAACCCGATCCCGAGAGAAGCCATGACCCCCTGTTCGTACGCCCTCACAAGATGACCTTTTCTCAGGGGAACGCTGTTGCCGGCGATGTCCGATCCGGCCCGGCGGATGTTCGCGCCCGCGGCGACCGGTTTCATGATACGGACTTCCCGGTCCGATACCGCCTCCGTCCATTCGACCTGGACGACTGCATCGGCCCCCGGGGGTATCGGCGCCCCGGTCATCACAGCGCGCGCGGCGGACGGCGCGAGCGGCGGACCCGGAGCGTCTCCCGCGGAAGTTTCACCGGCGATCGCCAGGACGACGGGGGCGCGCG
>DATDQD010000092.1:0-3299 GCA_035292425.1 Bacteroidota bacterium
GCGGGCCTCTTCCTGGGATGGCAGGCGGCGCGGACCTGGCCGTCGGCGGACCAGAGCGACCTCCGCGTGGTGGACCAGTACGCGCGGTCGATCCTCGGCGCGGCGGAGCCGGGCGGGATCGTCATCAGTTACCAGTGGGACTATTTCGTCTCGGCATCGTATTACCTCCAGGTCGTCGAGGGTGTGCGCCCGGACGTCGTCGTGGTCGACAAGGAGCTGATCAGGCGCTCCTGGTACATCGGGTATCTGCGGCAGCGCTATCCGTCGCTCCTCGGGGGGCTGGAGAGGGAGACGGAAGAATATCTCCTCGAACTGCATAAATTCGAAGAGGGGTTACCGTACGATCCGCGCACGATCGAATTCCGTTACACCGCCCTCATCGCCGGGATGATCGCCCGTCATTATCCGTCGCGCGCGGTGTACGTGACGCCGGAGATCGAGGCGCGGTATACGCAGGGTTACTCCCGCATTCCGCACGGACTCTCGCTCAGGCTCCGGAAGGAAGGGGATGGAGACCTCTGGCGCTACGTCCCGGTTGTCCTCGACTCCCGCGCTCGCGAAGACCGCTATACCGATGCGATCACAATGCTCGCCGCGAGGGCGGAACTCGGGCAGGCCCTCTACCTGGAACGGCGGGGTCTGGTCACTGAGGCGCTCAGCGCGGCGGGACGATCTCTCGCCATCAGGCCCGACTACGCCGAGGCGCAATCGCTGCTACGGCGGCTCGGCCGGTAACATCCCGACGGCCATCCTCCCCGCAAGAGAAATTCTCACCAATTTTTCGCTGAAAATTGACATTTTGGGCATGTCTCTCTCCTGTAGCCGGGATGACGGAAAATCTCCCTAAAATCTTTGACATTTTGACAAAAAATATTATATTGATAGACTTGATTGGAAAAAATCCCCCCTCTGGCGCCGAAAAATAAACGTTTGTCGCGTAGAACGGACTTATAGCGGGGGGGAGGTTCGCCATTTTTTCGGTTGAATTGCCGGTTAAATTGCCGGTTGAACTGCCGGGTGCGGCCGATCCGATCGCAAGATTCGCGATCCTCGGGTGGACGCCGATGTAGCTCAATGGTAGAGCAGCTGATTTGTAATCAGCTGGTTGGAGGTTCAAGTCCTCTCATCGGCTCGACATCGCTGAACGCACGGCCCGGTCGCCGGCGGCGCGCAATGTCCGCCGGGAAGCAGGGGGGACGGATATCGCGGGACGGGGACGGAAGAGAGCGGGCAGGTAGCGAAGCGGTCAAACGCAACAGACTGTAAATCTGTCGGCTTCGGCCTTCGGAGGTTCGAATCCTTCCCTGCCCACACGTGAGCCTGAAGGGGGCCGGACCGGGAAACCGAGAGCACGGAGGTATCGCGGGAGTAACTCAGTTGGTAGAGTCACAGCCTTCCAAGCTGTTGGTCGCGGGTTCGAGTCCCGTCTCCCGCTCGCGCCGTCGCTTGCGTAGCTCAGTTGGTAGAGCACATCCTTGGTAAGGATGAGGTCATCGGTTCAATCCCGATCGCAAGCTCAACACCATTTTAAAGGATTCTGAACTGGCATGAGAGACATCATTACACTCGAATGTACGGAATGCAAGCGCCGGAACTACACGACCACAAAGAACAAGAAAAAGCAGTCCGGGCGCGTGGAATACAAGAAGTTCTGCCCGTGGTGCAGCAAGCATACCCAGCACAAGGAAACCAAGTAAGACACCCACGTCAGTAGCTCAATTGGCTAGAGCAGCGGTCTCCAAAACCGCAGGTTGGGGGTTCAAGTCCCTCCTGACGTGCTCGACTGACGGTACCCTTATTTGAAAGACCGGAAATGAAAGAAAAAATTATCGCGTTTTTTACAGACGTCTCGAAGGAGATGAAAAAGGTCACCTGGCCCCGCAGAGCGGAACTCCAGGAGTCGACCCTCATCGTCCTGATCGTCTGCGGGGTGATCGCCCTCTTCGTCTACGGGGTGGACATTTTCGTCAGCAATCTCCTGAAGTTCGTCCAGTAGACTTTCCATGACGACGCAGAACGGAAAACGCTGGTATGCCATCCGGACCTACTCCGGGCATGAGAACAAGGTGAAAGCGCACCTCGAGAATGAGATCAAGCTTGCGCACCTCGAGGAGAGGATCAGCGCCGTGCTGGTGCCGTCGGAGAAGATCATCGAGATGAAGGAAGGGAAGAAGAAGAGCAAGACGAAAACCTTCTTCCCCGGCTACATCCTCGTCGAGGCCCTGCTCGACAAGGAGACCAGGCATCTCATCCTGAACGCCCCCGGCGTGATCAGCTTCGTCGGTCCGCGGGGAGAACCGGGACCGCTCCAGCTCGACGAGGTGCACAGGCTGCTCGGCCGGATGGAGGAGCGGAAGGACGTGGAGCTGATGGAGGTGCCGTTCCACGTCGGCGAGCCGGTCAAGGTGATCGACGGCCCGTTCAACAATTTTACGGGCTTCGTCCAGGACATCAACGAGGAGAAGATGAAACTCAAGGTGATGGTGAGCATTTTCGGCCGCCGCACCCCCGTGGAGCTGGACTTCAGCCAGGTGGAACTGGAAAAATGACAGACAGGGTCAAACCCGGAGTGCCATGAAAAAGATTACCGGATACATCAAATTGCAGATCCCCGCGGGGGCCGCGAATCCCGCTCCCCCCATCGGCCCGGCGCTCGGGCAGAAGGGCGTCAACATCATGGAGTTCTGCAAGCAGTTCAACGCCAAAACCCAGGACAAGCAGGGCCTGATCATCCCGGTGGTGATCACGGTCTTCTCGGACAAGTCCTTCACGTTCATCACCAAGACCCCGCCCGCCTCCATCCTGCTCGCCAGGGCCGCGAAAGTGGAGAAGGGTTCCGGCGAACCGAACCGGAACAAGGTGGGGAAGGTCACCCGGGCGCAGGTCCGCGAGATCGCGGAGCTCAAGATGCCCGACCTGAACGCCAACGATGTCGAGGCCGGGATGAAGATGGTCGCCGGGACGGCGCGCAGCATGGGCATCACCGTCGAAGAGTAAATCACCCGTGGGAGCCCGGCGCCGCAGCTCGGCCAGGGCGATCGCACCACAACCTGAAAGGACATCATGATCCGCCGCAGCAAGAGATACAGGGCCGTCGATCCGAAAATCGACAGAACGAAAACGTACACCGTCGAGGAAGCCGTCGCGCTCGTGAAAGAGACGGCGACTGCGAAATTCAGGGAATCCGTGGACATCGCGGTCCGCCTGGGGGTCGACCCCAAGAAGGCCGACCAGGCGATCCGCGGAACCGTCGTCCTCCCGCACGGGATCGGCAGGGCCGTCCGGGTCCTGGTCCTGAC
>DATDQD010000093.1:0-36259 GCA_035292425.1 Bacteroidota bacterium
CCCGAGCTTGAGACTCTCCGAGACGAAGCCGAGCGTCGCGGTGTTGCTCGAGTCCGGGACGTTGATCACCACGACCTTTTCGTCCCCGTTGTCCTTGATGGTGGGGTGCTCCCTGGCGAGCGCTTTCCCGAGCTTCCGCCGGACCTTGTCGACGCTCTCGTTGAAGATCGTGCTGTCGGGCCGGGAAAAATAGACGTACTCGAAGATGCAGTGGCGGGGCGGGGTCCCCATGGCGTCCAGGCGGAAGGATTTCGCTTCGCCGGTTTTGAGCGTCTCCCTGTCGAAGACCAGGACCTCGCCCGGATGGACGTCGCAGATATATTCGGCGTCGACGATGTCGAAGGCGCAGGTTTCCGACGCGATGAGGAAGGCGTCGCCGAGCCTGCCCACGGCGAGAGGCCGCACGCCCAGAGGATCGCGGGCCGCGACCATCATGGTATCCGTCAGGATCGCCAGCGAAAAGGCCCCTTCCACCATGTTCAGGGCCTCGAGGATCTGGCGGATCTGTTCCTCCTCGGAACTCCTGGCGATGAGGTGCAGGATGATCTCCGTGTCGGAGGTCGTCTGGAAGATGGTGCCCGTATCCTGGAGTTTCCTCCTGATGGCCCGGAAGTTCGTGAGGTTGCCGTTATGGGCCACGGCCACGTTGCCGCCCCGGTAATTCACCATGATCGGCTGGATATTCGCGGCGTTGTCGGAGGCGCCCGAGGTGGAGTAGCGGTTGTGCCCGATCGCGGACTCCCCTTTCAGGACATCCGTGAAAATGGATTCAGGCTTGAAAACGTCGTTGACCAGGCCGAAACCCCTGTGGCTGAGGAACTTCGGCTTACTGCGGGGGGGCTCTTGATACGACGTGACGATGCCCGATCCTTCCTGTCCCCGGTGCTGGAGGGCGTGGAGCCCCAGAAAGGTGACCTGGGCGGCCTGAGGATGTCCGTACACCCCGAAAACGCCGCAATGGTCTCTCGGTTTATCGATCTTGTCCGTCATCAGGGAAGGAATTTCGGAAAAATCGGGGTCATTTCAAAAAGCGGGCAGGACCGTATCGTGCTTCCATGCATCCGACATCGCCGGATAATCGGTGACGTAGTGGAGGCCGCGGCTTTCCTTCCGCATCAGCGCGCTCTTCACGATGAGGTCCGCAACGGTCGCCAGGTTCCGGAGTTCGATGAGCCCCTCCACGACGCGCGTCCTCCGGTAGAACGCTTCGATTTCATCCCTGACCAGGTTGAGGCGTCGCAGGGCCCGTTCAAGCCTCAGCGTGGAGCGGATGATCCCCACGTAATCCCACATCGTCTGCTGGATTTCCTTCCGGTTGTGTTCGATCAGGACCCATTCCTCGGGATCGAATGTCCCGCTGTCGTCCCACTCCGGGACTTCGGGCATCGGCCCGGATCGTCCGGGCAACCGGCCTGCGGTGTCCCGGATGGCCCGCTGCGCGAAGACGAGCGCCTCGAGGAGCGAGTTGCTCGCGAGGCGGTTCGCCCCGTGGACGCCGGTCATGGCGACTTCGCCGAGCGCGTACAGGTTGTCGATCGTGGTCCGCCCCCGGAGATCGGTCACGATCCCGCCGCAGGAATAGTGCGCCGCGGGGACGACCGGTATGGGCTCTCTGGTAATGTCCAGCTTGAACTTCGTCAGGCAGGTTTCATGGATGTGCGGAAAATTGGATCTGACCGCATCCGCGCCGAGGTGCGTAAGGTCCAGGTGGACGAATTCGGTTCCCGTCTTTTTCAACTCGGCGTCGATCCCCCGGGCGACGATGTCCCTCGGCGCGAGGTGGCCGCGGGGATCGTGCCGCGTCATGAATTCCTCCCCCCTGACGCTCCGGAGAATGCCGCCAAAACCCCTGATCGCTTCCGAGATGAGGAATGCCGGGCTCCCGGAATTGTACAATGAGGTGGGATGGAACTGGATGAACTCCATGTTCGCGACCGACGCCCCCGCCCTGTACGCCATCGCAACGCCGTCCCCCGTCGCGATGGTGGGGTTCGTGGTGTGAAGGTAGACCTGCCCGAGGCCCCCGGAGCAGATCACCGTGAAGCTGGAGAGGAACTTCCTCACCTTGGCGCGTTCCGCGTCGAGGACGTAAGCGCCGGAACAGCGGATGTTCTCGCCCGGCTTCCTGCCCCCCTTTTCATGGTGCTGCGTGATCAGTTCAACCGCGAGGTGGTGCTCGAGGACCGTGATGTTGCCCTCCGCGGAGACGGCGTGCAGGAGCGCCCTCTCGATCTCGGAACCGCTCCTGTCGTGAGCATGGACGATGCGTCTCGCGGAATGACCTCCCTCGAGCCCCAGGTCCAGCCGGCCGGCATCCCTGGTGAATTCCACACCGCGGCCGATCAGTTCGCGGACCCTGTCCGGGCCCTCCCTGACGAGGGCTTCGACGGCTTCCCGGTGGCAGAGGCCGACGCCGGCGTTGAGCGTGTCGTTGATGTGGAGATCGAAGGAATCGCCGGGCGAGAGCACGGCGGCGATGCCGCCCTGCGCGTAGTTGGTATTCGATTCCGCGCGGGATTTCTTGGTGATGATGAGGACGGAGCCATTGCGCGCGGCGTCAAGCGCGAAGGTGAGGCCGGCGATGCCGCTCCCGATGACGAGGTAATCGTATTCTCGTTCCGCGGCCATGGGGATCACCGCAAACCGTCTTCCGCTCCCGCCAGCAGCCGGTACACGAACCGTCCTGCGGCCCTGAGAGACCGGAGGTCGCCCCGGTTGGAAATGACGATGTCCGCCGCGGCCGTTTTGCTTCGGTTGCTTCTCTGCGACCGGATCCGCCCGAGCGCGTCCGCGGCCGGGACACCGTCCCTGCGGCGGACGCGGGCGACACGGTCACGGATCGGGGAATCGATCACCACGACGGCGTCGAAGAGACTCTCCATTCCCGCTTCGAAAATCAGCGCCGCTTCGACGGCCACCACCGGGAACTTCCGGGCCTTCTTCCCGCGCGAGATCAGCCTCCGGATCCGGGAGATGACCGCCGGGTGGATGATGGCGTTGACCTTCCGCCTCTCGGCGGCGTTCGGGAAGATCCTCCGGGCGATAAATTCCCTGTCCGGCTTCCCCGCCGGCGTGTACGCCCGCGGTCCGAGCAGCCGCGTGATCTTTTTCATGACGGCGGGGTCCGTCCCGAGAATCTCTTTGGCTTCCCGGTCGGCGGATATCACAAGGGCGCCGAGCCTCCTGAACACCGACGCGATCTCGGACTTCCCCGAGGCGATGCCCCCGGTGATGGCGACGGCGAGGGGTCCGCGGGCGCGGGACCGTCTCCTCCCCGAGCGTCGTTTCGCTGTCATCGGCATCTTATTTCGCGAAGGCGATCGAACGGGTTTCCCGGATGACCGTCACCTTCACCTGTCCCGGATATTCCATCTCCGACTGGATTTTTTTCGCGATTTCGTGGGCGAGCTGGTCGGCCGCGGCGTCGTCCACCTTGTCGTGCTCCACGATCACCCGGATTTCGCGGCCTGCCTGTATCGCGTACGTCTTCGCGACCCCGTCGAACGACTGGGCGAGGGCTTCGAGCCTCTGGAGTCGTTTCGCGTAGGCCTCTACGTTCTCCCTCCGGGCCCCGGGCCGCGCCCCGCTGATCGAGTCGGCGGCCTGGACGAGGACCGCGATGGGACTGTCCATCGGTATGTCGTCGTGGTGGGCTCCCACGGCGTTCTGGACAATCGCGTGCTCGCCGTATTTTTTCACAAGGTCCATGCCGAGGAGCGCGTGAGGGCCCTCGACCGACCGGTCGATGGTTTTCCCGATGTCGTGGAGGAGTCCCGACCGTTTTGCAATCACGGGGTCGAGACCGAGTTCCACCGCCATCAATCCGGCGAGGTGGGCCGTTTCGAGACTGTGCGAGAGCAGGTTCTGTCCGTAGCTCGAACGGTATTTCATGATGCCGATGTGCCTGATCAGCTCGCGGTGCCCCCCGTGCATTCCCCCCTCGATGAGGGCGTTCTCCCCGATATGGAGGAGTTCTTCGTCCAGTTCTGCCCGGACCTTTTCGACGACTTCCTCGATCCTCGCCGGATGGATGCGGCCGTCGGCCATGAGGCGTTCGAGCGAGAGCCTCGCCACCTCCCTGCGGAGCGGGTCGAATCCCGAGATGATGACCGCCTCCGGCGTATCGTCGACGATGACATCGATCCCGGTGGCGGCTTCGAAGGCGCGGATGTTCCGGCCCTCCTTCCCGATGATCCTCCCCTTCATTTCCTCGTTTTCGATATGGAGCACGCTGACCGTGGTTTCCACGCAGTGATCGGCGGCGGTTCTCTGGATCGCCTGGACGATGATCTTCTGGGCTTCCCTCCGGGCGTCCGTCTTCGCCGTGTCCCGGATCTCCTTCAGCAGCTGCGCGGCATCGGCCTTGGCGTCCACCACCAGGTTTTCCACCAGCATCTTCCTGGCGTCCTCGGAAGTGAGCCCGGCGATCCTCTCCAGGCGCTGGTTCTCCTCCCTGAGGAGCTGGGACAGTTTCTCGTTCTTTTCGCCGGATTGCCTGAGCTTTTCGTCGAGGTCCTTCCGGGTCTGGGTCAGTTCCCTGTCCTTGTGGTTGATCAGTTCAACTTTCCGTTCCAGGTTTTCCTCCCTCGTCGAGAGCTGTTTCTCGAACGATTGGAGCTTGTTCCGCTTCGAACCGGAATCCCTCTCGAAATCCTGCTTCTTCCTTACCCATTCTTCCCGGACCTCCCCCATTTTTTCCTTCGACAGGGCGGCCGCCGCGGCTTCACCCCTGGCGATGAGTTCCTTGGCTTTGATCTCCGCCTTCAGGACGCTGTTCTTCCCCCTCCGGGCTTGGAGGAACCACCCGATCGCGAAGCCGGCCGCCACGGCCGCGATGACGATCAGCGCCGCCGTTAATAAATCCCACTGCATACAACCTCCGGATCTTCAGGAAATAAAAAAACCGCACCCAGCCCTTGAGTCGTGTGTATTGAAGAATCTCTTTCAAGACACGGTGGGTACTCCCCTGGATGTTTCTTACGTCCACTGTCTCCCCCCGTGAAGAACCGGCGGGGAAATCCCCCGTTAGAGGGATGAGGCCTGTAATACGACACCCATGAGTCGAGTTCCCAATTAAAGTAACCTGTCAGATTCTTTAATAGTTTGACTCACACGTCCGGAGATCACTCCCCGGACAAGGCTGGCGGTGCGGTATTGTCGTTTCGTATACCACCACGCGCCGCGTATGGAAAAGAACAGAAAGAAATGTTCAGGAACCGGGATTGATGTTCTGGTCCAGGAAGTCGTTCATCCTGCCGATCTCTGATTCGACGAGACCCGAGAGCGATTTGATTTTCTCCCGCTCCTTGAACAGGTCCTCGGTGATATTCAGGGCCGAGAGTACCGCCACCGTCAGCGGGGGTTGCTCGGGAATCTTCGTGTGGATGGAGTTGATCATCTGGTCGACGTAATTGGCCACCTTCTTGGTCAACTCTTCGCTCTCTCCCCTCAGGGGATATTCCGAGCCGAAGATTTTTACTTTTATGCTTTTTCCGTCAATCGCCATGAATTTCAGTCGTCCGAATTGTCGATCAGTTTCACATTTCTTCCGGTCAAACGTATTAAAGAACTGCCGTACTAAAGATACGAGTTTATTTTCACAATCAAATCCCGGATCCTGCTTTTCAGGTACTCCTTCTCCTCGTCCGTGAGCGAGTTCTTCCCGCTCGAATTCACCAGTTGGAGATGTTCCGCGCGGAGGAGCCTGATTTCGTTGTCCTTTTTCTGAAGTCCGACTTTATGGGTTTCAAGGTCCTGTTCCAGGTAGGCGACCTTTTCGAGGAGCATCTTTTTCTCCTCGCGGAGATCGTGAAGATGCTGCGCGGATGCCCTGAGACGCTCCCAGAGATCGCGCAACAATGTATCGATCCGGGTGGTTTCCTCGGGGGCGGGGGTATCGACGATCTCGGGACTCTGGTTCGGATTCAAGACTCAGTCTCCTATTGTCTCAGTACTGCTCCCAGCGACGATTCCAGCTTTTCCGTCACACCGCCCATCAGCTCCAGGATATCCTGTTGTTCGAGCGTGCGGTTTTCAGAAACCCACTCTAATGAGAAGGCGCAACTCTTTTTGCCGGCACCCGCCTGCTCTCCCCTGTAAATATCGAAGAGGATGATTTCCCTCAGCATGGGGCCCGCGACAGCCCTGATGGCATCTTCGATCTGGCCGATCGTCACCGATTCGTTCACGATGACCGCAAGGTCCCGTCGAACCACAGGGAACCGGGAGTACGGCCGGAACGTCAGCGCGGTTGAGCCCGACTTCCGCAGCTTATCGAGAGCGAGATCGAGAAAAAATACTTCGGTATCGATGTCATATCGTTTGAGAAGTGCAGATGACACCAAACCGAGAGAGCCGACCCTTTCCCCTTTTATTTCAATGAAGATAGAACGCTCACTTAAAGCTGTCGGAGTAGAATAAGGAATATATCTGGAATTGTCAAGGGAAATCTTGCGGAACAATGCGTTAGCTTCACCTTTTAAAGTGAAAATAGTGACTTTTTTAGGTTTATCTTCCCAGTGACCGGGTGACTCGAGACCATACATGGCAAGACAGAGCCGTTCCTCCTCGAAATATCCGCTGATGATCTCGGGATCTCCCGATGGATTCATCCTGAAGACGGACCCTATTTCGTAGAATCTGGATGAATCAATCCCATGGAATAAGTTATGTCTGATGGTAGTTAGCAGTCCCTGTAGCAGACTTGTCCTCAGCGCCGTCATGTCGAGACTGATCGGATTTGCCAGGATCACGGGGATCGCTTCCGGATGGGAGGCGGTTTCCCTGTCAGACATACTGTTGGTCACTATTTCCCTGAATCCGGACGAAGAGAGATAATCCCTGATGAGGTCCGCCACATCGACGGCCGGGGCATGCTCTCCAAGGTTCAGCCTGATTTCACCGGCGGTGCCGATCTTCTCGTATCCGTAGAGCCGGGCGGCCTCCTCGACGAGGTCAACCTCGCGGGTGATATCGGGTCTCCAGGTCGGGACCGAATAGATGGTTCCCCCGCTCTTTTGCTGCACGATTTTCTTGATGCCGATTCTGTTGAACAGGGTTGAAACTTCGGTTTTCCGGAGAGTTATTCCGAGTAACTTATTCGAATTCTTGACATTGAATGTGATACGGGTCTCGCGAATCTTCTTCGGGTAGACATCGATCCGGCCGCGGAGAACGGTGCCGCCGGCGACCTCTGACAGGAGTTGCGCCGCCCTGTCGAGGGCCCATGCCGTGATGTTGGGATCGGCCCCGCGTTCGAAACGTTGCGAAGCCTCCGTCGACAATCCGAGCCGTTTCGATGTTCGTCTGATATTGACGGGATTGAAGTAGGCCGATTCGATGACAATTGAGGTGGTCCGGGCGGAGATCTCAGAGTTCAGTCCGCCCATCACTCCGGCCAGGGCGACGGGGCCTCCCCCGTCGCAAATCAGGAGTGTGTCCTCCCGTACCTCTCTCCGCTTTCCGTCGAGGGTCACGAAGGACTTCTCACCTCCACCTCCCCGCACGATGATGGCGTTTCCGGCGAGCCTGTCATAATCGAATGCGTGAAGGGGTTGGCCGATTTCCATTAATACATAGTTGGTTATGTCGACCACGTTATTGACGGGTCGAATACCAACGGAGGTCAGGGAATCGCGGAGCCATCCGGGGGAGGGTTCTACGCGGACGTTCTCGACAACCCTGGCGGAGTACCTTGGGCAGTTGATCGTATCGATGACCCTCACGCTGAGGGCCTTGCCGACCTCTCTCTTCCCTTCGGGCACCCTGATACGGGGAAGCTTCAGGGGTTTTCCTGTATTGGCGCTGATCTCGCGCGCCACGCCGATATGCGACAGGAGATCGGGACGGTTGGCCGTGACGCCGATCTCGAAAAGGGTGTCATCCATGCCGAGCTCTCTGGAAAGCGGGACTCCGGGAATGGCGTTGGTGTCGAGGATCAGGATCCCTTCCCTGTCATCGGAAATACCAAGTTCATAACCCGAACAGATCATTCCCGCGGACTCGATCCCGCGGAGTGAAACCCTTCCTATCGTGAGCGGACCACCCTCCGGATCGTGCTGATTTCTCCGAACGGATATGCCCTCCGGTGCGAAGGCGATTTTCAGTCCTGCCGCCACATTCGGAGCCCCGCAAACGACCTGGGTTTCACGCTTACCGTCAAAGACCCTGCAGACTGTGAGTTTCCGGGCATTGGGATGGGATTCAACCGAACGTACCTCCCCGACGACGATACCGGTCAGATTGTCGGCCTGGGACTCGAAGGATTCGACTTCGAGACCAGCCATCGTCAGCCTCTCCGCGAGCTCCGAATCCGTGAGCCCCAGGGCAACGTAATTATTCAACCAATTTCTTGAAACCCTCATGGGACGGGGAGTTATGGAAATTGTTTCAGAAAACGGACATCGTTCTCGAAGAAGATCCGGATGTCATCAAGACCGTATCTGAGCATCGTGATCCGCTCGATGCCCATGCCGAAAGCGTAACCGGAATATTTCGAGGGGTCGTACCCCACGAAGGCATAGACGTTCGGATCGACCATGCCGCATCCGAGGATCTCAAGCCATCCGGATTTTTTGCACACCCGGCAGCCCTTGCCCCTGCAGAGAAAGCAGGTGATATCCATTTCCGCCGAAGGTTCGGTGAAAGGGAAATAACTCGGCCTGAACCGGTATTGAAGGCCCGATCCGTAAAACTGCCTCGCAAATGCCACCAGCGTCCCCTTCAGTTCCGCGAATGTCACCCCGGTGTCGACGTAGAGGCCTTCCACCTGATGGAAGAGACAATAGCTCCTCGCGCTGATCGCTTCGTTCCGGTATACCTTCCCGGGTATGATCACCCTAATCGGCGGCTGTGTGGATTCCATGACCCTGATCTGGACGGGTGACGTGTGCGTGCGGAGGAGGACGTTCTTCGAGGCGAAAAAGGTATCCTGCATGTCCCGGGCGGGATGGTCCGGAGGAAAATTGAGCGCCTCGAAATTATGGTAGTCGTCCTCGATCTCGGGGCCGGTGGCGATCCCGAAACCCATCCCCTGGAATATCCTGCGGATTTCATCAAGGGTGCGCGTCAACGGGTGTTTCGAGCCCGACCATTTTTCTTTTCCGGGAAGGGTCAGGTCGATGCGGGGGATTTCGCCGGGAGACGGCGTGCCCAGGGTTCCGATCCGGTTCTCAAAGGCGGATTGAATCGCCTGGCGGAGTTCGTTGATTTTCTTGCCGAAGGCCGGCCGCCCCTCCGGGGGGAGATCGGTGAGCTGCTCGAAGAGGGCGGCGACCATGCCCTTGCGTGCGAGGAACCGGACGCGAACGAGCTCCAGGTCCGCGCCGTCCTTCGCGTCGCCGATATCCCGCAGGGCGGAAGCCCGAACATCGTCGATGCGTTGATCGAGGAGTGCCATATGCAGGGTGGAATAATCTCCCGGCGGCAGGGTTTCAACCGCCGGGAGCGGAAATCAGCTTTTCGCGAAAGTGACGATTTCGGAGAATGCTTCGGGGCTCCTCGCCGCGAGATCGGCGAGGACTTTCCTGTTGATGACGACCTCTTTCTTCGAGAGAGCGGAAATCAGACCGGAATAGGTCATCCCGTACAGCCTGGCCGCAGCGTTGATGCGCGCGATCCAGAGCTGGCGGTAGCTCCGTTTTTTCAGTCTCCGGTCGCGATACGCGTGCTGTCCCGCCTTGTCGATGTGGTGCTTCGCGACGGTGAGGACTTTGCTGCGCGCTCCCCAGTACCCTTTGGCCCGGGCGAGAATCCGTTTTCTCCGGCGGTGGGAGGCGACCTTGTTTTGTGATCTTGGCATTGTAGTATTTCCCTGTGAAGATGGTTGACGTTACATCCAGCGGCTGTGGTCGGCCGGCGATCCCTCTACGACTGGATCAGGTCGACGATTTTCCTCCGTTCCGACTCCGAAACCAGCGTCGGTTTCCGGAGATGGCGTTTGCGTTTCCTGGACTTGGTCGAGAGGATGTGGCTGCGAAACGCCTTTCTCCGCTTGAACTGGCCCGAGGCGGTTTTCTTGAAACGCTTCTTCGCGCCCGACGTGGATTTCATTTTCGGCATACACTGTTCCTTTTCTGTTATCCCTCTGATTTTTCTTTCGGAGCGGCCTTCTTCTTCCCGCTTCTGTCGGGGGCGAAGATCATGACCATCATCCGGCCTTCGAGTTTTGGCTCCTGGTCCACCTTCGCGATCTCCACGAGCTGTTCGGCGAGGCGCTGCAGGACCTCTTTCCCGTGTTCCTTGTAGGTGATCTCCCGTCCCTTGAACACCACGGTCGCCTTCACCTTGTGTCCCTCTTCGAGAAATTTCTTCGCGTGCCGCGTCTTGAACTCGAAATCGTGATCGTCCGTGTTCGGGTGGAACCGGAGTTCCTTCAACTGGGTCACATGCTGGTTTTTCCTCTGGATCTTGTCCTTCTTGGTTTGTTCGTATTTGAACTTGCCGAAGGCCATGATCTTGCAGACGGGAGGAGTGCTGTTGGGGACGATCTCGATCAGATCGAGGCCCCGCTGTTGCGCAATCCGCATCGCCTCGGTCGAACTCATGACTCCAACCTGCCCGTTCTCATCGATGACGCGAACCTTGAGCGATCGAATCTGCTCGTTGATGTGAATGCGTTCGTTCCCTTTGATATCAGTTCTCCCGTGTCGTTAATGATTTATTCGATATATCCGAAACCAGGCGCGAAAGAAATTCTTCGACACCGACCGCCCCGAGGTCTCCCTTCCGCCTCTGCCGTACCGACAGGGTCCCCGCCGCGCGTTCCTTGTCCCCAATGATAACCATAAAGGGGACCTTTTTCAATTCCCACTCCCTGATTTTGTAACCGATTTTCTCGTGCCGGAGGTCGATGTCCGCCCTGATCCCGGCATCCCTGAATTTGCCATGGATTTCGGTCGCATAGGGGTGCTGGGCGTCCGTGATCGGCAGGACCGCTGCCTGCACCGGCGCCAGCCAGAGCGGGAAATCCCCGGCAAAATGCTCGGTGATAATCCCGATGAACCGCTCGAAGGAACCGAAGATCGCCCGGTGGATGGCGACCGGTCTCTGCCGCGATCCGTCCTCGGCGACGTACTCGAGGTCGAAGCGTTCGGGGAGCATGACGAAATCGAGCTGGATGGTCGCGACCTGCCAGGCACGTCCGATCGCGTCCTCGATCTGGATGTCGATCTTCGGCCCGTAGAAGGCCCCGTCCCCGGGTTTCAGCTCGTATTTCAGCCCCCTCGATTCGAGTCCGTTCTTCAGACTCTCCTCCGCCATGTCCCAGAGGTGTTGTTCCCCCATCGCGTTCTCGGGCCGGGTCGAGAGATGGTATACCGGCCTAAGACCGAACACGCGGTAAAATTCCGAGATGAGATCGATCAACTGAGAAATCTCGGAGAGGATCTGGTCCGGCCGGCAATAGATGTGCGCGTCGTCCATCGTGATCTGGCGGACCCTGAACATCCCCCCGAGGGCTCCCGACACCTCGTTCCGGTGAAGCCGCCCGATCTCCGAGAACCTCAGGGGAAGGTCCTTGTAGCTCCTGAGCCTGTGCTTGTAGACGTACGTGCTTTCAGGGCAGTTCATCGGTTTCAGGCTGTAGATGGTGTCGTCAGCCTCGACGCAAAACATGTTCTCGCGGTAATGTTCCCAGTGGCCGGACTGTTCCCAGAGGTCCTTTTTTACCAGGATCGGGGTGTTGATTTCCTCGTACCCCCTCTTATCGAGCTCCGACCGGAGAAATTTTTCCAGTTCCCGGAAGAGGATCATCCCTTTCGGAAGCCAGAAAGGGGCGCCTGGAGCGACGTCATGAAAAACGAAGAGATCGAGTTCCTTCCCGACTTTCCGGTGATCGCGCTTTTTCGACTCTTCGAGCCTGTGGACATGCACGGAGAGTTCGGCATCCGACGGAAAAGTGATTCCATAGATCCTCTGGAGCATTTTGTTTTTTTCGTCACCGCGCCAGTACGCGCCCGCGACGCTGAGTAGTTTGATGGCCTTGATCCTGCCCGTCGACGGGATATGCGGACCGTAGCAGAGATCGGTGAAATTCCCCTGGCGGTAGAAGGTGATGGTCTGTCCCTTCAGGCCCTCGAGCAACTCAAGCTTGTAGGGATCATTTTTCTCACTGAAATAGGCTACGGCCTCGTCCCAGGAAATCTCCCGCCTCGAGTACGGGACGTCCCGTGTCGCGAGTTCGCCCATCCGTTTCTCGATCGCCTCGAGATCGCCGGGCGTGAGCCTGTGGTCCCCCATGTCGATATCGTAGTAAAAACCGTTCTCGATCGGCGGGCCGATGCCGAATTTCGTGCCGGGAAAAATCGCCTCGACCGCTTCCGCCATCAGGTGGGCCGAGCTGTGCCAGTAGGCAAGTTTCCCCCCCCCGTCCTCCCATTTCAGGATCCGGACGGACGAAGCGACGACGATCGGCCGGGCGAGGTCGCGGATTTCGCCGTTGACCTCGATCGAAAGCGCGGCCTTCGCCAGCCTGGGGCTGATGCCCCGGGCGATTTCCATCCCCGTGACACCGGACGGGAATTGCTTCACCGAACCGTCGGGGAACCGTATGTCGATTTGTGCGGCGTTCATCATCTAGATTACTCGTGGGCCCTATAGGACTCGAACCTATGACCTCTACCATGTCAAGGTAGCGCTCTAACCAACTGAGCTAAGAGCCCGCATCGAACTACCGACGTGCCGGGAGCCGGAATCGAACCGGCACTCTCCTTTCGGAGAACAGGATTTTAAGTCCTGTGCGTCTACCAGTTTCGCCACCCCGGCGGGCATGGCCCGCTTTTGCTCCATCCCTCACGCATTCCCTACCGCACATTGAGGCGCCGGGCGGATTCGGACCGCCGCATAAAGGTTTTGCAGACCTCTCCCTTACCACTTGGGTACGGCGCCACCTCAAAACAAAAATAAAGCCCCGCCGCCTGGTGGGATTGGGGGCGGCGGAGCAACTTAAAGAGGAAAAAAGATCCCGAAACCGGGACCAAGGCGACCCTTTCGGGAGGCCTCGAGCGGGAAACGGGATTCGAACCCGCGACATTCACCTTGGCAAGGTGACGCTCTACCAACTGAGCTATTCCCGCGATCGTGATGCTGAATATACTAAATAAATTAAATACCCGCAAGATTTTACAGCTCCTCCAGGCGGGCTCTAAACGGAAACTGACGCAACGCTTCAGCACAAAATGCAAGAAACCACATCAAGCCCCCAGCGTAAGAGAAGCGTTATCAATATCGTCGGCGTTGGAGTGCATTCCAAAACGATCGGCCGCGGGCTTATCGCCGGATGAGTCTGATCGGCTGGCAAGGCACCTGCGAACAATTTCTGCCTGGAGGAAAATATCCCGTGAGACGGAAGATGGGTGGTTGACTTCTGATGTTATCTGTTAATTTCGAGAATTTTATACTCGAGCGTTCCGGCCGGCACGCTGATTTTCACTTTTTCGCCCATCGTCCTGCCCATCAGTCCTTTACCGAGAGGTGACGTGACGGATATCTTGTTTTTTTCGAAATCAGCTTCTTCCGGCGAAACCAGGATGTATTCGACGGTCTCCCCCGTCTTTAAATCCTGCAGTTTGATTTTCGAGAGGATATAGATCTTGTCATTCGGCAATTCCTTGCTCTCAATGATCCGCGCCCGCGCCAGTGTCTGCTCCAGCCTGGCTATGCGTAGTTCGAGGTGTTGTTGCGCTTCTTTCGCGGCGTCATATTCCGCATTCTCCGAGAGATCCCCGTGGCTGCGGGCTTCCCCGATCTTCGCCGCCATTTCTGCGCGTCCCTTGATCTTGAGGTTGCGAAGCTCGTGCTCGAGCTCGACAATCCTTTCCCTGGTAAGGTAAACGATCCCGTTCGTTTTTCCCGCATCCGACATGTGTACGCCGCTTCCTGAAAGAAAAAAACGTGATTGACCAATGGTAAAAAGAAAAGCCATCACCCTAATGGGTGGTGGCTGGACAAGATTCATCCTCTTTTTAATGTAGAGGATACATTTTTAAAAATCAAGTGGAATGTTCGCCCCCTTTTTTCTCAAAAAGGAGTAAATGACCCATTTTATCGCGTTTCGTCCTGAGGTATTTCTCGTTGAGCTCATGCGATTCGGTCTCCAGGGGCACTCTTTCGACGATCTCCAGCCCGTAGCCGTGCAGACCCACGACCTTCTTTGGATTGTTGGTCATCAGTTTGATTTTCACCACTCCGAGGTCCCTGAGGATCTGCGCGCCGATGCCGTAATCCCTCAGGTCGGGACGGAAGCCGAGCTTCTCGTTCGCCTCCACGGTGTCGAGACCTTCTTCCTGGAGCTGGTAGGCCTTGATCTTGTTGGCAAGCCCGATCCCCCTGCCCTCCTGCCGCATGTAGAGGACGACTCCCCGCCCCTCCTCCGAGATCATCCGCAGGGAGGACTGCAGCTGGTCGTTGCAGTCACACCGGAGCGACCCGAAGACGTCTCCCGTGAGACATTCCGAATGAACCCGGACGAGCACGGGCTCGTCCGGCCTGACGTCGCCCGCGACGACGGCAACATGCTCTTTGCGGTCTGTCTCGCTCTTGTATAAGTGGATCTGGAAGGTGCCGTATTTTGTCGGGAGTTTCGTCGTGGCCATCTTCCGGACCAGCTTCTCGCGCTGCATCCGGTGTTCGATGATGTCCTTGACCGAGATAATTTTCAGGTTAAAGCGCGCGGCGAGCTTCTTCAGGTCCGGCAGCCGCGCCATGTCCCCGTTATCATCCATGATTTCACAGATCACGCCCGCCGGATAGAGGCCCGCGATGGTGCAGAGGTCAACGACGGCCTCGGTGTGCCCCGTCCGCCGGAGCACTCCTCCATCCATCGCCCGGAGGGGGAAGATGTGGCCGGGCCGGGCGAGGTCGCTCGGTTTCGTCCCGGGCGAGATCAACGCCCGCACGGTCGCGGCCCGGTCCGATGCCGACACCCCCGTCGTCGTGCCGTGGATGTAATCCACCGACACCGTGAAGGAGGTTTCATGGAGGGATGTGTTGCTCTCGACCATGAGCCCCAGGGAAAGCTCATCTGCCCTCCCGGCGGTCAACGCCGCGCAGATGATCCCCCTCCCGTGGAGGCTCATGAAATTCACGATCTCCGGGGTGCATTTTTCCGCCGCGATGAAGAGATCCCCCTCGTTTTCCCTGTCCTCGTCGTCTACGACGATGACGATCCTGCCCCCGCGGATCTCCTCTACGGCGTCGGTAATGGTGGAGAAATCCATGCCGATCACCGCCGCTTCAGGCGGTCTCCCCTTCAGCCTGCCGCGTGACGCTGGAAATCGCCGACTTCTCGAGTTTGACCTTGACGTTGTCCGCGATCTGGATGAGAAGGGTTTTGTCCTCGATGCCGAGGACGGTGGCGTGCAGGCCGCCGACCGTGGTGATCTTATCGCCCTTCTTGACGCCTTCGAGCAGCTTCTGCCTCTCTTTCTGTCTTTTTTGCTGCGGGCGGAGAATCATGAAATAAAAAATGAGGATGATCAGCGAAAACATGACCAGCGTGCTGACCATGCTGCCGCCGCCGTCGCCCCCCTGCGGCGCCATGAGAAGGATATATTGATCGATCAATGAAACCTCCGTGTAGTTGATGTGGTGGTCTGTGTTTTATACATGTTCGCCTGAGAGGGTCCGGATCAACTCCGTCTTCCAGGATCCAAACGTCCCGTCGAATATTTTTTCTCTCGCCGTCGCCATCAGCCAGCGGTAAAACCAGATGTTGTGGATCGTGAGGAGCGTGAGGCCGAGAATTTCCCTGATCATGAACAGGTGCCGGATGTAGGCCCGTGTAAAGTTCCGGCATGCGTAACACCCGCACGATCCGTCCAGCGGGACGAATTCATCCGCGTGGCGGGCATTGGTGATCGTCAGAGAGCCGTTCTTCGTGAACGCCATCGCGTTTCGCCCGTTTCGGGTCGGCAGGACGCAATCGAACATGTCAACTCCGCGTTCAACCGCCTCGAGAAGGTTCACCGGGGTCCCGACGCCCATCAGGTACCTCGGACTGTCGAGCGGGATCCGCGCCACGCACACCTCGATTATATCGTACATGACCGGCGCCGGTTCACCGACGGCCAACCCTCCGATCGCATACCCGTCGAACCCCATCTCCACGAGCGCGCGGATTGACTGATCGCGAAGGTGTGGATGTGTAGCTCCCTGGGCTATACCGAAGAGCGCCTGGGGGTAACCGTAGAGCCCTTCTCCGCCCCTGAATTCGTCCAGGCAGCGGGCGGCCCAGTCGAGAGTCCTGCGGTTCGATTCGGATGCGTATCTCTCGTCGCACGGAAACGGGGGGCATTCGTCAAGGACCATCATGATGTCGGCCCCGATCAGCCGCTGGGTCCGTATCACGTTCTCCGGCGTGAACCGATGCGGCGAGCCGTCAAGGTGAGACTGAAAGGTCACCCCATCCCCATCCACCTTCCTGAGCTTCGCCAGGCTGTAGACCTGAAATCCCCCGCTGTCGGTAAGGATCGGTTTTTCCCAACCCGAAAACCGGTGGAGTCCGCCGGCCCGGGCGAGTATATCAGTCCCCGGCCGCAGATACAGGTGATAGGTGTTTCCCAGTATGATCTCAACGCCGATATCGTTCAGATCCCTGGGGGTGACCGCCTTCACGGCGCCCTGCGTACCCACCGGCATAAAAACCGGGGTACTGACCCGGCCATGGTCCGTTTGAATGACACCGGCCCTGGCTCCGGAGCAGGTTTTGTCGACTTTAAAATCCATTAAAAATAACGAAATGCGTGACGAGAAACAATAAAGAGTCCGGGCCGTTCAGCGTGTGTTTCCCCCGGATTTTTCCCGTCGATGTTTGATCAGGTTGGAGACGATCACGATCCCGCCGGCCAGGATTCCGCCCGCGACATCGGCCAGGAAGTCCCGAAGGTCAACGGAACGCCCCGGAGTATTGGCCTGATGCAATTCATCAAAAAAACCATAACCGAGGACGATCATAAGCATGAAAAATATGCGTTTATATGAGAATTGGGAGGGACCGTCGCCACGGTGCAGTCCCCGGTACACAAGTAAACCGAAGATAAAGAAAATGCTGAAATGGACGATCTTATCAAGCCGATGAAATAACCACCACTGTATCCTCCCGGAGGGAACAGACGAAGCGATATAGATGCAGATCGCCCATAGAATCGCGGGCATCTGATATCGAAAAAAAGACTTATAATTTTCGTTCAATGAAATGCTTTATTTGTTAAATCGGCAAGAACATGAGGCATTTCGTTCAAGACGTCTCCAGCAGTAACCGATCGATACCCGATCCGATCTGCAATTCTGTTTCCTGCCTGGCCGTGGAGATAGGCCCCGGCGTATGCCGCTGCAACTTCATCCCCTGATTCGGCCCATAACGCCCCCACGACACCGGCCAGGACATCTCCCATACCCGCGGTGGCCATCCCCCTATTTCCGGTCGGGTTGATAAATACCCTTCCTCCGGAATCGGCCGTAACGGTTGGGGCACCCTTTAAAATTAATGTGATTTTGAGGTTTTGAGCAAATTTCCTGGGGAGTTCGACCCTGTTGTTTTCGATCTCCGCCGCCTTCACCCCGGTCAATCTCGAGAACTCTCCCGTATGAGGTGTCAGAATGCATCTATTCTTTCGGAGGTTGCCCAGGATGCCATTATTCCGGGCGATATGTGTCAATCCATCCGCATCGAGTAAAAATCGCTTTCCGGTCGTTTTAAGCAGTTTTTTAATAAATATTCCGGTTTCCGTTGACACCCCGATCCCCGGACCGGCGATGATGATATCCGCCCATTCTATCTCTTTTTCAAGAGATTCCATGGATGCTTCACAGAACGCGCCCTCCGTCGTGTCGTTGACAGGTTTGACCATCACTTCAGTCAGTTTTCTTGCAAGTATAGGGTAGACGGATGCGGGAGTGGCGAGGATCACCGCCCCGGCGCCTGATTTCAACGCGGACAACGCCGTCAGCGCGGCCGCGCCGGTGAAACCGACGGAGCCCGCGAGGACGAGAATTTTCCCCACCGAATGTTTATGCGCGTCGAAGGGCCGTCGGGGAAGGGCATCGCGCGCGTCCTCATCCCCAATAAGAAACATTTGCCCATCCTTGCCGGGACGCGGAGACGGCGGGGTGCCCAGCCCCGCCCTGACGATCCTTCCGCACACGGCGGGACCCCGGCCGATCAGGAGCCCGGCCTTGAGCAGGCCCATCGTGACGGTGATTTCCGCTTTCACGCAGATGTTTCCGATCGCCCCGTTGTCGGCGTCCAGTCCCGACGGGACATCCACCGAAATGGTCGGGGCTTTCTGACGGTTGATCCACTCCACGGCCTTGCGTCCTCCCCCGGAGAGTTTTCCGTGGAATCCCGTTCCGAAGAGGGCGTCCACGATCACCGCCGGGGCGGTCTTCGAGGCAAGTTTCCGGCCCGACGGGTCGACAACGATCTCGAGCCGCTCCCCCGTCCCCGGTTCTTTTTTCAATCTCCGGAGGAGCGTGAAATTTTTCAGCGGGACTCCCTTCAGGACCGAAGGACGCCCTATCACCACGACGCGGACGTTCACGCCGCGCGCGAGAAGATGACGGGCCGCCACGAACCCGTCGCCCCCGTTGTTTCCCTTCCCGCAGAGGATCGTGACGTCGTTGCAGCCCGTCGCCGACAATCGTTCAGCGACCGACTCCGCCACGTTCCGTCCGGCATTCTCCATCAGAAGCGAGGATGGCACGCCCAACCGATCCATGGCATATCGGTCACAGGCCTGCATCCCGGCGGAGGTGACGACGATATCCACGGGCCTACCTGAGGTTCTGGATGAGGGAAATGATCGAGGACGGGAGGACGCCCAGCTGGAGGTTGATCAGGGCCGCGGCTATCAGCGCCGTGACGGCGAGGGCGTGTACGGATGCCGTGGCCGGTCGTTCGCTCTCCTGGAAAAACATCACCATGACGAGCCTGAGGTAATAATACACTCCCGCGAGACTCGCGAGAACGCCGAGGATCGCGAGCCAGGTCAGTCCGGTCTCGATCGCCGCGACAAAGACAAAGTATTTACCAAAGAACCCGCCGAACGGCGGCAGGCCGGCGAGGGAGAAAAGGAAGATCGCCATCAGGGAGGCCAGGACGGGATTCCTCCCGGATAGACCGGCATAATCGTCGTAGGAAAGGCGCTGCTCCTCTTTTTCCTCGAGCATCGAGACGATGCCGAGCGCGCCGATGTTCATGAACAGGTACGAGACAAGATAGAACGTCACCCCGTCGCTCCCGTTGGCGCTGCCGGCTGCGATTCCGACGAGCATGTAGCCGGCGTGGGCGATGCTCGAATAGGCCAGCATCCTTTTGACGTTCTCCTGCGTGATCGCCAGGATGTTCCCCACGACCATCGAACCGGCCGCCAGGTATGCGATAACGTCCCTGAGCAGATCCGCGTCCGCGGCGGCACGCCTGGTGAACACCATGACCAGGACGGAGAAGGCCGCCGTTTTCGCCCCTGTGGCCATGAAAGCCGTGACCGGCGTC
The DNA here is from genome assembly GCA_035292425.1 of Bacteroidota bacterium. Classification (GTDB taxonomy): domain Bacteria; phylum Bacteroidota; class Ignavibacteria; order UBA10030; family SZUA-254; genus SZUA-254. The sequence continues at coordinate 19,490 of DATDQD010000093.1, forward strand.
GGCGCGCCCTGGTACACGTCGGGAATCCACATGTGGAACGGAAAGGCGCCGACCTTGAAGGCGAAACCGCCGAGGAGAAGGCTCACCCCTGTCCAGAAAAGCGCCGGTTGCCCCGGGGTCTGCATCCGTTCCACCAGCCGGTCTATGGAAAGGCTCCCCGTGGACCCGTAGATGAGGGCAATCCCGTAGAGAATGAATCCCGTAATGAACGCGCCGAGGAGAAAATATTTCAGGGACGCTTCGTTTCCGGACAGCCTCTTCCGGAGATACCCGGCGAGGACATAGAGGCAGATCGACATCAGTTCGAGTCCCAGGAAGAGCATGATGAGGTCGGTCGCGAGCGCCATCAGCATCATCCCGGCGACGGAAAATATGATCATCAGGTAATATTCCCCGTGTTCCGACCCGTTCCGGCGCATGTAATCCCTGGAAAATATCACGGTCAGGAAAGCAGCGGCGGTAAAGAGAACGCAGAAAAGTCCCCCGAGCCCGGTGACAGCGGGCCATCCCATCACCGGGTTGAACCCGGGAAACATCAGAACGGCGATCCCCGCCAGGCCGAGGATGCTGGCCCAGTAACTGACCGGTTCGGAGTTCCGGAAGGTAATCTCGGCGATCAGCACGAGAATGCCCAGTGAACAGATGTAGATCAGGGGGATTGTTACGCCGTAATCAATTGGCATGAGGATTGCCCGGGTTTTGTCGGGGTTGCACGCCGTTGGAAACCGTATAATTGCCCGAAATTATGAATTTTTTTGACAATATACAACGCCGGAAGTCGCAGGCGGACTTCCCCCGGGTGGGTCAATGCTGAGGAGCGTAGGAAGTGTTACTCCCCGGGACATTCATGAAGGCACGCCTGCCTTCGCCTTCCGCCGTTCGGTCATCCCGATCCGCACCTTGAGGAGGGGCGGGGTCACAATCGTGGTCATGATGACCATGATCACCACGGCCGAGAAAATCGCGTCATCGACGACGCCGAGCTGTTTTCCGATGCCGGCCATGATCAGCCCCACTTCCCCCCTCGGAACCATGCCCAGTCCGACCATCGTCCTGTCCAGCCCTTTCTCCACGACTCCGAATGCACATACCTGCTTCCCGATGAACGCGGCGAGAGTGAGGCCGCCCGCGACGCCGAGCACGGAAGGCTGGACGAAGGATTCCAGGCGCACCTGGATCCCCATCAGCACAAAGAAGATCGGAACGAAGAGCGTCGTGACGGGATGGAGGAGTTCATGCAGCGTCCGTTTCTCCCTGAACTCCGTGAAGTGCACCTCTTCCAGGACGAGCCCCGCGGCAAACGCCCCGACGATCGCGGCCAGCCCGGCGATGTTGGCCAGGTATGAAAAGAGAAAACAGAAGAGGACCGCGGAGATGATCATCATCCCCCGCGTTCTCAGCCTTGACATGAAGCGGAGCGTGCGGGGAATAAGCGTCACACCGACGATGAACGAGCCGACGAGGAATCCGAGGGCTATGCCGGTGATCCTGACGATTTCCCCGATGCTCACCGAGCCGCCGGTCTCGGCTGCCACCACGATGCCCCCGACGATCGCCAGAATCAGCAGTCCCAGGACGTCGTCGATGACGGCCGCCCCCAGGATGATCTTCGATTCCGGCATCTGAATTTTCTCCAGGTCTTTCAATACCCGTGCGGTGATACCGACGCTGGTCGCGCACAGGATCGCCCCGATGAACAGGTGGATGTTGGAGATGGTGAAATTCGGCGACATCGCCAGTATCGAGGGCGGAACCTCGGTGATGAACCAGAAACTCACCGCGTAACCGAGGAAAAATGGAGCGACGACCCCCAGCGATGCGACGAGGAACGAGGAGAGTCCCACCTTCCTCATTTCCCCGACGGTGGATTCCAGCCCCACTTCAAAGAGGAGGAGGATCACCCCCACACGCGCGATGGCATCCACGACGACGGCCCAGTGCAGAGTGATGTCCTCGACCCTGAGCGGTTCAAAAAATGTCCACGAGGGGCTCAGGAGGACGAGATTTCCGAGAACGACACCGGCAAGCAATTCTCCGAGGACCGACGGTTGCCCGATCCGCTCGAACAGTTCTCCGCCCAGCTTTGCAGCGGCGAGGATGATGGTGAGGCCCAGGAGGACCGGCGTGACGGGGTCTGAGTGCCCGCCGGCGTCGGATCCGCCGGGTCCGGTGGAGTCGTGCTGGGCGAATGCCAGCGCCGTCACCAGCAACACTGCGACCAGGAGGACGAGCGCCGTTCTTCGGTTCGACATTCCCCGGTGATCATGCTCAGGGCGCATGGCTGATAACCTGTGCGGGGGGCGTGACGGCCTGGGTGGTCATCCCGGAGGATGTGCGACGAAAGGTGTTGACCAGATCCTGCGTGCTCCGGCCCGATAATTTCAGGAACGTGCCCGGAAACACCCCGATCCAAACGATGAACAGAACGACGGGGACGAGGACGGCAGCCTCCCTGGGGGAGAGGTCTTTCAGCGCCGAATTCTTCGGGTTGAGATTTTCACCGAAAAACACGCGCTGATACATCCAGAGGAGATACACTGCGGCCAGGATCACCCCGGTCGAGCTCACGACGGCGAACCATCCGCTCAGGTGCGGCGAGGAATAGGCGCCGATCAGGATCAGGAATTCTCCCACGAAGCCGTTCAGCCCCGGGAGGCCGATCGAGGAGAGCGAGATGATCATGAAGAACGCGGCGATCACCGGCATCACCTTCGCGATACCCCCGAACTCGGAAATTTCCCGCGTGTGCCGCCGGTCGTACAACATCCCGACCAGGAGGAACAGGGCCCCCGTGGAGAGGCCGTGGTTGACCATCTGCAGGATCCCCCCCTGCACGCTCTCCTCGGTCATCGCGAAAATGCCCAGCACCACGAAGCCGAGGTGGCTGACGGATGAATAGGCGACCAGTTTCTTGATGTCGGTCTGGACCATCGACACCAGCGCGCCATAGACAATCCCGATGACCGCCAGCGCGGAGAGCCAGGGGATGCACGCGAGCGTGGCCGAGGGGAAGAGCGGGATGCAAAAACGGAGAAACCCGTAGGTCCCCATCTTGAGGAGAACGGCCGCCAGCATCACGCTGCCGGACGTGGGCGCCTCGACGTGGGCATCGGGGAGCCACGTGTGGAACGGGAAGAGAGGCACCTTGATGGCGAAACTGAGCGTGAAGGCGAGGAACATCCACAACTGGAGGTGCGCCGGGAGGAGCGGCCCCACGCCGTAGAGCTTCACCAGGTCGGTGGTGAAGCCCTGCCCCACCTGGAGCGGTCCCTGGTACCCCAGCCAGATGATCGCGACAAGCATCAGGAGGCTGCCCGACATCGTGTAGAGGAAGAACTTGACGGCGGCGTAGACCCGGTTCGATCCCCCCCAGATGCCGATGATGAAATACATCGGGATGAGCATCGCTTCCCAGAAGATGTAAAAGAGGAAGAGATCGAGTGCCGCGAAAACACCCAGGATCCCCGCCTCGAGGAGGAGCATCATGACGACGTATTCCTTCACTCTCTTTTCTATTGAGTTCCACGATGCGAGCAGTGCGATCGGGGTCATGAACGTTGTGAGCAGGATCAGCAGCAGCGACATGCCGTCGATCCCGACGTGGAACGAAATCGACAGGGTGTCCACCCACGGGTACCGGCTCACCATCTGGAAGCCCTCAAGATCAGGATTGAAACCGGAGGCCAGCGCGAGGGACACCGCGAACGCCGCGAGTGAGACGGCGATGCCGGCCCCTTTGATCGCCCTGACGGACGACCGGCCGATGGCCATCACGGCCAGCGCGCCGGTGAGGGGAAGAAAGATCAGGAGGATGAGGAGCGATTCCACGGTCATCCGTTCCACCGCGCGATGATGAATCCGAGGAGCAGTGAAATGCCGATCAGCACGGCGAGGCCGTAATTCGAGACATTCCCGGTCTGCGCCTTCCGCGCCGAGGTGGAGAGGGAATTCAGGAGTCTCGCGCAGCCGTTCACGGCGCCGTCGATGATCCGCGCGTCGATCCCCTTCCAGAGGAGCCCCCGGGAGCCGGCCTTCAGCGGATTCACGATCACGGCGTCGAAGGTCTCGTCGACGTAGTATTTATGAAAAAGCAGCCCGTGCGTCGCGGCGAAACGGCCCGCCATCCGCTCCACGAGCTCTCTGCGGGAGAGATACAGCGTCCGGGCCAGAAAGATCCCCGCCAGACCGACGGCCACCGAGAGCGCCATAAGGAGGTATTCCGTCGAAAGGCTGCCGTGCGTCGCAGATCCGAGAATACCCAGGGAACGCTCAAAGACGGGTTCAAGCCATAATTCAAGAATGTTACCACCGCCGAGCGCCTGTGGAATGCCGAGGAATCCGCCCGCGACCGAAAGGAATGCAAGGATGACCAGGGGGACCAGCATCGTCGCCGGGGCTTCGTGGGGATGCCTGTCGTGGGCGAACCTCGGCTCCCCCTCGAAGACCAGCGTCATCATCCGGAACATGTAGAACGCCGTCAGGCCGGCGGTGAGCCATCCCACCACCCAGATCACGGCGGAGCCTCCCGAAAAGGCCTTCCAGAGGATTTCGTCCTTGCTGAAAAATCCGGAGAGCGGCGGGACGCCGGCGATCGCGAGGGCCGCGATGAATTGCGTCCTGTAGGTGCCCGGCATAAACTTCTTCAAGCCCCCCATCTTCGTCACGTCCTGTTCATCGTGGAGGGCGTGGATCACGGCGCCCGCGCCGAGAAAGAGGAGCGCCTTGAAAAATGCGTGCGTCGTCACGTGGAAGAGCCCGGCCGTGAAAGCCCCCACCCCGAGTCCGGCGAACATGTACCCGAGCTGGCTGATGGTCGAATAAGCGAGTATTTTCTTGATGTCGGTCTGTACCAGTCCCATCGTCGCGGCGAAAAACGCCGTCGCGATCCCGACGATGGCGACCGTTTCCATGGTCGCCGGGGCGAGGACGAAGAGCACCGAACAGCGGGCCACCATGTATACCCCCGCCGTGACCATCGTGGCGGCGTGGATCAGCGCGCTGACCGGCGTGGGGCCGGCCATGGCGTCCGGGAGCCAGATGTAGAGAGGTATCTGGGCCGATTTGCCCGTCGCCCCCAGGAAGAGAAGGAGCGTGATCCCCACGATGAGCGGCTCGTTGAGCGCGAAGCGCGCGGGCGCCTGGGTGAACAGCGTTTCGAAATTGAGCGTTCCGGTGGCGGCGAAGATCATGAACATGGCGATAAGGAACCCGGCGTCCCCTATCCTGTTGACGACGAAAGCCTTTTTCGCCGCGTCGGATGTCGTCGCCGCGCCGGGCGCATACCCCCCGGTATCGAATTTCCTGGCGTGCCAGAACCCGATCAGGAGGTACGAACAGAGCCCCACCCACTCCCACCCAAGGAACATGAGGAGAAAATTATCGGCCATGACCAGGTTCAGCATCATGAAGATGAAGAGGTTCAGATATGAGAAAAACCTCCAGAACGCCGGATCGCCGCGCATGTAGCCGATCGAATAGACGTGGATGAGGAATCCCACTCCCGTCACGATCAGCATCATCAGGACCGAGAGCTGGTCGATGTGGTAGGCGGCGTCGACGCTCAGCCCCCCTGCCGCGATCCAGTTAAAAAGCGTGACCGTGAAGGAACGCTCTTCGGGCGGACGCGCCAGGAGTTCCGACAGGATGAAGGCGGAGAGGAGGAACGAAATGCCGATGACCCCGCTCCCGATGATCCCGCTGATTTTCTCCGAAGCTATTTTTTTGCCCGCCAGACCGTTCAGGAGGAACCCGAGGAGCGGGAATATGAGAATGAGCGCCGGGTAGAGGGAAAGGACCGCCTTTGCCTGTTCGTTCATCATCGGCTCACCATTTCATGATGTTCATCTCGTTCACCTGGATCGTCTGCTTGTTCCTGAACAGGGCGATGACGATGGCCAGGCCCACCGCGGCTTCGGCCGCCGCGACGGCCATGACGAAGAACACGAGGATCTGGCCGGCCTGATCTCCCAGGTGGCCCGAGAAGGCGACGAGCGAAAGGTTGACGGAATTGAGCATCAGTTCGATGCTCATGAAAATCACGATGGCGTTGCGCCGGAGGAGCACCCCCGCGGCGCCCGTCACGAACATGACGGCGCTCAGGGCCAGGTAATACTCAAGCGGCACGCCGGAGGTCACGGGCGGTCAATCCGTTTTTTTCTTTGCGAGGATCATCACGCCGACGAGGGCCGCCAGGAGCAGGATCGAGGTCATCTCGAACGGCAGGAGGTACTCCCTGAACAGCGATCCGCCGAATTTTTCCGCGGTGCCGAAACCCTCCGGGAGTTGATTTCCGGGGGGCAGGTTTCCGCGGGAGAGCAGGAGACCGAGCTGGACGAGGACGATCAGGGCGAGCGCGATCCCGACGATGCGGGACGGTCCGGAACGCTCACGGAGGGACGCGTCATCCCCCAGGTTGAGCAGCATGATGACGAAGAGGAACAGCACCATGATCGCGCCGGCGTAGACCAGGATCTGGATGATGGCGAGGAACTCGGCGTGAAGCGTGAGATAGAGCAGGGCGAGGCAGAAGAAGTTGAGGATGAGGAACAGCACGCTCTGTACTGGATTTCGGCGTGTTACGGTGAGGACGGCGGAAACGACGGCCGCACCCGCCGTCATAAAAAAGAAAATTCGATCAAAATCCATTCGGACAGGATAACGAAGGTTCGAATGCCCCGAAGATACCAAAAAGGCGCGTACTTTCAAAACAGCCGGGACCGGACGCCCTCATTGCATCTTGGCGAGCATGGCCCTCAGTTCCCGGAAGCTCAGGCGCTTCCCGGACAGGAGGACCGAGGCGGAAAATATCCTCCCCGCCAGGCGCATCATCACGAAGACGGAGGCCCCCAGGATGCAGAGGGAAAGGATGATTTCGTTCAGCGGCGGCATTTGCGAAGGGATCCTGATCGCCATCATCATCGGCGTGAACAGCGGGATGAGGGTCAGGACGATGGCAAGGGCGGAACCGGGGTCCTGCATGACCGGGAAAGAGAGCGCGAGCGGGACGACGAGTCCCATCGAGAAGAGCGAAGTCACCTGCTGGGCCTCCTGCTCCGTGGAGAGGGGCGCCCCGGCGCTGACGAAGATGGCCGAGTAAAAGAGATACCCGAGGATGAAATAGACGGTCAGGAGAAGCGCGCCCCCGAGGGGTATCACCGAAAGCCCCGAGTACCTGCTCACCGCGGTGGCGAAGATCCCCCACGTCAGGAGCTGTGTCACCCCGAGGGCCCCGAGGCCGAGGATCTTCCCGCCCATGATGTCCCGCGCCGGCAGGGATGAGAGGAGTATCTCGACGATCCTGTTCGATTTTTCCTCCAGCATGCTCCGGACGAGGAGCTGGCCGCTGGTCATGATGATGAAGAAGAGCATCATCATGTACATGTACACGCTGAAAAACGTCTGGTCGAATGCCGTTTCCTCGGACCGTCCGCCGGGTGATACCTTGAAGGTCCTGAGTTTCAGCGAATGTCCCAGCTCCGCGATCATTTCGGGGTCGATTCCCCTTCTCCGCAGCTTCACCGCGGTCACGGCCTCCCGCAGGACGGGGGTGAGTTTTTCCTGCAGGCGGATGTTCCCGACGTTATGCGTCCGGTATTCGGCGTCGACCAGGTCCCCCAGCGGGGAACGGAGGATGAAATACCCCTCCATCTCCCCGCGCAGCACCATCGAATCGGCCAGGACCACCATTTGGAAGATGTCGGCCGACCCCCCGCGCGCAATGACGTGCAGTCGGTAGTTCGGACGTCCGTCGGGAAGGATAAACCTGTCGCCGAGCAACTCAGAGAAGGTTGAGGCGTATGCACCCGTCTCATCCACGATTCCGAGCTCGCGCGGTTCCGTGTCCGAGCCGGTGACGAAAATCGCCGGAACAAGGACAAGGCCGACGATCACGGCCGGGAGAAGGATGAGCGATACGATGAACGCCTTCGACTTGATCTTTTCGGAGTATTCCCACCATGCCACCGCGAGGATCTTCGAAGTCATTTCCCGGCGCCTCCTTCCCGCCCCCTGCGCCCCCTGACGGTCTCGAGAAAGATCGTGTTCAGGGAGGGACCGCGCCTCTCGAACATCCGGAGATCGAGCCGCCGGGCCAGATCCGCGACGATCTCGGCCGTCCTCCCGGCGTCTGTGAACAGCACTTCGGCGGAGTTGGCGAATTTTTCCACGACCCTGATGTTCGGGATGGCGTCGAGGACGCCGGGATCCCCCGTGAATTCAATTTTCGCGGTCTCGCGTCCGAAACCGGCCCGTATCCTGTTCAGGTCACCCTCCAGCACCACCTTTCCGCCGTCGATCAGACAGATGTCGTCGCAGAGTTGTTCCGCCTGGTGCATGACGTGGGTGGAAAAGATGACGGATTTACCGCGTTGTTTCAGGTCCTGAAGGATCCCGTTCAGCAGGCCCTGGTTCAGCGGATCGAGTCCCGAGAACGGTTCGTCGAGGACGACGTAATCGGGGTCGTGGAGGACCGCGATGATGAACTGGATTTTTTGCTGGTTGCCCTTGGAGAGTTCCTCCATCCGGGAGCCGGCATAATGTGAAATTTCGAGCCGTTCGAGCCAGGAGATGGCGCGGGATTTCGCCTCCGGCGCCGGGACGCCCCGCAGGCTGGCGAAGTAGACGATGGTATTCAGGACACGGCTTTTCCGGTAGAGCCCCCTCTCTTCCGGGAGGTATCCGATCCGGTTGATGACCGCTTCGCTGTACGGCAAACCGTCGTAGGTGATGATTCCGTCGTCGGGGGGGATGATCCGGAGGAGCATCCTGATCGTGGTGGTTTTTCCCGCCCCGTTCGGCCCGAGAAGGCCGAGCATCCGGCCCCTCTCCGCCCTGAGCGAGACGCCGTCGACGGCGACGACGGCGGTGTACTGCTTCCTGAGGTCCGTCGCGAGGAGCATGACGGGGCCTAGGGATTGAGCCGGTAGATCATCCTCGGGAAGGGAATGGTTTCACGGACGTGGTCGAGCCCGCAGATCCAGGAGACCGTCCGTTCGACGCCGAGGCCGAAGCCCGCGTGGGGCACGGAGCCGTATCGCCGGAGGTCCAGGTACCATTCGAAGGCCGACTGCGGCAGGTGGTGTTCCCTGATCCTGCCGAGGAGGGTGTCGTAGTCGTCCTCGCGCTGGCTGCCGCCGATGATCTCGCCGTATCCCTCCGGGGCAAGGACGTCCATGGCGAGGGCGAGGTCTGAATTTTCCGGATCGCGCTTCATGTAAAATGCCTTGATGGCGGCCGGATACCGGTGGACGATCACCGGCCGGTCGAATTCCGACGAGATCACCGTCTCGTCCGCGCTGCCGAGATCGTTTCCCCGCTCGAAGTCGACGCCCCGCTTTTCCAGAATGTCGACGGCCTCGGCGTACGTGATTCTTGGAAAGGGTTTTTTGACGTTGGCGAGAAATGCGGTGTTCCGCTCGAGCGTCTTCAGTTCCGCTTCCCGGTGCCGGAGGACCGAGCCCACGATGTGCTCGAGGAATTCCTCGGCGAGTTCCATGTTGTCCGCCAGGTCATTGAAGGCCACCTCCGGTTCCACCATCCAGAACTCCGTCAGGTGCCGGCGGGTCTTCGACTTCTCGGCGCGGAAGGTGGGGCCGAAGACGTAGATCTTGCCGAAGGCCATCGCGCCCGCCTCGCCGTAGAGCTGGCCCGACTGCGTCAGGTAGGCCTTCCCAAGATCGAAGTATTCGGTCTCGAAGAGGGTCGACGTCCCTTCGCAGGCCGCGGGCGTGAAGATGGGAGCGTCCAGGAGAGTGAATCCCCTCCCGTCGAAAAACTCGCGGATCGACGCGATGATCTGGTGCCGGACGCGCAGGATGGCATGTTGCCGTAAGGAACGGAGCCAGAGGTGCCTGTGGTCCATCAGGAAATCGACGCCGTGTTCCTTCGGGGTGATGGGATAGTCCTTCGCGAGGCTCACGATCCGCAGGCCGGTGAGTTCCATTTCGAAGGCCCCGGGGGCGCGGTCATCCTTCCTGATCCGGCCGGTGACCTCGAGCGACGATTCCTGGGAGATGGATTCGAACGAGTCGAAGACCTCGTCCGGCACGGAGCCTTTGGCCATCACGCACTGCACGATACCGGTGCCGTCCCTGACGACCAGGAATTTGATTTTCCCGCCGGAACGCTTGTGGTACAACCAACCCCGGACGGTCGCATCTTCCCCGGCATGGGCGGGGAGGTTTTCGACGTAGAGCTGTTTCATGTCACCCTTCCGTTTGAATCCCAAGAATTCATTTCAGTTCGCGGAGCGTCAGGTGCGCCCCGTCATCGAGAAAGTGCCTCGACGTCCCCCCGGGTGGAGACGACCGATGAGCCGCCCCGGAAATTGACCCTCCCCCGCGATTGCGATACAGCGGGCATGAACGTCGGGGTTGTGCCGGAGATTTCCCGGGACGGAGCCGATTTGTGCGAGGGCGATAGTGAATTTCATTTCCGGCCGGTCGGATTCCGCTGGGTCCCCCGCGAGGGTCAGCCCGGGCTAGGAAAGGTCGAGCATCCTGATGTCTTTGATGTACCGGACCGTCTTGTCTTCCTTGAGCGTCTTCAATTTGTCCAGTTTGTCGACGATCCTACGGAGGTTGTCTCCGATCATGGTGAGGTAGTTGCCCGGGAGCGCTTCCGACGACTGCTGGCGCAGGGCTTCCGTCAGTTTCTGCATCTCGCGGAGGGGTAACTCAAAATCCTCGACGACCGCGCTCAGTGTCTCCCTGATCGTGCGCAGACGCTGCCGGCTGATTTCGAGGTTCATCAGGCGGTCGCGCAGCTGATGTTTTTCGATGACGCTCAGGATCGTTTTCGGCAGAACGGGGGAGGAGATCTCCTCCTTGACGAGGTATTCCGCCGCGCCGAGTTTCATCAGCTCGAGGGCGAGGCTGAAATCCCTGTTGACGGTGAGAAAGACGATCGGGATGTGTTCGTAGGCGGTGGAGATTTCCCGGGCGATCTCGAGCCCGGTCTTTCCCGGCAGGAAGTAATCCATCAGGACGATGTCCACATTCGGAGTGTCCTTCAGGAAGGCCATCGCCTCGGAGTGGTTCTCCTTCCAGGTTACGACGAACCGTTCCGCGTCGAATCGCCGGAGGTAGACCTGCACCAGCTTCGCGAAATCCTTGTTGTCCTCTACGAGGAGTATGTTGATTTTTCCGTCCATATCAGCCGATCAGGTCCCCGCGGAAGCCGGCAGGGTGAAGCAAAACATCGACCCCGTCCCCCTCTGCGATTCGACCCAGATTTTACCCTGGTGGATTTCAATGATCTTTTTTACGATCGCCAGACCGGCACCCGAACCTTCGAATTCTTCCCGGCGGTGGAGCCGCTGGAAGATCACGAAGATCTTCTCGAAGAATTCCGGTTCGATGCCGATACCGTTGTCTTTGACCCAAAAAAGATACGAATTATTTTCCTGATATCGAAATCCCACCTCGATGAAGGGATCGGCCTTATCATTGAATTTTACTGCATTTCCGATGAGGTTCCGGAAAAGTATCTTCAATTGGGTCTCGTCTCCGTAGACCTGCGGGAGTCCCGGGTCCACCCTGAAATCCAGGCGCCGTTTCCTGATCACGAATTCCATGTCCGTCCGGATTTCTGCCACCACGGCGGAGAGATCGACCTGCCTGAACGACTCCGTCGGCCTGCTGACGCGTGAGAGCATCAGGAGGTCGTCGATCAGCCCCTTCATCCGGGTCGTCGCCCCCACGAGCGAGTCGAGGTATTCCTTCCCCTCGGCGCGGATCACGCCGGAATAGTCCATCTGCAGGATCCTGCTGAAGCCCTCGATGCTGATGAGCGGCTCCTTGAGATCATGCGAGACGACGTAGGTGAAATCGTCGAGTTCGCGGTTCCGCTGTTCGATCTGCGTTGAGGTCCGCACGGTCTCTTCGTAAAGACTCGCCTTCTGTATCGCGATCGCGGTCAGGGAGCCGACGCTCTCCAGCAGCCGGATCTGGACCTCGTCGAACGGCCGGGCGTCGCCCCGCACGATCTCGATGACGCCGATGATGTTTTCTTCGGAAACCATCGGGACCACCACCGATCCACCATCCTGCCCCTGGTGGGTCCTTCCGGAGGCGGCGACTTCGGCGACGGCCGCGGTCATTCCCGCTTCGCCGTCGCGCGGCAGATAATCGACGCGGTAATCAAGGCCTTCGCGGACCGCCCGCATCATGAGACGGGGCGCCCCGGTCGCCTCGTCCAGGAGAGAGATCGAACAGCGTTCGCAGACGACCACCCGGCGGATATGGTCGAAGACGGCCCGGTAGATTTCCCCGGTGTCGAGAAGCGAGGTAAGTTTCTGGCTTAATTCAAAGAGGACGCTGAGGCGTTCAACCTGCGCGGTCAGCTCCTGGTAAAGATGGACGTTTTCGATCGCCGCCCCGAGCTGGTTTCCGGCGAGGTTCAGGACGTGGCGTTCCTGCTCGGTGAATTCGTGCGGGGCGTCGTAGAACACGTCCAGGGCGCCGAGGACCTTCTCCTTGGAGACGATCGGCACGACGGCCATCGCCTCGAGCGCGTGCCGCGCGAGAAACTGCGTGCCTGAAGGGGTGGTCCGCGTGTCGCCCGAAACGTTTGAGCCGATATACCTCGGGACCCGTCGTTTCACGACGTCTCCCGTGATCGACAGGTCCGGGTGCAGTTTGCTGACCTCCCGGATGTCGTCGGGGATGAACCCTTCCTGGTGCTCGAGTTCGAGGCCGCCATCGGCGGTGTTGGCGAGGTACACCATGATCCCCCTGGCCCGGAGGGTGTTTTTCAGGAGAGTGAGGGCCGATGCGAGGATGGAACCGATGTCGAACGCGTTGCTGATGACGGCGGATATTTCGTGGAGGGTGATCAGCTGGTTCGCCCGGTCGCGGAGTTCCTTTTCCGTCGCCTTGAGCGCGGTGATGTCGGCGTGGCTGAAGACATATCCGTTCGTGCGGTCCCCGTCTTTCAGCGTATTGACGGTCAGGCGGGTGGTCCCGGCCCGGCCCGGCCCGGCGAGCGTCACTTCTTCGGTGTAATGGGGTTCCGAGCCGGTTTCGACGCTGTCGATGGCCCTTTTCAACGCGCCCTTCAAAGGGGAATCCGGCAGGATGTCGAACAACTTCGACCCCTCGAATGGACCGCTGCCGTCGCCCGAAATGTCACGGAGGAAGTCGATCCCCGCCCTGTTGATCCGGGTGATGGTGAATGCCTTGTCGACCGTATAGACCGGGCTGTCGATGGAATCGAGCAGGTTTCTGACATATGTCGAGTCCGACACGACCTGCCGGAACAGCCTGAGGCGTCCGATGATTCCCCCGAGCTGGCTGGCGAGGGGGCGGAGGATCTCGGCGTGTTCCTCCCCGTACGCATGGGGATCCCGGCTCGCGACGGCCATCAGCACCGACGTACCCCCGCCTCCTTCGATCGGGACAACGACCGCGGAACGGATCCGTCCCCCCAATCCTCCCCATTCCGCCGTCCTGGGGTCGCGGAGGAGATCGGGGATGATCTCATCGGGCCGGACGTCACTCCCCCCCGCGCGCAACAGTTCCGCGAAGGGGACGACGCTCCCGATCTCCAGCGGCTCTCCGTCGAAAGCGACGGCCTGCGAGAAGGGGCTCTCCGCACCGCCCGGAGCGACGGTGAAGATCGCATGGACACTCATCAGCCGGACCATCTCGCCGGCGACCGCCCTGAAGATCTCGGCGAAATCGTTCGAGTGGTTGGCGAGCGTGATGATCCGGTTGATCATTTCGATCTGGTTGTTCCGCGCCTCGACGTCGTGGGTGAGCCGGACACGCTCCGAGATGTCGCGCGCGATGTTGAGCATGGCCACCGGCTCGCCCATGGAGTTCCTGATCAGCGTCGTGTTGAGGCTCATCTGGACCTCCCCGCCCCCGCGGGCGACCCACGTCACGTCGAAATCGTGGAGCCACGACTGCTCACGAATTCTGGAAATCCACACCATGAACCGGCTCATGTCCTTTTCCACGAGCCACCGGTAAGGAAATTCCTGGCCGACGACCTGGCTCCTCGGATACCTCATGACCTTCAGGAACGCCTGGTTCACCTCGACGACCCTCCCGCTCAGGTCCGTGATCATCATGACGTCGTCCATCGCGTTGATCACGTTGAGCAGGATTTTTTCGGACTGGAGGAGATGATCGAGTTCCGCCTGGCGTGCGGTGACGTCGGTGTAACGGAGAAGAAAACCGGGTCCCGCCTCGCCGCGTCCCGGCACCGGCACCAGGAACGACTCGTACCACGTCCCCGGATGCGCCGACGATTCCACGAGGCCGAGCCTGGAAGGTTTCCGCGCGGCGACGGCAAGCTGGAAACCGTCGGAACCGAGCGACGCCGGCAGCGGCACGAGGTCATTCGCGTTCCTGCCGACGGCCGCCGCCCTCGCGGTTCCCGTGAGGAGTTCCATCGTCGGGTTCCAGTCCACGCAGGCGGCACCGTCGTCGAAGACGGCGACGCCGTCGGGCAGGGCGTCCTGCACCGTCCGGAGGATGGTATGTTCGGTCATCATCGCCCGGAACTTTTCGCGGTCCTCGGTGACGTCGGAGAGGATCCCCGTGAACCCGGCGACTTTCCCGTCAAGGTCTCTCATCACGGAAACCGAGTCCCGCATCCAGCGGAACGCCGCTTTCGCCTTCGGCCGCACGCGGTACTCGCGGACGAAACCGGAGCCGAGCCCCTCCGACCCCGTGACCCTCTCCAGGTAAATTTTCTTGTCCTCCTCATGGATCAGGGAGAGGAACAATGACCGGTTGCGGTCGAACTCGCGCGGCGTATACCCGAGGATGCCCGACACGGCGGCGTCGATCGTGAGGATCACACCGTCGGGTCCCGACGTGTACACGATCCCCGCGAGGGAATCCACGACGGTATGGAGTCTGTGTTCGGATTCCCTGACGGCGGCCAGTTTGCGGGCGTTGACCATCGCGTTTCCGAGCTGACGCCCGAGCGTGGTCAATGTGTCGAGCGAAACCGCATCGGCCTTCCGTCCCTCGACGGATATCCCCAGGATGAAACCGATCGGGGCTTCCGCGTGAACCAGGGGAATGAGCGATATCTGCCTGATCCGGTGCCGGCGGAAGAGCATGCGGAACGGCAGGTAACTGGGGTATTTTTCAAGTGAAAAAACGTGGCTCTCCAGGGTCTTCGAGACATACCCTCCAAGACCCTCCGTCGAGGGGAGGACGGAAATTGTCTCGAGCAGTTTTTTCGGGATGTGCCTGGCGTACACGGAGGTACATGATTTCGCCGCCGCGTCGATCACGAAGACCGCCCCCCCGGACCATCCGAGGACGTCGAGCGACCGGTCGAGAGCGACATGAACAAGTTTTTCATATTCGAGCGTACCCGTCGCAGCTTCCAGGATCGATTTTATCCGTTCGGTCCCCTCCTGCATCCCCGAAAGCCGTTCCTCCTCCCTCCTTCGCTCGGTGACGTCCTCGAGTTCCACGAGAATGCCGGCATCGGGGACCCCCTGGAGCTTTCGGAGGGTCAACCGTACAGCGAGCGGGCCGCCCTCCGTCCTGACGATGGTCGTATCGACCCGCTGAGAGGCCTGCCTGGACGCGAGAAACTTCGTGAAGGCGCCGTCGAACCCGTCCCTTTCCTCCCCGGGAATGAAGTCGACGATCGAGCGGCCGCGGATCGTGTCCGCCCCGCCGGGCCCGAGCAGTTCGACGCACTGCGGATTGCAATAGACGATCTCCCTCCCCTGCAGGAGCGCGACCGGCAGCGACAGCTGCTCCGCGATGGACCTGAATCGCCTGTCGTTTTCCTCGAGCGTCCCGATCCTGGAGGTGAATTCCGAGACGTCTTCGACGGTGACCACGCATTGCCCCTCGTGTCCCCGTCCGGCGGGGGCGATGGAAATTCTTGCCGGAAGTTCGGATCCGTCCGCTCTGAGAAGATGTCCGCGGACGGTCAACCGTTCACCGGCGGAGAGGGCGCCCTCCATCCCCTCTCTCAGTTGTTTGAGTGTCTTCTGGGGGAAACAGGAGGAGAGGGCGGCGGCCCCGGACCACCCGGAAGCCGCGCCGTAGAGCCTGGCGAAAGCAGCGTTCGCGGCCGAGATCTTCCTCCTGTCGGTGTAACAGAGGGGAACGGGATGATCGCCGAACAGGGACCCGACCTCCTCGATGAGTTCGGCGTTTTTTCTCCCTGCCTCCTCATTCGCGCGATTCTCTTCCACAAGGAAGAGGGTCAGGCCCCCCTCCACCGGCATCGAACGGACGCGGACCGGGACCGCCCTGCCTTCGGCGGACACACCTCCCAGGTCGATTGTCGCATTACGCGATTTTCGGGCCCGGACGATAAATCTGAGGAAGGGCCATTTTTGGTCCGGGCCGACGAATGACATCGGTCCGGGGAGTTCCCGGCCGGAGAGTGGGATCCCGAACATTCGGAGCAGGTATCCGTTTGCCGCCCTGAACGAGCCTCCAAGGTCCGCGACGAGCATTCCGAATGTCGCGTCATGAAGGGGCCCTTCGAGGATGAGGGATGCGATCTCTTCCCGATGAAAAAACTCCGTCCTGATTTTCTCGCCGTGGGGAGTATCAAAGTCATGTACCGGGATCAGCCGGCGTTTTTTCTCTCCGCTCCTCCCCGGGAGTCGAAAACCGAAGGGGGAAGCGGGTCCGGAGGGGGATCGTCCCCTCAAATTGATCGGAACCAGGAGGAGGTCCCCCCCATGGGTGGAAAGGTCGAGACAGATGGACGCGGATTCTTTTAATGCTGCCAGGGCGGGTTTTCCGAAGGAACCTCTGATGGCGGTCGAAAAGAGCAATC